>CANONN010000110.1 GCA_947567625.1 uncultured Roseburia sp. | reverse complement strand
CTCAAGATTGTCTTCCGGCAATTTATGTACCAACGACGCCAGATAGCTAAACCCGACTTTCATCGTATTGCAAAACCCCATATTTTTGAATGTCTCCGGCTTTAACGAAATCGGATAGTCATAAAATTTGGAGTCAAACAAGATACGGGATATACGCCGCCGAAGCAGCATAACGCGCTCTGTCTCCTGCGGGTTTGGCCCCCCCTCTGCCAGCGTTTTTTTATTGTCCAGCAAAATATCATCCAACGCCAGCTTTCCCTGCATCGGAAGCATCCGCTCCCACCAGGCATTGACCTCCGGCATCTTAGAAAAAAAGCGGTGGCCGCCCATATCCATGCGGTTTCCCTTATACTCGACCGTTCTCGATATGCCGCCAAAGCAATCGCTCTCCTCGAGCACTACAACCTCAATATCGTCTGATTTGGTCAGCAGTTCATATGCAGCCGTCAACCCCGCCGGACCGGCCCCGATCACCAGCGCTTTTTTCATATCAATCCTCCTCATCCTCTGTCACTCTCACCAGATTATCGAAAACAGTATATACCCAAAAAAGCGGCATGTCAAATTACCGCACATCCTCCTGCTCCTTTTCACGGTCGATCTGACCCATGCCATAGAGCTTTTCTTCCTTATAAGATCGAAATGTTCCGGTATCAAGCGCCCCCCTGATTTCCTCCATCATCGTATTGTAAAAATAGAGATTGTGCAGCACGCAAAGGCGCATGCCAAGCATTTCCTTTGCCTTTAGAAGATGGCGCACATAAGCCCTGCTGTAGCGCCTGCATGTCGGACATTGGCATCCTTCCTCAATCGGCCTTTTGTCTTTTTCGTATTTTTGATTGAAAAGATTGCGCTTGCCCTGATTGGTATACACATGGCCGTGGCGCCCGTTTCTCGAAGGATAGACGCAGTCAAAAAAATCAATGCCCCGCTCGACGCCCTCTAAGATATTGGCAGGCGTTCCCACCCCCATCAGGTATGTCGGCTTCTCCTTCGGCAGATGCCCCACTACCTCATCCAGGATGTGATACATCTCCTCATGGCTCTCCCCCACGGCGAGCCCGCCGACCGCATATCCGTCGAGTTCCAGCTCCGCAATCCGTTTCGCGTGGTCGATGCGCAAATCCGAAAAGATTGCTCCCTGATTGATGCCGAACAAAAACTGTTTTGGATTTACGGTATCCGGGGAAGCGTTCAGCTCAGCCATTTTATTTTTACAGCGCATAAGCCAGCGGGTTGTCCGCTCGACCGAATTTTCGACATAGCTTCTGTCCGCCAGCGCAGGCGCGCACTCGTCAAACGCCATGGCGATCGTGGAGCCGAGATTGGACTGAATCTGCATACTCTCCTCCGGTCCCATAAAAATCTTGGCCCCGTCGATATGAGAATGAAAATAGACCCCCTCCTCCTTGATTTTGCGCAGCCCCGCCAGGGAAAACACCTGAAATCCGCCGGAATCCGTCAGTATCGGGCGCTCCCAGGACATAAACCGGTGCAGTCCGCCCATCTCTTTGATCAGCCGGTCACCCGGCCGCACATGCAGATGGTATGTGTTTGACAGCTCCACCTGGCATTTGATCTGTTCCAAATCCTCCGTGGACACCGCGCCCTTGATTGCCGCAGCCGTACCGACATTCATAAAAACCGGCGTCTGTATCTCGCCGTGCGGCGTGTGAAAAACGGCCCGCTTGGCGCGGCCCTCCTGCTTTAATATCTTATACATGCATTTTCTTCCTTTCCTGTCGCTTCACTATCGCTCTCTGACGTCTCGCTCCTGCTCCCGCAGACACCTTATCTATCGCTTTCTGACGTCTCACCTCTGTTTCACGTCTCACCCCTGTTTCTGCAGGCACCTTATCCATCATTCTCGTCTTCTCGTTCCTGCTTTCACACGGCTCTATCTATCGTTCTCGACCTCTCGCTACTGCTTTAGCATGGCTCTTATCTATCGTTCTCGTCTTCTCGTTCCTGCTTTCACACGGCTCTTATCTATCATTCTCGACCTCTCGCTACTGCTTTCACACGACTCTTATCTATCGTTCTCGTCTTCTCGCTACTGCTTTAGCAAGGCTCTTATCTATCATTCTCGACCTCTCGCTACTGCTTTCACACGACTCTTATCTATCGTTCTCGTCTTCTCGCTACTGCTTTAGCAAGGCTCTTATCTATCGTTCTCGACCTCTCGCTACTGCTCCCGCAAACCCTTTAGCAACCTTATCCGGCCGTCAGTTCCGTCAACACGTCGAAATAATGTTCAAATGTTTTCCGGCAGCACAGCGGGTCCCTGATTACAATGCCCGCAACGCGCAGTCCGATCAGGGAAAATGCCATCGCCACCCGGTGATCGTCGTAGGTATCAATCTCGCCCGCATGCGGCGTCCCCGGAAAAATCGTGACCGCCGTCTCTTTTTCCTCGCAGCGGACGCCAAGCTTTGTCAATTCTTTCACAATAACGGCGAGCCGGTCCGATTCCTGTCCGCGAATATGTCCGATTCCGCTGATCTCTACCGGCGCGTCGGCAAACGGCGCGATGGCCGCAAGCGTCAGCGCCTGATCGGAAAAATCATTCATATTGACTTCTATCCCTGGATAGGAAGCTCTGGT
>CANONN010000109.1 GCA_947567625.1 uncultured Roseburia sp. | reverse complement strand
CTCATAACAGAGGTGACAGATACGCTAAATATCAATGATACAGTACACTAGTTTTACGAACAAATGTTCTTGAAATTCCTGGAAAGAGTGAGCAGAAAGAATAAATTATGGTCAGAGAATGAAAAATTGGAGAACCAGCAGTTGATTGCTTTTAACGGATATTTAGGATAAAATATTATGTATGAAATTATATGATAAAAAACAAATCGACTGGAACAATCTTTTATTTGACAACAAGACCTTATGCCGGCTGATTCTGCCGATTGTCATAGAGCAGTTTTTGAACTCTCTGATGGGAATGGCGGATACGATGATGGTCTCGACCGTCGGCAGCGAAGCGATATCGGCGGTGGCGCTTGTGGACTCGATCAATAATCTTGTCATACAGATATTTTCGGCGCTTGCGGCCGGTGCGGCGATTGTCTGCTCCCGGTATATCGGCAGCGGGAACAAAAAGGAGAGCAGCCGGGCGGCGGGACAGGTCGTGCTTACGGTGTTCGTGATCTCGCTCTCGATTACATTCTTTTGCATAGCAGGCGGGGAGCGGCTGCTGCGGCTGATATTCGGGACGGTTGAAGATTCCGTTATGGAAAATGCTTTGTTTTATTTTATGATAACCGTTATTTCCTATCCCTTTTTGGGGTTGTTCAGTGCGGGAGCGGCATTTTACAGGGCATCGGGCAATTCAAAGTTTCCGACGAAAGTATCTGTTGTATCCAATATGATAAACGTTACGGGAAACGCCCTTTTCATCTATGGTTTTCAGTGGGGGGTCATGGGCGCCGCGCTGGCAACGCTTTTTTCAAGAGTTTTCAGCACCGTTGTGATTTATTACTGCCTGAGAAAGCCGGGCCAGACGATCATCGTAAGGGACTATTTCAAAATCCGCCCGGATATGAAGCTGATCTTGGCGATCATGGCGATCGGCGTTCCTGCTGGCATTGAAAACGGAATGTTCCAGTTCGGAAAACTCGCTGTCCAGTCCACGGTTTCGACAATGGGAACGGTGGCAATATCGGCACAGGCCATGACAGATATTCTTGAATTGGTAAACGGCATTTTCAGTAATAGCGTGGGCATCGGGCTTATGACGGTAGCAGGACAGTGCATCGGCGCGCGCAGAAAAGAAGAAGCAAAATATTATGTCGTAAAACTGATGGGTATCGCATGGATAGGCGTACTGGTATCCTGTTATCTGGTTCTCGCAGTCACAAAGCCGGTGACATGGATCAGCGGCATGGAGCCCGATGCGGCCAGGATGTGTTTTGAGATGGTCGCCGCAATGACGGTCGTAAAACCGCTGGTGTGGGTAGGCGCGTTTGGTTTGCCCTACGGGTTCAGGGCAGCCGGTGACGCTAAGTTTTCTATGGTCGTTTCTGTCAGCAGTATGTGGTGCTGCCGTGTGGGGCTCTGCATTTTTCTCGTAAGAGTATTTCATTTTGGACTGATGGGGGTGTGGATTGGAATATTCGTGGACTGGATTGTCAGAGCGTTCATCTTCTCGATGCGGTTCATGAGCGGGAAGTGGCTTCGTGGGGAGATGCCTGATTCTTCTTCATGAGCGATGTTTGGGAAAGATAAGTGTGAAGAGAAGTTCTAAGGCTCGCAGCAAGGGCTGCAATGCGATTGAGCCTCGAAACGTTGAAATTCAGAGAAATATCTGCTTTACCTGTACTTGTCAAAATGTTTCCGCAGTTCGGACAGACATAAAATTGAATATTTTCAATCTTTCCAATGTCCAAACGGTGCGCAGTCCATAATTTTCATCTCCTCGCTTTATCATATCATCGATGGCTGTTTTTCCGGTATAATCCGACATGGCTTTCGGCTGTCCGTCACTGACGCTAGTCAACAGTTTTGTTGTCTGCGGCATCTTTACCAGCTTTTCTGCAAGAATCCGAAGCGCTATTCTGTCCCTGTTATTACTATGGCTCTGAATTGCCATAAGAGAATATTTATCATTTAGTCCCGGTTCTTCCCAGTCAATATAGGAATACACTGACATTCTTTCTATCGGTGATCGGTCTGCTGTATCGCCATAAATTAACACTGGTATTTTACACTCCATACAAAACTCATATATCGTAACAGCAGCCTGTTTCGCTGCTTCTAACCGTCTTAACGAAATCATTTCATTATACTCACAGTGGTGAGAGGACGGCTGATCAACGAATGGTTAGCCTCCTGCGCGATTGTTAACTGTAGGAAATATTTGTCACAATGGAAATAAATTTTTTCAGAAGAGGGCTTTGGGAGCTTTTCTTAGAAAAGACACCATAGGACAAAGGCTCACTGCCTGTTAAAGGAATTGCACGAATATCCGAGTTTACAAAATTCATCTGCGGAAGGACAGAGCAGCCGTAGCCGGCCCTGACAAGCGTAAGAAGCACCTGCAGGTTTTCACACATATAGGTGGATTCCGGTGGAATATGCTGTGAAACCTGATTTTGCATTTCCGCAACTTTAGAAGGAATCGCATAGGAGTTGCAGACAACAATATTCTCCAAGTATAATTCCTCTTTTGCAAGCTCTGACCTTGCAGCATAAGGATGTGCAGCGGGAGCGATACAGCACAGGGGTATTCGGAATAACTCTTTATAGATTGTGTCGCTCTTTATTGGGATATCACCCTGGAAACCAAACAGCAGATCCAGTTCATCCTGATAAAAGAGATTTAAAATAGACCTGTG
>CANONN010000108.1 GCA_947567625.1 uncultured Roseburia sp. | reverse complement strand
GGTTGAAGTATATTAAGGCAAATGTGGTTGGAATTAACTTACGGGAATTACGGTTTAATCTGCTTTACTTGTATACAGGGCGTGTCAAGGGGATTGTGGAATAAATATTCCCTGCTCTTTAGGAACGGTTTATACCGCAAAAGCCCCTTGACGCGTCGGAAGGCAGAAAAACAGTCAGATCAGCCAAGTTATCAAATTTAATTATGATAGTTACTTTAAAAAGGTACATTTCCACCACTGACAGACTGTAAATATTCCAAATCCTTTAAACGGCACATATTTAATGATTTATAGTACCCGCTTTCTTTCATCACTTTTTTATGCCTATAAAATGTCGCCTGCGGAATCCCTGTACTTTCACATATTTCCTTATCTGTCATGGTCTGCATCATAAACACAATATCAGCATAGTCATAGCGCTTTGTGTAATCTTTCTGGCCTCCCTCCTGGTGAAATAAAATGTCCCTGTGTCTGCCAGCATTCCTTTTTTTGACTACGTTGTAAAGTTCCTGGACAACGAATAAAGATAATTCTCCATTTTCGACACTCAACATCACGCCAACTTCCTCCAATAATTTTTTTACCTGCTCATAATTCTGACTATTCTGTTGTTTGTAAAATTCCTTTTCAGTGATTGTGTAACATAAAAAATTTTCCATTTTCCATACTCCTATCAAAATTAATTTTGATATTATTATATCATATTTAATTTTGATAGTCAACTAAAATTACCTACACAAAGACGGAAATTTGCCCTTGTTGAGTTATGCCAATGCCATAAGCAAAGCATACTCTGTGATTGTATAATGTAAAAAATTTTCCATTTCCACACTCCTTTCAAAATTAATTTTGATAAGTTTGAAAAAAAACATTGACATACCACCCATTGAGTGGTATAATAAATATATCAAAGGACAGAAGGAACACCAGGTTAATATGGAGGAAACAAAAATGAGAAAAAGAAAAAATAGCATGTATGGAGTTAGTAGCAAATATGATTTTGGACAATGGAATCATATTGTATATGGTCCATTCGAAACAGAATCGCAGGCACAGGAATGGCTGCAGGCAGAGGAATATGATTTCAGAGAGCGTGAACTAATGAGTAAATCGGCAGCTATAAGACTAGTGGGAAGAAAAGCCGTCGAAAACGCTATTCCTGCGAAACTGGAGGCCATTATATGGTAAGCAGGACTAAAAAACTCTGTCAGGACTGTGGTATTGAGTTTTTCGGCGGTACGGATTGTCATTATTGCCCGGATTGCGCAAAACTCAGAAAATCTGACACAGTGATCAGGATACGAGTCTGTCAGGACTGTGGTATTGAGTTTTTTGGCGGTCCCAGAGCTAAACGCTGTCCCAACTGCGCGTTTGCAGCACGCAAAGAAACTCAAAAGAAGCACAAAAGAAACGGCACAATGAGACCGATTGGCAGTCTTGACAAGTGTACCGTCTGCGGCCAAGAGTATACGGTAGTCTCCGGACGACAAAAATATTGTTCGGATGAATGTCAACATAAAGGTGTCCTGGAATGGCAGCGCATCCACAAAAAGGAATACCACCATACCTCTGGACAAGATGCCCAAAAAAAGAAGCGTCGCATCCAGACACAAAAAGTCTGCATATACTGCCTTACGCCTTTTACGAGCAACACCCCAACAAATGTATGCTCCGACTACTGCCGTGCAGAACAAAAAAAATTGCAGCAATGTATATCGGACATCCGGAGAGGCTATAACCGCGATTTGGAAAAATACGAAAAAAAGAGAAAAAAATACAGGGAGGATTGTAAAAATGAACGATAAACTATTTGCTAAACTCTGGCAGGACGCTCTTGCGCAGCCAGACAAGGACATATACATAGCAGAATACGGATATCCTGACTGGTTTGATGACATCAATCCAGATGTGCAGAAGGTTACTGAAACACTCGCCACCATTCACACTGTGGCACATATGAGTTTTAAAGATATAATATCAGCGTCAAAACTCACCCAGGTACAATTTTCTGATAAATTCTGTATTCCCAAGCGCACAATCGAAAACTGGTCATCTGGGAGCCGCAAATGCCCTGATCATAACAGACTTATGTTTGCCAGACTTTTGGGTCTGATAAAATAAGAAAGGGGATATATTTAATGAATAAAATTGATTTTGCACTTGTAATATCCGCCCAGTTTTGTAATCCTAATGGCGATCCCCTTAACGGGAATCGCCCCAGACAGGATTACGATGGATATGGATACATCACAGATGTATGCCTTAAGCATAAAATTCGCAATCGTTTTGCGGATTACGGCGAAAAAGTCCTTATAATTGAGGACTCACGTGTCACAGATGGACTTTTTTCCATAGGTGCCCGTGTAAAAGCACAGCCTCCCCTGAATGAGTGCATAAAAAGAAAAGATCCCGATGCCTTTAGAAATGAGGCCTGCCGTATATGGCTGGATGTTCGAACCTTTGGACAGGTCTTTGCATTTAAGGACGGATCGCAAGGAGTATCTGTTCCTGTACGTGGCCCTGTCAGCATAGGAGAGGCAAGAAGCCTGGATATCATTAGTATCATTGATATCGGCATAACAAAAGGAACCAACCTGGAAGATGACAAAAGCCGAAAAAAAGACAGTGCTACAATGGGAAACAAATATGTAATAGATCATAGTGCTTATGTGGCATATGGCTCCATTTACCCACAGCTCGCAGAATTGACGGGATTTTCGGACGCAGATGCGCAAATCCTCAAAAGCTCTATGGCTACAATTTTTGAGAATGATGCCTCTTCGGCACGCCCGAGCGGAAGCATGGGAAGTCAATTGTTCTGGTGGGAACACGATTGTCCCACCGGCCGTAAAAATTCGCTTCATGTCCATAGATCGTTACATGTAAAGCCCGCTGAAGATTTTCCATTTTATACCTGTGATCCAGAACCTATTCCAGGCATAGAACTTTCTGTATTAAATTAGAATAGGCGGTAGGTGTTATATCCGGCGCATAGTCCAGGACTTTCAGATTCGCGCTCCGACCGGATATGCATAGCGTGTCAAGGGGATTGTGAAATAAATATTCCCTACTCTTTAGGAACGGTTTATACCGCAAAAGCCCCTTGACGCGTCGGAAGGCAGAAAAACAGTCAGAT
>CANONN010000107.1 GCA_947567625.1 uncultured Roseburia sp. | reverse complement strand
ACAGGCGTGGCCTCCGAAACAGCAGCCTTCCCTATAAAAGCTTCCCGTTTTTCAACGACATCAGTCACTCCGTCAATGGACAAAATCTCTTCTTTCAACCGGGCATCGAACGGATTTCCTTCGGTCATAAGTTCAATTTCAGATTTCTCGGAATCCAGATAAAGTTCATAATCCCCGTCAGGAAAAAACTGCCGCGCATACTGCTTGGGCGATCTTGCTAAAAGAGCAGAGGCAATGACCAACAGACAAATGCCGCCTAAACTTAAAGAAGCCACAATCGCGGTTGTCTTTTTACGGTCGCGCATGAAGTTTGCGATTCCCATGGAAACGGGATTAAGCCTACTGTTTTTCCTCCGCCTGTGTACAGCGTCTGACTCCGGCGAAAACCGGACTGCCTCCACGGGGGAAATGCCGGAAGCTATTTTCATCGGCTTGCGGATGGAAATGGACACCATAATCCAGCAGACTGCTGCCGCTAAAACAGCGGCTATCGCATAATACAAGGCATGAAAACTCTTGGGAAATAAGAGTAATCCGCCGCATACTCCCAGCGCTGTTCCAATCAGAGTCCCGATACTGCCAAGCTTTCTCCCCTCGCGCTTTACAATCTGTTTAATCTGCTTCCTCGTTGCGCCAATCATCCGAAGCTGCCCGAAGCTTTGTATTTTGTCGTTGACGGAGATCTGGAAAATGCTCTGGATCACCACATATCCGCCAATCAGGACGAGCAATGCGATACCGCCGACAGCCGTAAAATCTATGGTTTTTTTATAATAGGCAAAATATCTGCTGTTCATTCCTACAGGCGGCAGCCCGTATTTTTCCGTAATCTCGCGGCAGGAAGCCGTCATGGCCGCCTCATCCAGTCTCGTGTCATTCTTAAAATGCACATATGCACGATATCCCGCAGAGTCGAAGCCTGCCCATTCTGTCAATGCAGCCTTCGACAGAACAAAAGGACAGGTATTCATCTCCTTTTCGCCTGCGCTGTCCATAATTCCGGTAACGATATAACCGCCATGAAAACTCTCTGTATCTAAGGTCACCGTGTCCCCGATTCCGGCATGATTTCCATAAGTGGAAAGGAAGTATTTACTTACAGCAACTTCGTTTGCTTTTTCAGGTACCCGGCCCTCTAGCAGCCTCATCTGGCCGCGGGCGGTATCCATCATTTCCTTGTCCATATACACATAAGACGCTGTATACCCTTGCCCCGTGGGTTCCTGGCCGAGCAGATAGTAGCCGCCCACACGGGCAAATTCCGGCTGACTTTTCAGGATTTCAAGATCCGTTTCATCAATCCCCTGCCAGACCGCCTCATAGGTATCTGCAACCTGACTACGCTGTATTTGTGCCAGAGAAGCGGTCGCAGTTCCCGCAAAGCAAAGCAGGAATGCCGCCAGGGCGACCGCGATGATCACCATCACGTTCCGGCGTTTCTCGCTTCTCATGCTTTCTTTTGCCAGCTTTTTAGTAATCTGGCTGGTATCGTTCTCAAAAGGCCATGTCATAATCTGCCACCTCCCCCAGCAATCCTGCCGTCCTCGATTCGGACTATACGGTCGGCAAGCTGGGCGATCTCGTTGTTGTGGGTGATCATCACAATCGTCTGGTCAAACTCCATGCTGGTGCGTTTCAGAAGCCCCAGCACATCGGAGCTGGTTCTGGAATCCAGATTACCGGTGGGCTCGTCAGCCAAAATGATGGCCGGTTTGGTGATCAGGGCGCGTGCAATAGCGACTCGCTGCTGCTGTCCGCCGGAGAGGTTGTTCGGCATATTACTAAGCTTATCTTCCAATACAAGCATCCCCACAATCTCATCCATGAATTTCTCATCTGCCGTATCGCCGTCCAGCTCCACAGGCAGGACAATATTTTCATAGACATTCAGGATCGGGACAAGGTTATAGTTCTGGAAGATAAAGCCGATGTTGCGGCGGCGGAAGATGGTCAGCTCCTCATCATTCTTTTTCGCCAGCTCATCCCCGCGGACAACCACGCTTCCGGAGGTCGGCGTATCCAGCCCGCCCATCATGTGGAGAAGGGTGGATTTTCCGCTGCCGGAGGTCCCTACCACCGCCACAAACTCCCCCTGTTTTACAGACAGGCTGACGCCGTCCAGGGCGCGGGTGATATTAGGCTCGCTGCCATAATACTTTTTCAGGTCGATTGTTTGTAATACATTCATAATCAAATGCTCCTTTTCCTGTTGATAAGGACATTGTAAAACCCAAATGTCCGCGAAATGTTACAGCGGACAGATTTATTATAAAAATCATAGAAGATGGAAATCGAGTAAGGAAGACTTTTCCCTACTCGCCGCACGCCCCGTGCGCCGCCTTAGCGGCATACTTCTTCTGCACGGGGCTGCGCATAAAAAACACCGCACGGGAAAAATTTCCGTACGGCAGCCGATATGCTATTTGCCGAACAGGTCGCTGTGCGTTCCGGTACGGGCTAATGTCAGCACCAGCACATCGTCTTCAATTCGGTAGACTAATAACCAATCTGGCTGGCTGGATATGACATTCCCTGTGCCCTGTCCAGTCACCGGATAGCGGATGGTCTTTGTTCTTCTCCGGTAACGTTTCACCACGGGATAATGCCCTGATAATATCATCCAGCAGATCAATATTCAGATGACGTTTAAGTGCCAGCTTATAATCTTTTTTGAACTGTGTTGTCCAGACAATCTCGCGGTTCATCTTTTCAGTTCCTGAAGTGCTTCTTCTACATCAGAGTAGTGTTTTACGCCAGGATCACGTGCAATCCGCTCTGCTTCCAGCATAGCCGCAATCGTCTCTTTGTTCGGCTGTTCCAGCCTGACTTCAAAGGGAAAGCCACCAACACGGAGAGACTGGCGAAGAAACACATTGATTGCTGTAGTCAAATTCATACCCAGTTCTGTGTAAAGCGTTTCGCACTGCTTTTTGATGTCACTGTCCATGCGGACACTAAAATTTGTTGTGTTGGCCATAGTATCAACTCCTTTTGCATTTCAATGTACATTTATTATATGTTATTTGCAATGCAAAATCAACTCAATAGACGCAAAATCCACAAAATTTTCCGTTTCATTTTCTCTCCGTTTTCTCTCAGTCTTAGCACCCAAATGTCCGCGAAATGTTACAGCAGTAAAAAAATTCATTATCTGCAGGGAAGAAAAGCAGAGAATGTGGATCCCCTGCCGACTTCCGAAGTCACTTTCATGTAACCGCCCTGCTTTGTGACAA
>CANONN010000106.1 GCA_947567625.1 uncultured Roseburia sp. | reverse complement strand
TCCGGCATAGATTCCGGTTCTTCTACCCTGGTCGGCCTTGCGTACTCCGGCGTCGCCTCCGGTTCTTCTGCCCTGGCCGGCTTTGCATGTCCGGCTATCGCACCCGGCTCTTCCCTGCTCTCCACAGGACCAGACGCTTGCATCTTCTCCGGCGGCATTGGCTGAGCTGTATCTGGAACAGGTGTCTTGGGCTGCCTTGGCGCTCTGGGCAGCTCTGCCTTTAAAACAGCCTTCTCCTCCGCTTTTGGGGTTTTCGTCAAGTCGGGCGTATGTGCCGACCGCACGGCGCGCTCCGCTGGCTTACTGTATCTGTCTTTCTTAGGACTCATCTGGGTCAAAAAATCTTCCCATAAACTTGGCATAAAGGCTTCCTCCTACAGAATAATCCGGCATCCTGTCCCGATATTCTATGTGCTTTTTCTACATAAGCATTGCTTATTTTAGACAATCTCCTTTTATTCTATCATTCTCCGCATTTTTTGTAAAGAATGAAACGGCTTCGGTCTTTGCGGCGCCATGCAAGGCGCCCCCAAAGTGCTGCGATCATGATGACACAATCCACTCCCGCAATACGCGCTCGAGATTGGCAATATCTACCGGTTTGGAAATATGTCCGTTCATCCCGGCCGCATGGCAGCGCTTGATATCGTCCTCAAAAGCATCCGCGGTCATCGCAATGATCGGCACGGACGACAAGTCGCCGCGCCCTGACGCGCGGATTGCCGCAGCCGCCTCATAACCGTTCATCAGCGGCATCTGTATATCCATAAAGATCATATCGTAGTAATCGCAAGGCGCGTGCTGCACTTTTTCAACCGCTTCCTTACCGTTGAGCGCGGTCTCCACCTGAATCCCGACCACGTCGAGCAGCTCGCTCGCCACCTCGATATTGAGTTCATTGTCCTCCACCAGCAGCACACGCCTGCCGCTAAAGTCCTGCTCCTGAAAAGTCGCCAGCTTAGACCCCTGCTTATGCTCCTCCGTCAGGCCAAGCACACGCTTTAATACATGCGTCAGCCGGGACTTAAACAGCGGCTTTTCAATAAACGCATTGACGCCGACAGCCAGCGCTTCCTGCTCGATATCCGACCAGTCATAAGCCGATAGAATCACGATCGGGACATCCCCCGCCGCCTTTTGGCGGATTTCTTTCGCGGTCTCCACACCATCCTTGCCGGGCATCTTCCAGTCGAGTATCACAACGGCAAACGCTTCGTCCCCCGTTGCTTTCATGACCCTGTCTACGGCCTCCTCCCCGCTCATGACGTATTCCGCTTTCATCGAAAGACTGCCAAGCATTTCACAGGCACTCTCACAGGCGTCCTTATCATCATCCACAACCAGAATGGGCAGCCTGGCAAACGCTTCGATATCCTCCTGTTTGATATCATCCAACTTCAGATATACACTGACCGTGAACTTAGAACCTTTCCCCGGCGTGCTCTCCACCTTGATATCTCCGTTCATCATGCGCGCGATATTGACCGCGATACTCATGCCAAGTCCGGTCCCCTCAATCTTATCGATTCTCGAATCCTTTGCCCGTGAAAACGGCTCAAAGATCTTATCGACATATTCCTGCTCCATACCGATGCCGGTATCGGCAAAGACGAACTCATAACAGCCGCTTCCGCTGACGTCAGACTCCTTTTCCGCGATGGAAACGGAAATCTTTCCTCCCTCCGGCGTAAACTTGATGGCATTTCCCATGATATTCATAAAAATCTGTTGCAGACGCTGCTCGTCACCCACCACGTTCTCATGATCGATATGGGCAACACTGACCGCATACTCCAGATTCTTCGCCGCCATCTGGGAGTGGAATACCGTAAACAGATTTTTAATCATATCAGATAAATTAAAGCAATCCTCTGTCAGGCTGACTTTTCCGCTCTCAATCTTGGACATGTCAAGGATTTCATTGATCAGTCCCAGCAGATGTTTGCCGGACACGGTTATCTTGTGCAGAGAATCCAGAACTCTCTCTTTCTCATCTATATGCATCTCGGCAACTGCGATCATCCCGAGAATAGCATTCATCGGCGTGCGGATATCATGGCTCATCTTCGACAAAAATTCCGTCTTCGCATTGCTGGCACGGTTTGCCGTCTCATAAGCTTCCTGTAGGTTGTCGTTGGCCTCCTGTACTCTGCGGTTGGCCTCCTCTAAATGCTCTTTGGTATGTATCAGCTCGGCATTCATCTTGAGCAGACGGTCCGTATACTCGGCCTCCCTCGCTTTCTCCTCGGAGATATTTCTCACATACCACATAACGGCCGGATGAGCATCAAAATTGTCCACCGGTACGATCTCGGAACGCACCCAGGTTAAAACCCCGTTTACCAGGCGATGATAATTCATAGAGATCGGCTCTCTTGAATCGGCGAACACGGAGAGAAGATTCTCTGCCGACAGGACATTGATAAATTTGTCCCGGTCTTCAAGCGCCACATGGTTTTTCCCACAATTGGCAATGACTTTGCGATAATCTCCCTCACAGACAGCCTCCTCCTCGATCTCGCTGTCGATTAGTTTCATGTTGATAATCGAATTGTGCGAGAGGTCGATTGCGCTGATGCGAAAAAAGCTGTCCTGCAACATATGAAACGCCTGACGGTTCAGCTGATTGCTGCGATACTCCGAATCGATCAGGCGCACCGTACAAATCCACATCTTCCTGCCGTCGGCTGCCACCGAATCCCTGCAGGTCTCATGCACCCAGACTTCTCTGCCGTCTCTGTG
This sequence comes from uncultured Roseburia sp., assembly GCA_947567625.1. GTDB lineage: Bacteria > Bacillota > Clostridia > Lachnospirales > Lachnospiraceae > Roseburia. The sequence goes on along the minus strand of CANONN010000106.1, from coordinate 507 downwards.
CAGGAGACGGTACTCCTCGTACTTTTCCGGTTTTTCCTGTCTGTTATGCAAAAAAATAGGATAATCCCGCGGCACGATCGCCTTCTGGTAATATCCATTTGTCTGTTCCATAAATTCCTCAAAAGTATATCCAATATTATTTAAAGCAAATCGGCTGATAAAATAGATTGGATATCCCTCTTCATAGAAACCTCCGATCACGCCAACTGCAATATTGCTGATCAAGACTTCCATGATCTCTTTTTGATGTTCTTCCAATAATATGCCGCTGTCCTCGGTAAAGAATATATCTTCCTTATAGTAATGATGATTTTGCATCCTTATCCCCTCATCTCTGCCACATACCAGCAGACTTACAAAAAATAGTTGTAATTATTTTTAATATACTATACTTTGCAAAAAAAATCTACCATAATTTGTGATTTGTATGTGACAGAGGTAACAGTTCAGCCCAGGACTTTGCACTCGCTGCAAAGTCCGTAAGAACGCGTATATCTAGCCAAGCGG
>CANONN010000105.1 GCA_947567625.1 uncultured Roseburia sp. | reverse complement strand
AATTTCTTTGGGGAATTGATATTCTCCGCGAAAACATCGAACAGCAAAAGCAGCGAGAACTGGAAATGCAGAAAGAAAAGAAAACGCTGCTGGTATCGCTTTCGCATGATATTAAAACGCCGCTTTCCGCGATAAAACTGTACTCGACGGCACTGTCGAAAAATTTGTATTCAGATGCGGAAAAGCAGCATGAGATCGCTGAAAACATCAACGAAAAGGTGGACGAGATTGAGGGCTATGTTTCGCAGATCATAACGGCTTCAAGAGAAGATTTCCTTAGCCTTGAAGTGGATATGGGCGAGTTTTATCTTTCGGAGCTTATTGAAAAAATCACGGGATATTACAGGGAAAAACTGGCGCTTACCAAAACAGACTTTAATGTCAGGAAATATAAAAATTGTCTGCTTTTGGGGGATTTGAGCAGGAGCGTTGAAGTGCTGCAAAACATTATGGAAAATGCCCTCAAATACGGCGACGGCCGAAGTGTGGAATTGATTTTCCCCGAAGACGACGAATGCGTCCAGATTGCGCTCAGGAATCGCGGCTGTACACTCAGCAAGGACGATTTGCCGCATATTTTCGAGAGCTTTTGGCGCGGCGCTAATGCGAAAAACATTGGTGGCAGCGGGCTGGGGCTTTACATTTGCAGACAGCTTATGTGTAAGATGAACGGCGAGATTTTTGCGGAGATCGATAATGACATCATCACTGTCACTGCGGTTTTCGCAAGAGCGTGAATGATTTAAAAACGCGTATTGATAAAAATACACATGAAATGGTGGTGATGAAAATAGAAAAACGGATATTAATTATAGGTGACGATCTGACATTTTTCCAATCGGCAAAAGACTTTATGTCAAATAGCAGCACGGAGGTCAGCTATGCGATGTCCGTAAAGGAAGCCTTAAATTATCTTTTATCAAGTGAATATTGCATTGTTATTATATGTATTCCACTATCTGTAGACAGCAGCATAGAGTTTCTTCGCCTTGTACGGGAAACGTATCTTATGCCAATTTTAGTGATTACACCTAAACTCAGAGTATCAGAAAAAGTTGCGCTTTTTCATGCTGGGGCAAATGCCTGTCTGGAGCGGCCGGTGGATGCCGCACTCTGCGTAGCTCAAGCACGCTCTTTAGTACAGCTATACTCGGATGCTAAACTGACAGATAAAAAAGTCCGCCCGCTTGTATTTGGCACAGAGCTGATTATCAATCCAGTCTATCGTCATGTAATTATTGACGGCGAACCATTAGAACTGACGCGCACGGAATTTGACCTGCTGTATTATATGGCAGAACATCCAAACCAAATTTTTAGCCGCAGGCAGCTATATCAGCAAGTATGGGGTGATGATTTGGGCATCAGTGGAGAAAACACTGTTCGCTCACATATTGGAAATATCTACAAAAAGCTGGCGGATGTCGATAAGCATTACATCCAAAACACCAGAGGGATCGGCTATAAATTTATTCCTCCTGCTGGTGAATAATAAAAACGGAAGTGCCAGAGCATTTTGCTTTGGCACTTCTATTTTGTCGAACTATGGCGAAAACCTTGCCGCAATCTTGCTCTAATCTTGCCGGTAAATTGCTTTTTCTCCTGTATGCTATATGTATTGGGAATTATAGGAACCCAAAGAGATAATAAGCACAGCTAACCTGGCAGATAGAGTTTTAACATTATTCGGCTGTTTTATCCTCGTCTGCTTTTTCATGCCAACTGAGCATCTGCTCTGCCATGCAGTCTAAGGTTTTCAGCAGAAACGCTCTCTCCTCCTCCGTGCAGGCCGCGAACTTGCATAATAGCTGCTTCGTTTGCTGTTCTACCTTTGGCATATCCTGGTAAAACAAAACATCTGCTGATAAGCCAAGCCGGTAGATCACATCGGCAAGGACTTCGACGGACGCATTGACCCTCCCCTTTTCGATGTTCTGGATATGCCGGAGTCCTCTGCCGGTCTGCTGGGCAAGCTGCTGTTGCGTCAAATGTTCTTCGTTTCGTTTGCCGCTGACGATTGCCCCTATGTGCTGCAAGATATTTTTACGCATTTTTAATCACCTCCACTATATTCTATCGTGCGCATCCCTTTCTATAAATTCCCTAATAGAGCGTGTAAATATGTGCTTATAATGCGTTTTGCAAGCAAATAAATTTGCCCTGATTGTGAAGCCAATAAAAAAAACGGCTTTTCACATTAGGGCTTACTTCTCATGCCATCTGTGTCTGTCCGTGGAAAGGGGCAGATTATGGATGGTTTTATTTTTAGGTATGCGGCGGGAATACTATCAAAAAAAGCACGGTTCATACTGCACCGCTCCAGCATCTTCTAACCGCATTATTCGACGCATTTAAGTGTGCTAATCAAACTTCAAATATCACTGCGCAGAAAAACGCCAGACAGTCATTGCGGCTGTCCGGCGTTTTTTGTATGTGTCGTTACCTCATTCATCGGATACGCGCACCTCCACCACCCCGAAAATCTGGAAGCCATTTTCAAATTTTCGGAGGTAGCAAAATGTGTAATCAAGCTGAAAAAATTTTTTTGAACTTTTTTCTTAAAGGGCAAGGTTCACCTGCCCTTTACCCTATACCCTTTATTCCAGAGAGCAAAGGAAAGGGGGTGGACGCATGAGTTATGCAGAACGTCGGGAAGCGATTCTGGAAGTGCTGTGCATAAGGCGGCACGATACATACCGCAACCTGGCATTTGAATTTCAGGTTTCGAGAGAAACCATCCGGCAGGATATAGCCGTCCTCATGTGTTCCTACCCCATCGAAACGGTACGCGGCCGGTATGGCGGCGGTGTCAAGATTGCGGACGGGTTTTACCTTTACCGCAAAAAGCTGACAGCACGGCAGGCTGCGCTGCTTGTGAAATTAAGCGCACAGCTTACCGGGGACGACCTCGCCACGATTGACAGTATTCTTCACCAGTTTGCTCCCTGAGCATCGACCCATTAAACCTTGAAAAACAGCAGGACAGGCTCCTGCTCATAATCAGTATGTAAGTGACTGCATCCTGCATCAGCCATTCCACGCCACGACTGCCTGCGGCCAGGGACAGCGAAAGGGGGTGAAAACCTCTGCCCCTGTCCGTCAAACCGATCACATCAAAGGCACGAGCGATACCGGCATGGCTGTCCGGCGCATGGCAGCGCCGCAGACGCGGGATGCACCGCAAACACCCGTATCGCAGGGTAAAAGGGAGGTACTGGGGGACTGGTATGGGCAGCTTCGTCAACTGCCGCCGCCGTCTGCCGGTATCGCGCCGGTGTGCC
>CANONN010000104.1 GCA_947567625.1 uncultured Roseburia sp. | reverse complement strand
ACAAAGAGCCGGATTCCCGCTTGGCTAGATATACGCGTTCTTACGGACTTTGCAGTGAATGCAAAGTCCTGAGCGAAACTGTTACGCCATATCCACGGCACAATTTTACAATTGCCTTTTTATTGTTCCTTCACACTGCTATTTTACGCTTGTTTTGTGTCTTTCATCTCCACAGTAACCGGTTCCCTTGCGTCTGCCAAAGCTTTCTTTTGCGGAAAACAGATCGTGACCTTAAATAAATCACCGTCCACGTCCAGACGAAACGTGCCGTTTTGCGCCTCCGTAAAGCTCTTGGCGATGGCAAGGCCAAGCCCGGACCCTTCTGAATTCCGCGATAGGTCTCCGCGCACAAAGCGCTCCGTCAATTCCTCCGGTTTGACGCAAAGCTCCTCCGCCGATATGTTTTTTATGGAGATTTCCACCTGTTTTGCCGCTTTCACCGTTACATAGACGCGGCTTCCCTCCATGGCATATTTGCCCACATTGACGAAAAGATTCTCAAAAATGCGGTAGGTTTTGGCGCTGTCTAACGGCGCCGTCACCTTCTTAGCCGGCACGTCAAAGCGCAGTTTTAATCCGGCAGCCGCAAAACGGTTTTCGTGCTCCACGCTGATTTGTTTTAATAGATTGACGATATCCACGTCCACCAGCTTTAAAGACATGCTGTTGCTCGACGCCTTGCTCACCTCAAATAAATCTTCGATCAGCACTTTTAACCGGAAGGATTTTTTCTCCAGAATTTCAATATATGACCTGCGCTCCTCCTCCGTAATGCTTTCTTTTTTCAACAGCTCCACATATGTCGTGATCGCCGTCAGCGGCGTCTTTAAATCATGGGACACATTGGTAATCAGCTCCGTCTTCATGCGCTCGCTCTTTAGCTCTTTTTCCACCGCGTTTTTCAGGCCGTCCTGCAAGACAAACAGCTCTTCCTTGATCGGTTCGAAGCTGCCCAAATCTTTCGCAAATTTGACGTCAAAATTACCGTTCTCAATCTGCTTCATTCCGTCTAAGAGGCTGTTGTATTCCGTTCTGATCTTCTGATAGTACTGCTGCAACAGGAAAAACAGTACAATCGAATAGATGAGAACGAAAAAGACGCCAAAAAACCAGCAGCAGGCGCAGAGCGCAAGTATCGGGAAATTGAGAAGCACGATCTTTAATATGGTTTTTGTGCCGTTTTCCCTGAAATCGATCTTTCCGATTTCCTCTTTTATGCCAGACAATTTTACCCTGCATTTGCGCCACACTCTTTTTATCCACAGGCATCCCCTGCCAACCAGACTGTACTCTTTGAGATATTCCCACAGGCCAAGTGAAAATACCGGCCACAGCATACGGACAAAGAAATACCACAGAGAAAACAAAAACAATAGCAGCGCGGCCGCCATAAAATAATCCAGCCGATTTGCATATGTCCCATGCCACAGCATGTGTATGATATCCCCGTAGGAAGCATAGTTGGCCCACTCCCTTATCATATCCACAAATATGTCATAGGCAAAGCTGATAAACAAGACGCCGATGACAGAGATCTCAAAAAGCGGAATCACCCCCGGGCATTTAAGCGGCACGCCGGATTTCCAGATACGGCTGCTCATCATAAAGCACAGAAAAAGCAACAGAACAGCCAGTGCTCCGAAATATACAACCCCCGCCCCGCTTTCTTCATAAGCATTATAAAGTGCCGAATAAGACGGGCGATGCATTACGCCAAATAACGACTCCGCCTCCCGATTATTGGGAACGCCAACCACCATCTGCAGATTTTGCGGCGGTAAAATCAGATGATTCGGCTTCATTCCGTTAAATACCAGATCATAGGATTCGGCTTCCTCCGTAAGATGCAGCTTTTCCCGGTCTATTTTTCCAAATTGACGCATCAAATCCCCTGCGTCAAGATTGGTGTTATAAAGAGGCGCCATTTCAAATTTTCCGTTTTCATCAAAGCTCAGTACAAAACATTCTGTGTAAAGTCCCTGCTGCTTTTCTGCCGGCTGCCCCAACGGCTTTTCGCCGTTTGACATCTCTTCGACCAGCGAAAAACTGTTTGAACTTTCCCCCACACCCTCGATCGCCGCGTAATATTCTATCTTATCCCGCAATTCTTCAAAGCCGGTACTCCACTCATTTAATCTGCTGTTTATGAAATCCTGATAATTGGTCCGTCTGCGTGCAATTTCCTCGTCGCTCCACGCTTCGTTCGACTCCTGCTCCCATTTTTCCAACAGTGTTTCGTTTTCAAAGACATCCGTCAAACTCTCTTCGTTTACCGAATTCATAATCTCATAGTACAACACATAACAGCCTGCATACAGATTATAGAGGGTACGGTTCATCATTTCTTCGTCGTATTCTTCTTCCCCCGCGAGCATCGCCTGCGCCCTGTAATTGATGCCCGGCAAAAGCAGAAGTGTCCCAACTGTCACCGCCAAGATTCCTACAACTGTAAGAATTTTTCTAACTCCCCTGTTTTTCAATTTTGTATCCAACGCCCCACACCACCTTCAAATATTCTGGTTCTCTCGGGTTGATCTCGATTTTATCGCGAATATTCCGCACATGTACCATGATCGTATCCGTATTGATCGGTTTTTCGTTCCAGACCCGCTCATAGATCTCATCGGTGGAATATACTCTCCCCGGAGTTTTGATTAACAATGCCAAGATTTTAAATTCAATCGGTGTCATTTTCACCGGACTGCCGTCCACAAACACCTCTACCGTGTCCTCGTTCAGCTCCAGGCCGCCGACGCGGTAAGTGCGTTCCTCTTTTCCTTCCTGCTGTTTTCTGCTTGCAAAGCGGGTATAACGGCGCAGCTGGGAGTTGATGCGCGCCATCAGCTCCAACGGCGTAAAGGGCTTAGTTACATAATCATCAGCCCCGATATTCAAGCCCATCACCTTATCGGTCTCCTCGGATTTTGCAGATAACATAATCACCGGAAATTCATATTTTTCCCGCAGCCGCATCGTCATATTGATACCGTTCATCCTTGGCATCATGATATCAATAATGGCTAGATGGATTTCATGCTCTTCCAATACTTTAAGTCCCTCGATGCCGTCGGCTGCCTTGTAGACTGCATAATCCTGGTTTTTCAGCAGGATTTCGATTCCATCGCGTATCTCCTTATCGTCCTCCACTATCAAAATGCTATATTGTTCCATGTCTGTTTTTGCTCCCTTTTTTCGCTTTTTGTAACGATTCCGTTACCCGTCTTCTATCATACCATATCTGCCCCCTTATCTGAAATAGTTCCTGGCAATTATCTGATGCACATCGGTAACCGTTCAGCTCAGGACTTTGCACTCGCTGCAAAGTCCGTAAGAACGCGTAT
>CANONN010000103.1 GCA_947567625.1 uncultured Roseburia sp. | reverse complement strand
TTTCATCCGGAGGTGCTGCATACAAAGGAGGGCACGAAGATGATCAATAACTTCGCGAAACAGGTATGCGGCTGCGCGGGAGACTGGCGGATGGATGCATTTGTGGAGAACTCCATCCGGGAGATCCGGGCAAAGGTGGGAACCGGAAGGGTGCTCTGTGCCCTGTCGGGAGGCGTGGACTCTTCTGTGGCGGCTGTGATGCTGTCCAAGGCGATCGGAAATCAGCTGACCTGTGTGTTTGTGGACCATGGGCTGCTGCGCAAGAATGAAGGCGACGAAGTGGAAGCGGTATTCGGCCCGGAGGGTCCGTATGATCTGAATTTTATCCGTGTCAATGCGCAGGAACGGTTTTATGACAGACTGGCAGGCGTGGAAGAACCGGAGGAAAAACGGAAGATCATCGGGGAAGAATTTATCCGGGTTTTTGAAGAGGAAGCAAAGAAAATCGGCGCAGTTGATTTCCTTGTGCAGGGAACCATTTATCCGGATGTGGTAGAAAGCGGCCTGGGCGGTGAGTCTGCAGTCATCAAGTCTCACCACAATGTGGGCGGCCTGCCGGATTATGTGGATTTTAAAGAGATCATTGAGCCGCTGCGGGACCTGTTCAAGGATGAGGTCCGCAAGGCCGGACTGGAGATGGGGATTCCGGAAAGGCTTGTGTTCCGGCAGCCGTTCCCGGGGCCAGGGCTTGGAATCCGGATCATCGGCGAGATCACAGCCGAAAAGGTGAAGATCGTGCAGGATGCGGATGCCATTTACCGGGAGGAGATGGACGCGGCCGGGATGAAAGAGACGGTGGGACAATATTTTGCCGCACTCACGAATATGAGGAGTGTGGGCGTGATGGGGGATGAGAGGACTTATGATTACGCGGTTGCGCTCCGGGCGGTGAATACGATCGACTTTATGACCGCGGAGGCGGCGGAGGTGCCGTATGCGGTGCTGAATAAGGTGATGAGCAGGATCATCAATGAGGTCAGAGGGGTGAATCGGGTGATGTACGATCTGACTAGTAAGCCGCCGGGGACGATTGAGTTCGAGTAGTATCAAAAACGGCTGGAAGCCGCATAAATACTGGATTCTTGTAAGGCGAAAAGCCTTCGTGACAACAGTTTGACAACATTTTAGATTATTCAAGGATAAAGAGCTAACAGATTTTGATGGAGGAAGTCTGTTAGCTCTTTTTGCGTTATTAGTCTTTTAACTTATCCTGAAAGGATTCAATCAGCGCATCGCTTAACGTTTGCGAAGGGACTTTCGTCCAGTTTTGCGTGGTATCGAATTTTGGATAATTGTACCGCCACTGGTCGTATTCTTCCTTGCTGATTTCCGCTGCCGACAGCCTGTCAGCCTGTTCTTTCCAAGCCGACAGCATTTTCAGTAGCTCGGCGGCGTCCTTTCCTTTATCCTTGTTGATTTTCAAACAGACTTCTCCATCCGCTTCACCGATGGTAAGACCGTATATATCTTCAAGTACAAATAAGGTGTGCATAAGTCCGATATAGCTGTCAATGTCGGGAATATCGAGAGCCTGTGGGGAAACGCCGAGTATCTGCGCTAACGCAGCGGTAAGTTCCGCTTTTGGCTTGCGGGAGCCTGTTTCATATTGCGCCAAACGAACGTCCGCGCTTTTTTCAGGAAAGCCGACGGTCATGCCCAGGTATTTTTGCGTCATGCCCCGCATAATGCGGAAAAAATGGATTCTTTCACCAATAGCCATAGTGTATCGCTCCTTGTATATGTATTTGCAAATAGTATAGCATATATGCTTAACAGGAGTCAATATAAATAAAACAAAAAAGTTTAATATTTTCTTCAAAACCACTTGACAATAGCATAAATGCTTAGTATAATGACATAAGCTAAATAAAAATGCTTAGAAAAAGAATGACCGTCCGATTGGGATATGATTTTGCAACGACTTTCCGAAAAGGAAACGAGCGAAACCACGCCGCTGGAGCAGGGGCAGGAACAGAAATCGGGTAAAACGGCGGATAAATATGAAATAAAACGAAAGGGGGTATTGTATGGCAGATACGACTTTTATGCGGGTAGAGGAAGTTGCGGAAGAACTGGGCGTTTCAAAGTCCTATGCTTATAAAATAGTGAAAAAATTGAACGCCGAGTTGAAGTCGCAAGGATTTCTGACAATAGCAGGACGCATAAACAAACAGTACTTTTTAGAAAGAGCTTGCTATGGCTCAAACAAGAAAGAGAGGGATTAGGTTATGGCTGTTTACAAAGAACCGAAAACGAACACATGGAAAGTCTATTACCGTTATACCGACTGGCAGGGCAACCGAAAGCAGACGACAAAACGGGGATTCGCAACAAAAAGGGAAGCATTAGCGTGGGAGAGGGAACAGTTAAATAAGGTCACGGCTGATTTGGACATGACTTTTGGGAGCTTTGTGGAAACTTATACGGTCGATATGAAAAACCGTATTAAGGAAAATACTTGGCACACGAAAGAGCATATCTTAAAGACAAAGATTCTACCCTATTTTGAAAAGAGGAAAATCAGCGAAATCCAGCCGAGGGATATTATTTCATGGCAGAATGAAATGCTGAAAGCAAAAGATAAGAGCGGCAAGGCATATTCCCCCGTATATCTTAAGACAATCCACAATCAGCTTAGCGCAGTTTTCAACCATGCCGTCCGATTTTATGGACTGAGGGAAAACCCAGCCGCCAAAGCGGGGAGCATGGGGAAAGAGAAAGGGCGTGAAATGCTGTTCTGGACGCAGGAAGAATATGAAAAATTTTCCTTTGCAATGATGGATAAGCCCGTATCGTTCTATGCGTTTGAAATGCTTTACTGGTGCGGAATCCGAGAGGGAGAACTTCTCGCTCTTACGCCCGTCGACTTTGATTTTGAGAAAAGCATAGTGACAATCAACAAGTCCTATCAGCGTATCGACGGCAGGGACGTTATCACAGACCCGAAAACGCCCAAAAGCAACAGGGTAATAAAAATGCCGCAGTTTCTCTGTGAAGAAATGCAGGAATATATGAAACAGCTATACCATGTTGGAAAGACCGACAGGCTGTTTGAAATCACAAAGAGTTATCTTCACCATGAAATGGACAGAGGCGCAAAAGAAGCGGGGGTAAAGCGCATAAGGATTCATGATTTGCGCCATAGCCATATCTCGCTTTTAATCGAGATGGGGTATTCAGCCGTGGCAATCGCAGACAGGGTTGGGCATGAAAGTATTAATATCACTTATAACTACGCGCATTTGTTTCCGTCAACACAGAGCGATATGGCGGATAAGTTAAACGATTTCAGAAAGGCGGGGATGTAAATATGTCGGCAAAAAGTTTGGATAACCGTAACCGTTGGAGAAATATTACGGTGGGATTTCGAGTGTCTCCTGAAGAGAACGAGCAAATCAATAC
>CANONN010000102.1 GCA_947567625.1 uncultured Roseburia sp. | reverse complement strand
AGATAAAAACCGTAACGTCTCAGTATCGCTGATTCGATACCCAAAACTACAATATATTGTATCATAATACGCCAATCTTAACAAGATTTCTATCTTTAAGATTTTGTAAACTTTTCAAAATTCCAAATTTTGCATGATACCAGGTCAAACCTCCCTGGAAATAAGCTGCATACGGCGGCTTGAGCGGACCGTCCGCGCTCAGCTCGATCGACGACCCCCGCACGAACGCGCCCGCCGCCATGATCACATCGCTGTCGTAGCCGGGCATTGCCCACGGCGTAGGCGTGACATAGCTGTCCACCGGAGCCGCCGCCTGGATTCCCTCGCAAAAGGCAATCAGCGCGTCGGGATTTTGGAACGCAACCGCCTGAATGATATCGTGACGGCTCTCGCTGCCGTTTGGCACCACCTCTAAGCCCAGCCGTTCAAAGACATTTGCCGCGAACACCGCGCCCTTTAGCGCGCCGGCCACGACGGTGGGAGCGAGGAAAAATCCCTGATAGAATGACTGGATTACGCCAAGGGAGGCGCCCACTTCTTTGCCAAGGCCCGGTGAAGTGAGACGGTAAGCCGCATTTTCCACACATTCCTTTTTCCCGACAATATAGCCGCCGATCGGAGCAAGCCCGCCGCCCGGATTTTTAATCAGGGAACCCACGATCATGTCGGCTCCCGCCTCGAGCGGCTCCCGCTCCTCCACAAATTCGCCGTAACAGTTGTCGACCATACAGATGACATCCGGCTTGATGTTTTTGATAAAAGCAATCAGTTCTTCGATCTTTGCCACCGAGAGCGTGGGCCTTGTGGCATATCCCTTGGAACGCTGAATGGTCACCAGTCTGGTCTTGTCCCCAATATTTTTTTTGATCTTGTCGTAATCGAATCCGCCGTCGGGCAGCAAATCGACCTGCCGGTACGTCACGCCGTATTCGGCGAGGGAACCTTTGGAGGGCCTTATGCCGATGACCTCCTCCAAAGTATCGTACGGCTTTCCGACCGGGGAGAGCAGTTCATCCCCGGGCCGCAGGTTCGACATAAGCGCCAGCGCCAGCGCATGTGTGCCGCAGGTAATCTGGGGCCGCACCAGGGCGTCCTCCCCGCGAAAGCAGGAGGCATACACCTTCTCGAGGGTATCTCTGCCCAGATCGTTATAACCGTAACCGGAACTGTGATTAAAACATTCGGCGCTCACCCGGTTTTTTTGCATCGCCCGTATCACTTTCAACTGGTTAAACTCTGCCATGGCGTCGATCGCATCGAAGCGCTCCCTAAGCTCCTCCTCAATGCTTGCGCCAAACGCATAGACCTCCTCCGTAATCCCAAGCTGCTTATATAGTGTTCTCATTTGCTGCTGTATCATAACATAACCGTATCCTTTCCGAAAGTATTTTTACTTCTGCCGTATTTCTTTCTTCTCATCGCCTATAACAGTTCAGACAAGCTGCCCTGTTACCATCGCCTGTCAATTAAAGATGAAAACGTTTCCTGTACCGATTCTATAATATTTTTTTCCCGCAATACGGCAAGCATCCGCCCCATGATCTGCTCCCGCTCATATTGAAACTCCTGTTGGCCCAGCCAGATCACGTCCCGCTCCCTGCGAAACCATGTCAGCTGCCGCTTGGCAAAATGGCGCGTCTCTTTTTTGATGGTGTCGACGGCCTCCGGCAGTGTCACCCTGCCGTCGAGATAATCCAGAATTTCTTTATAGCCAAGCCCCTGCATCGCGACCATATCCCGGCGGCAGCCCATCTCCTTGAGACGCTCCACCTCGCCCACAAGCCCCGCCTCTATCATCCGGTCGACCCGGCTGTTGATGCGCTCATACAGTTTCCCGCGGTCGTCGTTGAGCACAAAATAGGCAAAATTATATGCGGATTTTTTTTGCCGCTCTTTCTCGTTGTGAGCGGATATTCTCTCCCCGGAAAGATGATAAAACTCCAGCGCGCGTATGGTGCGTTTGATATTGTTGGCATGAATTTCCTCCGCCGCCTTGGGGTCCGCCTCCTTAAGCATACGATGCAGCGCGTCTGCGCCCTGGTCCCTTGCAATCTGTTCTAATTCGCGCCGATAGGCGGCGTCACACTCCTGTTCGGAAAAATCAATGTCATAAAGCAGCGCCTGTATGTAAAACCCGGTTCCTCCGACGACAATGGGAATCTGGCCGTTTGCATAAATCTCGGACAGCGCCTCCTTGGCGAGCGAGACAAAGCGCACGACGTGAAACTCCTCCGCCGGCTCTAAGAGGTCCACCAGGTAATGCGGCACTCCCTGCATTTCCTCTCGGCTGATTTTCGCGGAGCCGATATCCATATATTTGTATACCTGCATGGAATCCGCCGATATGACGGCCCCGTTTACCGCCTTGGCGAGCGCTACCCCAAGCGCCGACTTTCCCACCGCCGTGGGACCGGCCAGGATAATCATAGGTTGTTTCTCTTTCACCAAAATCCCCTTTCCTTCGTTATGTAACATCTCAAATCACCCGCTTAAATTTTTTTTCGATCTCATATTTTGTCATGGAAATGATCGTCGGCCGGCCGTGCGGGCAGTGATAGGGATTGTCAAGTTCTAACAGATCGTCAAGCAGCGCGCCGATCTCTGATGCAGACAGCTTTTGGTTTGCTTTCACCGCCGCTTTGCAGGACATCGAGGCGACTTTCTCCAGAATCAGCTCGGGCTCCTCCCTGCCGGTAAAGCTTAAGCAGTCATTTAACAGCTCCACAAACATCTGGCGCATATCCACGTGCTCAAACTCTGCCGGCAACGCGTTCAGCGCATACTCCCTGCCGCCGAAGTGTTCGATTTCATAGCCGAACCGGGTTATCTGCTCCCCGTAGCGGGTAAGCATCTCTTCCTCCCCGCGGCTTAAGGACAAAATTATGGGCGGGCTTATGGACTGCGCCGTGAAGCCGCCCTCCCGCAGCCGCTTCATGGTCTGTTCATACAGCACTTTTTCGTGCGCCGCATGCTGATCAATGATAAACAGCTTGTCCTCATATTCGATCAGCCAGTAGGTTTCAAACAGCTGTCCGATCACCTTGTGCCTGCGTCTGGCGTCCTTTGTCAAAAAGCCGGTAGCCCCATCGTCCCATAGATTCTGCTGGACAAAGCGCTCGGATGCCGCAGCTTCGTCCTGCTTTTTCCCGTAAGCCCCGCCCTCGGCGACCTGCGGCGGCTCGTTTATGTAAGCTGCCGTCTGCCCTGTCAGCGCTCCTGCGGGCGCTTCTTTGCGTGCATCTGCCGTCTGTTCCGTCAGTTTTCCTGTGGCTGCTTCTTTGCGTGCATCTGCCGTCTGTTCCGTCAGTTTTCCTGTGGCTGCTTCTTTGCATACATCCGCCGTTTGTCCTGCCACTTCTCCCGCGGCTGTTTCTTTGCGTGCATCTGCCGTCTGTTCCGTCAGTTTTCCTGTGGCTGCTTCTTTGCATACATCCGCCGTTTGTCCTGCCACTTCTCCCGCGGCTG
>CANONN010000101.1 GCA_947567625.1 uncultured Roseburia sp. | reverse complement strand
TTAGCAAATACGGAAAGGAAGGGAAAAGAATGGATTGGGAACTGGAAATCAAGGATGGCGGCTATCTGCCGAAAAAAGGAAAGCTGACAGAGGAAACCGTCCAGATTCTTTTTGCACCGATTAGACAATAGCGCGTGTTTGTGATATCATGTATGAGAGCAATAACAGGTGATATCCAGGAGTTTTTGGCACGGAAACATAGTGTAAGGAAAAGTGATATCCAGGAGTTCTTTTTATGAGGAACGATAACATGAGGGATAGAGGACGTGAAAATATATCAAAAATTTCGACCAATCACTGCAACACCGTCGCGATGTACGGACGAATATGTAGAAATTGCCCCATGTGAAGAATTGCGGCCGTTCATCCGATGCTTTTGGGGAAGCCGTCATCCGATTCTCTCATCGTCGGCGAGGGCGGCAGGGGGGTAACATTGTGATACCGGACACATGTGCCGACATTATATTTGCGGTGCATAATGAGGAGCATAGCATAGAGAGCAGTTTTTGTGGAATCTGTGATCAGACATTTTTCTCGCCGTCATTGTATGGAGGAGAACGAATGACGTCCGTATTCGGCGTGCGTTTTTATGCGTGGAGTGTTGTTCTGTTCAGCGATGAAAATATGAAAGGGGCGAAAAATTGCTATTGTGACGCCGGAGTCTTTTTTGAGCAAATGAAACGGGAGATGGAAAATATTCTGTATGAACAGGAGCAGATTGGGCAAAGAGTGCTGATCGCACAAAAATATCTGTTAAAGAGATTGAAACTGCAAAGAGAAAATTCACTGTTTATGCGCGCTATTTCAAAGATCGTAGAAGAGAACGGAAACCGAAGGGTTTTAGAGCTGGCAACAGATCTGCATATCAGCAGCAGGCAGATGGAGCGTGTTTTTGAAACAAATATGGGGGTTACGCCAAAAAAAGCGATCGACTTAATCCGCTATCAATCTCTTTGGCAGGAAGTTTATGCAAACAAAGCTTTTAACATATTGGATGCGGTCTATAAATACGGTTACACAGATCAGGCACATTTGCTGAATGATTTTCGCAAAAAGCATGGTATTTCCCTGAAAGAGGCGGTTACTTATGCGGAAGATGTCGCATATTTACAAGAAAGTGCTGATATCCTGATGTAAAGTGTAAACGAATGACGAATTGGGATACAAACAGCGCAGTGTGTCATGTGTTTAAGAAAAAATGCGCAAAACTGCTGTTTAAAACCGCATCATGAATTGGGAGGTACACAGATGAATTTCACAAAAGGCAGGGAATTTGTATATCGCAATGCCAGACCGCTAGAGATGGCATTGTGGGAATTTCATTTTGAACATGGCAGTGCAGAGGAAGTATTAAAGCGGCTCGCTTTTTTTCAGAATGAGGACGGAGGATTTGGACATGCCATATAGGCAGATTTTTGGAATCCACATTCGACACCGATAGGTACATGGAAAGCGACAGAAATTCTCGCGGAAATTGGGTTCTCAGACAATGAACATCCGATGATACAGGGGATACTCAGATATTTAGACAGTAAGGAGGGATATGACGAAAAGACGGGTCAGTGGGAAAACACCCTACCTTCCAATAATGATTATCCACATGCGATCTGGTGGGAAAACCACGACAGGCCGACTGAATTTAATCCAAATCCTAGCGCCGCTCTGACGGGTTTTATTCTCACACATGCCGAAAAAGAAAGCAGCTTATACCGAAAGGGATGCGATATGGCGAAGCGTCTCTTTGACTATATGGTTGAACATTGCCCGATCAAAGAGACGCATATCATATCTTGTTATATGCGACTCTATCAATGCCTTGGGCAGTTTGGGGAAGACGTTGTGCGAGCCGCAGACGGTGCGGTTATCGCCGATATGGCGCAGTTTAGGCGTTGTCTGCAAGAGATGGTAGATTGTGATCTCTGCAGGGAGGTGGAGCGCTGGGGCAAAGAATATGTTTCGATGCCGTCTCAATATATCGATACGCCGAAGAGCTTTTTGTATGAGGAAAATCAGGAATTGGTAAAGGAGGAGTGTAGGCTGATTAAGGAGCAGCAGCTTGCCGACGGTTCTTTTGTTGTTCCGTGGTCTTGGTGTACGGACTATAAAGAATATGAAATTGCGGTCAATTGGTGGAAATCGGAACTGATTTTGAAAAAGTTTTTGTTTTTGCAGGCATTTGGTGAATTGGATTTAAAATAAATCCGAAGGACAATCAAGGATGCGTTGCAAAGTCAAAATATTGGACGCAAATCAAAACAAACGACCGGGGAATATAATTTCGTGTATTGTGGGTAATGCCATGGTACACGATTTTTTTGTATCGTCCTATTTTATCTGGTAAAAAGAAGCATATTTTAACCCGTAAAGAAGCACATAATATCTGCCATAGCATGAGCAACAGGTACAACGATACATTTCAAATTGTCCATTTTTTACATAAAATAGTGAGAGAATATGTAACAGTTCAGCCTGCAACTGCGCATTTGCTGCGCAGTTAGCAGCAAGTAGTGCCGAATAACAGGGAATCCGCCCTTTGCCGCAGGCAAACTTTAATATGGAGCGGATTCCGTAACAGTGAAGCCGAAGGCTGAACTGTTACGAGAATATAGCAGTTGACAGATATATGCAGGGACAAGGAGGAACGAAGGATGAGTACGATGTACGGTTATGTTCGGGTCAGTACAAGGGAGCAAAATGAGGACAGGCAGTTGCTTGCAATGAGTGAAAAGTGCATTTCAAAGGAACACATATATGTAGATAAAAAATCGGGAAAAGACTTTAACCGGCCGATGTATCAGAGATTATTAAAAAGATTAAAGAAGAATGACATTCTTTACATAACCAGTATCGACCGATTGGGAAGAAATTACGCGGAGATATTGGAACAGTGGCGGATTTTGACAAGGGTGAAAAAAGTGGATATTGTGGTGATCGATATGCCGTTGCTCGATACGACGAGAGGAAAGGACTTGATGGGAACGCTGATCGCCGATTTGGTGCTCTCGCTGCTCAGTTATGTCAGTGAAAATGAGCGGTGTAATATCAGGAGCCGTCAAAAAGAAGGCATTGATGCCGCAAAGCAGAAGGGGGTAAAATTTGGCAGGCCGCCGAAACCGGTCACCAAAGAGTTTTTGAAAGTTTACAACAGTTGGATTGCCAAAGAGATCACCACGGAGGAGGCAGCAAGACGATGTAACTTTACAAAATCCACTTTTTATTACTGGGCAAAGAAGCAGCGCGCTACCTATATGCAGGCTGGTTGTGATGGTTAAAACAAGTGATAGGTATGCCGTTTTATCTACCTGAACGATACCAATATATTATAAGTTTCAATTGCAAAAAGGGCGTTCAAAAAAAGTATACTTTTTTTGAACGCCTTTCAATCTAGATATCTTGATTATTTTATCATTATATCGGCGAAAAATCAACAATTAATTAGATGCTTTTTTATGAAAATTGACGGAAAATTTGTCCAGAAATGTAATTCAAAAAAAGTATACTTTTTTTGAATTACGGCAGAGGCTCATCTAATGGTGGAGACAGTGTGTAAGACAGTGCGACAGTACAATAAAGTTCCCATTTCCACAAT
>CANONN010000100.1 GCA_947567625.1 uncultured Roseburia sp. | reverse complement strand
TAACTACAAATGCCCTGTCTAAAGAGTATGGAACATTCAAAGCGTTAAATGCTGTTTCCATGCACATTCCAAAAGGGGCTATCTATGGCTTCGTTGGGAAAAACGGCGCTGGTAAAACAACTCTGATTCGCTTAATCTGCGGATTGCAGGCGGCTACTTCCGGCGAATACACGTTGTATGGGAGAAAAAGCACGGATAAGGAAATCAATAAATCACGCAGGAGAATGGGGGCTGTTGTTGAAACACCGTCTATTTATCTTGATATGACGGCAGAAGAAAATCTAAAAGAACAATACCGTATTCTTGGTCTGCCCTCTTTTGACGGGCTGAAAGAGCTGTTAAAGCTGGTTGGTCTTGAAAATACCGGGAAAAAGAAAGCGAAAAATTTTTCTCTTGGTATGCGGCAGCGGTTAGGGATTGCGGTTGCGCTTTGTGGCGCCCCGGACTTTCTTGTGTTAGACGAGCCGGTAAATGGTCTTGATCCGCAAGGTATTATTGAAATGCGGGAACTAATTTTGAGACTTAACCGAGAACACCAGATAACGGTACTGATTTCCAGCCACATTCTTGATGAATTGGCAAAATTGGCAACACACTACGGCTTTATTGACAATGGAACTATTGTAAAAGAAGTAAGTGCAGCAGACTTGGAATCTGCTTGCAGAAAATGTGTATTTATGGAAGTGAACAGCACAAAAGCACTTGCCTGTGTACTTGACCGAATGAAAATCGAATATAAGATTTTGTCCGATACAACTGCCAACGTGTTTACAAAAGTGAAAGCGTCCCTGTTGATTTCTGAACTGGCAAAAGAAAATTGTGACGTGATTTCCATGCAGGAACGCGCCGAAAGTTTGGAAAGCTTTTATATCAGTCTTGTTGGAGGTGAAAAACATGATTAAACTTTTAAAGGCTAATTTAGCAAGGCTTTGGAAAAATAAAGTGTTTTGGTTAGGATTTTTGGTGTTGAATGTTTTTTGCATTATCCAGAAAATCGGCTTAATCCAAGATACAATAGAAGTACATTATTTAGAGGAAACATTTTGGATACAGACATATGTGCTTGGTATTATACTTTCCGTCTTTATCAGTCTTTTTATAGGTGCTGAATATGAGTATGGCACAATCAGAAATAAGATTATTTCAGGCTATGACCGTTCCGAAATTTATCTTGCAAATATATTTGCTTGTATTATTGCGGGATGGATTATGTGCATGGGGTGTCTGATTTCTTCGCTTTTGGTTGGCGTTCCATTTTTGGGATTTTTCCACACTGAACTTTCAGAGATTCTTTTACAAGGGATTTGCGTGTTTGCCTTGAGTGCGGCTTATACGGCAATTTACTGTTTTTTTGCTATGTTAATTCATAACCGCACAATTACAGCCATTGCCTGCATTATGCTTTCATTTTTGCTTTTGTTTTCTGGAACTGTTGTTTCAAACCGGCTGGACGAATCAGAGTATTATTATATTCCGGATGCGTCCTTGGGGATAGGTGAAATTGACGATGGAAGCAATTCTGAATGGATTCGTAATCCCGATTATTTAGAGGGAACGAAACGCCGAATTTATGAAATCGTTTTTGAAGTGATTCCCGGAGGGCAGTCATTACAGCTTAGCGGAATGTTAAACGAGCATACAAGCTATATAGAAATGTTTTCGGCTTCATTGGCGTGGATTGTTTTATCATGCGGCTGTGGAGTGATACTGTTTGGCAGGAAAGATTTGAGATAGAGGGAGGTATATTCATGCTTTTACCGTGGGTTTTGTGCAGTATTCTGTCTTTCATTGTTCTGATTCTCTGCGTGAAAATTCATATTCTGAAAGTGGGCATGGCAGAAATACGGGTACAGCTTGCGGACTGGCTGAAAACAGATACGAATACCCTTATTTCTATATCTTCCAGCGACAGGCAGATGCGACTGCTGGCATCCGACCTAAACAAGCAGCTTCGGCTGCTCCGCAGACAACGCAGACGATACCTTGACGGAGACAGGGAGCTGAAAGATGTCGTAACGAATATTTCCCATGATTTGCGGACACCCTTAACTGCTATTTGTGGATATTTGGACTTACTCCGGGGTGAAGAAAAGTCCGAAAAAGCCACTCATTATGTCATGGCTATTCAAAACCGTGCAGAAGTATTAAAGCAATTAACGGAAGAATTGTTCCGCTATTCGATTATCATGTCGGTACAAGAGCCTGTGCAGTTAGAGCCTTTATGTGTGAATGATCTATTAGAACAAAGCCTTGTATCATTTTATGCTGCCCTGACTAAGAGTGGCATTACCCCGCAAATAGATATTACTGAAAAAAAGATTATACGCCCTTTGAACAGAACTGCTTTTCTGCGTGTATTGAGTAATATTCTGAATAATGCAGTGAAATACAGCGACGGCGATCTAAATGTTGTGTTGTCCGAAACGGGAGAAATCACTTTTTCAAATACAGCGCAAAATCTAAATGATGTACAGGTTGGAAAATTGTTCAACCGTTTCTTTTCTGTGGAAACAGCAAGGAACTCAACGGGTCTGGGACTTGCTATCGCAAAAACACTGGTTGAACAAATGCACGGCACGATTACCGCACACTACTGTGACGGCGTATTAAGTGTCCGGTTAGATTTTTCGCAAACAGCAGAATAATAGATTCCTGTTTGTTTTAAAATGCAGACAGGCAGGAAATCTGTTCAGTTTACGGGGGTGACGACTGGCTTACCGTCAGCATCCAGCAGAACACTCATCCCGCATCCTGCCGTCAGCGACGAAGAAGCCAGCACATCCCCAACCGCTCCACGGGATAGATAGCCTCCAGGCGGCAGTCCACACCTTTCTCTCCCATGGCTGCCATCTTTGACAGCAGGATTCCACGCACCTGTGGTATACGCAGGTTACCGATCTGGGTGGACATCCGGATCTTCTCCCCCACGCGCCGGTCAAATCCGGCATCGAGGTCAGCCAGCGAAGTCAGCAGCGCATCCAGTTCCCCCGCCCCGGCCTGAGCGGACAGCCCGGCAAGTATATTTTTATAGTCGTGCCGGAAGGCCCTGGCCTCCCGCCGAATAGCTTCCAGCTCCTGCTCATAGAGCTGCTGCCTGGCGAATTGTAAATCTTCATCCGCAGCCGGCAGGCTGAACAGTCTCGCGGACAGAACAGACGCTGCCATCTGAAACACCCCCGCCATACACACGGCAGCCAATGCCCGCCAGATTCCGATCCGCCAGCCCCATCGCACCCACAGGGTACACATCAGCACGTTCGCAACGGAAATTACAACATATAGGACCAGCCCGGATACTTTGAACACATTATACAGGCTTAAATGAATCATACTTGCCAATGCCGGAGAGAATGCCAGCGCGGGCAGCTTTTTCAGCATCCGGCATCCCCGCTCGTCCATGATGACGTACAGGTAGATTGCCAGCGCAATATGACCAACCGAAAACTCCTGGAAACCGGACAGAAATAACGCCAAAACGTCCAAGACGCCACTTCCTTCCCAACGAAATTATCATACCATAGCGGCAGATCTTTGTCCACGAATGCTCCGCGGAGCAAGAACTGGAAGATCAAGGATCCAAAGATTATACGGCAGATACAATAATTTGCTGAATTTTATATCTACCGAGTTGATTTTGCATTTCGCATATACTATCAGTACAATGAAACGCAGAAGGAGTTATTTTTATGGCTAACACGACAAATTTCAGTGTCCGTATGGACAGTGATATCAAGAAACAGTGTGAAACGCTCTACGGTGAGCTGGGCATGAACCTGACCACCGCCATCAATGTTTTCCTGCGCCAGTCTCTCCGCGTCGGTGGCTTCCCCTTCGAGGTCAGGCTGGAACAGCCAAACAAAGAAACAGTTGCCGCCATGCTGGAGGCCGAACGGATCGCACGCGACACAAGTGTAAAGCGTTATTCTGATGTGGAGGAAGCGCTCCGCGAACTGAAACGATGAGCAGGGAAATCGTCTGGACCACCAGATTCAATTTTCCGTGGATTTGCTGTAAGACCTGCCCGTAACGTTCCTGCAGGTTCCTCGCGTAATCTGTAAGAGATGAGCGTCTCGCAACGGTTATCGGGGTTGCTTAGAGCAGATCGAAGTTACTTCTTATTGCCGCAGTGCCCATATCAGGTTAAAATATACCATATTGCCACACGCACACACAGCACCAAAAAGGGAGCACACTATGATCATCAGCGCAAGCCGCAGAACCGACATTCCTGCATATTTTTCTGAATGGTTTCTCAACAGGATCGAAGCGCAGTATGCTTATGTGCGCAATCCCATGA
>CANONN010000099.1 GCA_947567625.1 uncultured Roseburia sp. | reverse complement strand
AACCGGATGCAGCTGGCAGAGAGTGGTAAAGATTTTGTCATCAAACTCTGTTATCATAAATGAGACGCATGAAATAATACTTAAAATGCAAAAAGAAGGTAAAACCAAAGCAGAAATAGCAAAAGCAACTGGTTGCTCCGAAAAAACAGTAAATGCGTACTTACCAGCCGTAAGACCGTATTATAATGTATCGCCATCTGACAATGCAATAAGAATTAAAAAATGCCGAAATAAAAGAGTCGATAATCAATAAAAAATAGCGCCATATACGGCGCTATTTTTACAAGAAATTTTAGAAAAAGCCTTCCAGTTTTTCAAAACATTTTTACAAAATGCCCCTGAGGCATTTTGGAGGGGTTTGGGGATGTTCCCCAACAAGCATTTCTGAAATTTATTTCAGAAATAGCACTCATGTGCACACATTCTGTTTCGTCAGAAACGGGAGGGTGTGTACATGAGTGCGTTGCTTGCTATTCCGTAAAAAGGGGTTTTTACGGAGGTCTTCGCCGGACACCGGCGTCCCGGCGCGTATGCGCCGGATCAAACCAGTATCGACAGATACTGGCACAAATTTTCGGTGGAAATTTGTGTGGCTGTGTTTATCTGACACTCTCCACACTTTACTTGACAAACCCTTTATCCGTAGTTCTCTATGGTTTATTAAATTTATTATGGCTCTTATTGTTTCTTTGTCTTGGAATGTTATCCTTCCACTCCAAAAATGTTCCTTCTTGCTTCCTATTTTCTGCCTCGTGTTTTATTTTCTTAGCCTCATCAAGGGTTTTTGCTGTTGTAACATAATATGTTTTCCCTTTAAAAGTTGTGGTTACGCTATAGGAGCCGCAAATCTTTCTAATATTTGGCTCGATGGAAATATCCTCATAATTTTTAATTTTATGTTCTGCTTTCTTTTTTATTACATTAACACAAGCAGACACAGCGGAAGCACTGCTGTTTTCTAACTCTGCTATTTCTTTATTTGTTTTACCTTCCAATCTATATTTTAGTATTCTCTGCTGTTTTTCTGATAAAAGCGTTTTATCTATGTTTGCATATTTAGTTAAATCAGCAGGAGGCGTAGGTTTAGTAATATTATAGGGTTTTCTTGGTTTTACTTCTGGTTTTCTTGGTTTCTTTTTCTTTTTTTCCTCTAAATCTAGCAATCTTTTTTTTGCTGATTTTAGCGCTTCTGAAACACGTTGGCAACTAACACCAAGCTCCTTTGCGATTTTAGATTGGCTTTTTCCAGACAAATAGAGCTTATATATTTGTCTCTGCTTAGAAGTTAATACTTTTAATTTTTCCTCCATCTTATTTTGGTTCCATTGCTCAATGACAGGTTTAAACATTTCATTCTCTGCCATTTTTCTTGCCTCTGCCGCATCTTCTTTTTTCTCGAACACGCCAAGCCTATAATTTTTCCCTTTAAATTCTATCTGGGCAATCCATTTTTGCTCTTTGCTGCTCCAAAAAACACCACGAATACCGGAAGTATTGTTTTTAAGCATTTTCTTTTCCTTTATTGCAACAATATTTGTACTATCTGTACAAAAATTATCTTTAATATGCTGTGCCGCCTTTGCACCGTTTTGCGATCTGCTATCCTGTAGCAGGCATCCGCAACTTCTAACTTGTTTTCTAGAAAAATCCGATACTGACACAAACGCAATATTTCCACATTCGCACTCGCATTTCCAAATTACAGAACCATTATCTTTATCTCTTTCCCCGGTGGGTTCTAGTGCTTTTAACCGCCCAGAAATTTTCCCAGTTATATCCACAGGCTTTTTGAAATTATTTTGAATATTGTAGCAACCGCAACTAACACATTTTCCGTCTGTTACGCTTTCCATGCGCATCCATTTTTTATGATGGCAATATGGGCAGCGCACATATGCATATGCGTGCTTATTTTCTCTTTTTACGTCCTCTATGTAAAAACCATTAACAGTAGTTCCAATCCTATCTTTTGCTTTTATATATGTCATAGCTTTCCCTTTCACGCAAAAAAGGCACGAAATGCGCCTTTTATACAGATGTTACCCTGACGAGGGTTTTCAAAATGTCCTCGTCTGGCTCGAGGACATCGAAGTAAACGATGCCCTCTTCCTCGGCCTCTTCATCCCAGACAGCGATGGCGCCGCTGTTCAACAGCTCTTCTCCGTCACCGTCTCCGTCCCATAACTCCGCAAATCTTACTTCCATGCCAATTTTAATGCCTTCTCTGCTCTCTAACATTCTTAACATATTCTTCACCTTTGCGACTCTGTCGCCCTTTCTTTTTTTTAAAATTTTTTTTTTGCCCTTTGTTTAAATATACTATTTCGCATCATCGATACGGCGGAAAAGGCACTCGCCGCCTTTGAATTCGCCGTCGTAGATGTCGTATGTCTCGACATCTACGGCATACTCGCTATACTGCTCATCGTACATCTGGGCGTTGCACTGGATATCCTCGATGTCCCAGTCCCCTGCATCGTTGTTCCAGCGGTACTTGCTGGCGTCCTCTCCATCCGTGATGTAGGCCGCGACTTCTGTCAAAGTTTTAAAAGTCCTCAAAGTTTTTTCCTCCTGAAATTTTTTTTACTCTGTATGTAGTTTTTTTTGTCTCCCCCCTGTTGTTATATATATTATATCACTTTAAAAAGTGATAGTCAATAGCTTTTATAAAAACTTTTCCGGCGGCGCCTACGCTGGATTCCGCCGATCTGGATTCCTGTCGCCTACGCTGGATCCCGCCGATCCGGATTCCCTGCGTTTTCCGCGGATCCTGCTCTTTTCCGACAAAACGGCCTTCCGGTCTTCGGCGTCTTCCGCGGACATCTCCCAGGCGATGATGTCTTTTAGCTCCATGTCCAGTAGGACACAGAGCCGATTTAGACTCTCCAGCGTCACCCGGGTATCCTCGGCCATCAGCTTTTTTAGCGTATCTTGGCTGATATATCCAGTCTTTTTTGCGTCGTATCCGCCAAATCCGACGCGCCCCAAAGCGTCCGCAATATTGATTTTAAATTTTAGCATCTGTTGCACCTCCTTTTTGATCTACTATATAATATGTAGATCAAAAAGTCAACAAAAAAATAACTAAAAAAAGTGATAAAAAGTGTTGGCAGTCACTAAAAAAATGATATCCCTGTGGACATGCGAGAGCGTTAAGCGGATCGCATATAGCGCAGCGTAGCTATTGCCGGTTTCAATGTGTAGAAGATCGTTGTTCTGTGGATGTGCTTACCTAATGCCTGAGTATTTGTGACGACCGCGGAAAAAGCATTTATACTGTCGACAATAGTTATCGCGTCTTATAAATAATTGAGTATTGTGCGCGCGATTATTCTGCTTTTTTGAAGGATATCTGGGATCTGCAATGGGATGGTTGTATTCTTTATAATATCTGTTAAAATAAAAGGAAGGAGGGACGTTTAATGGGGGGAATGTTTTTAAACAGCCGTGTGCCGTATGAAAGATATAAGGAAGTGCTTCGGGATCCTTATTTTGTAGACAAAACGATGATCCTAAAGGAACTGGTGTTTTATTTTGGAAAAAGAAACCGCTATTGCTGTATCACGAGACCTCGGCGTTTCGGGAAAACAGATGAAAAGGAGCGGATATTTGAGGGTCTGGCAATATCCAAAGAGAAGGAATACAGCGCGCATTTAAATCAGCATGATCTGATCTATATTGATTTTGGCAGAGAGATAAAAGGATGTAAAAGCTTTGCACAATATATAGAGCGGATTGAAAAAGGAATATTGGAGGATCTGACCGCGGCTTACCCCGATTGTGACCTGGGTAAGAGTGTTTCTGTCTGGGATGTCCTGCAGAAGATATTTGAACAGACAAAAAATAGATTTTTGTTTGTGATGGACGAATGGGATGCAGTTTTTAAAATGCCATTTGTAACTGAAAAGGAACATAAGGAGTATCTTTTGGAGTATCTCTTGTTTTTGAAGTGTCTTCTAAAAGACCAGCCATATGTAGAGTTTGCATATATGACAGGCGTTCTGCCGATCGTCAAATATTCCAGCGGTTCAGAACTGAATATGTTTGTGGAGTATGACATGGTCACGGCAGAGAAATTCAGTGAATATTTTGGATTTTCGGATGCGGAGGTCGACCGGCTTTATGAAATTTACCGGAGCGAAGCGGGAACGCCAAAGTTTAGCAGGGAGGAGCTGCGGCTCTGGTATGACGGGTATTATACGGCTGCGGGGAACCGCTTATATAATCCGCGTTCTGTAGTGCTGGCGCTGACCGACAGCCAGCTTAGAAATTACTGGACGAGCTCGGGTCCGTATGACGAGCTGTTTTATTATATCAGGAACAATATCGAGGATGTGAGGGACGATCTGGTCTTAATGGTATCAGGCGAACGGGTGGCGGCTGATATCGGGCAGTTGGCCGCAGTTTCCATGGAGATCCATTCCAGGGAGCAGATCTATTCCGCGATGGTGGTCTATGGCCTGCTGACTTATGAAGACGGAGCAGTTCTGATCCCAAACAAAGAGTTGATGGATCACTTTAATGAGCTGCTTTTATCCAAATAATTATTTAGAGGGATTGGAGAATATGCTTTTGTCCAATCCCTCTTACTAATTTATTATATAATAAAATACAGCAGTAATTCCGATTGGGAATTACTCCAATGAG
>CANONN010000098.1 GCA_947567625.1 uncultured Roseburia sp. | reverse complement strand
TCTCGGCATGGGCGGACACGCGGAAAGTCTTGCGGACGTTCTGGAGAGACAACAGAAATACGAGATAGCGGGGTATGTGGTCAATGATGCGGTATGCGCAAAAGAGGGAAGCCGCTATCCGGTTATCGGCAGCGATAACGACCTGGAACGGATATTTCACAGCGGCATCCGAAACGCCGCTGTAGGAATCGGCTATATGGGGAAGTCGGAGGTCAGGGAAAAGCTCTGGAACACATTAAAGGAGATCGGGTTTAGTCTTCCGGTGGTCTGCGATCCTTCCGCGGTTCTTTCTTCCAGCGCGCGAATCGGCGAGGGCAGTTTTATCGGCAAGGGAGCCATTGTAAATGTAAATGCGGTGATAGGGGATATGTGTATCATCAACACAGGCGCCATTGTGGAGCATGACTGTCAGATAGGGGACTTTTCCCATATATCGGTGGGGACGGTTCTGTGCGGTGAGGTAAAGGTGGGCAGATCCGTGCTGGTGGGGGCCAACGCAACGGTGATTCAGTGCACAAGCATCGGGGATAAAAGTACGATAGGGGCCGGAACTACCATCCGGCGCAATGTGAAAGCCCGCAGTATCGTTTGGAGCGGGGAAAAGGTAAAACAATTATGAGCGGGATATTTATCATTGCCGAGGCGGGAGTCAATCATAACGGCGATCTGCAGACGGCGCAAAGACTGGTGGATGAAGCCGCAAGGGCCGGGGCGGACGCCGTGAAATTTCAGACCTTTCAGACGGAGAAGCTGGTGCGCAGGGACGCTAAGAAAGCGGCCTATCAGGAGCAGACCACCGGGCGGGAGGAGTCTCAGTTTACCATGTTAAAGAAGCTGGAACTGACGCCTGATATGCACAAGCGGCTGATTGCCCGGTGCAGGGAGAAACAGATTCTGTTTCTGTCTACGCCCTTTGATATAGACAGCCTCCACTATCTGATAGAGTGCGGGGTGGAAATCATCAAGGTGCCATCAGGAGAAGTGACTAACTATCCCTATTTGCGGGAAGTGGGAAGATGCGGAAAACGGGTTATTATTTCGTCCGGCATGTGCACCCTCGCGGAAATAAAAGAAGCCGTAGCGGTACTGCGGGAATACGGCAGCGGCGATATTACCGTGCTTCATTGCAATACAGAGTATCCCACGCCTTATCAGGATGTGAATTTGCGCGCAATGATTACTCTTAGGGAGGAGCTTGGCGTTGCGGCTGGATATTCGGATCACACACAGGGCATCGAGGTTCCCGTAGCGGCGGCGGCTTTGGGGGCGGCGGTGATCGAGAAACATTTTACGCTGGATAAAAACATGGAAGGGCCGGATCATCGGGCAAGCTTAGAGCCTGCACAGCTTCGCGAGATGGTAAGGGCGGTCAGAAATATTGAGGCCGCCATGGGAGACGGCATAAAACAACCTTCTGAATCGGAAAAGAAAAATATAGAAATCGTGCGCAAGAGTATTGTAGCGGCGCGCCCGATTCAGGCGGGGGAGCCGTTTACCGAGGAAAATCTTACGACGAAGAGGCCGGGAAGCGGCATTTCCCCGATGAGGTGGAAGGAAGTGACAGGGAAGACTGCGGTCAGGGATTTCGCAAAGGACGAGCTGATAGAATTATGAAAAAAGTATGTATCGTGACGGGAACGCGGGCCGAATACGGCTTGCTAAAGCCCATTATAGCTAAAGTGAATCAATCGGAAACCATGGAGCTGCAGTTGGTTGTCACCGGCATGCATCTGTCCGCGGAATTTGGACTGACCTACAGGGAAATTGAGGAAGACGGCTTTCCCATTACCGCTAAGATTGAAATGCTGCTTTCCTCCGATACGGCGGCGGGCATAACGAAATCCATGGGAGTGGCTTTCATTGGATTTGCGGATTATTTTGAAGCGTATAAGCCGGATGTCGTTATACTTCTTGGAGACCGGTATGAGGCGTTTACGGCGTCGTCGGCGGCCATGATCGCGGCAGTGCCGATAGCCCATATTCATGGGGGAGAACTGACGGAAGGATTGATCGACGAGGCAATACGCCACTCGATTACCAAAATGAGCCAGCTCCATTTCACGGCCACACAGGAGTACCGCCGCCGGGTGATACAGATGGGCGAGCAGCCAGAAAGCGTATACAACGTCGGAGCGTTGGGCGTTGAAAATATCAAAGCAGTTCCCCTCCTGTCAAAAAAGGAATTGGAAAACGCCATTCACTTTAAGCTGGATGGCCCGGCCGTTATGGTGACATATCATCCGGTGACGCTGGAAAACAGGAGTTCTGAGGATGCTGGAAAACAGTTTGCGAATATTCTTGACGTTATCAATAAGCATCAGGAACTGAACGTGATTTTTACCAAGGCAAATGCAGATACCCATGGAAGGATTATCAACAATATGATAGACGGGTTTGTCGCGCAAAACGGCGGCAGATGCGCCGCCTTCACGTCGTTAGGGCAGCTTCGCTATCTGAGCGCACTGCAGTTTTGCGACGCTGTAATCGGAAATTCCTCCAGCGGCATTATAGAGGTTCCTTCTTTCGGGATACCCACCGTCGATATCGGCAACCGGCAAAAGGGACGCGCCTGCGCGGCGTCGGTGATTCATTGCGGAAATGATACGGAAGAGATAGAAAAGGCTTTAAGCGTAGCGCTGTCTGCCGATTTCAGGGAACAATGCAGGAATCAGACGAACCCCTACGAGGGTTCCCGGACTTCGGAGACGATTGTAAAAATACTGGAATCCGCTTTGACAAAAGGAATTTCCGTGCAAAAGAATTTTTACGATACAGAGGTGAATGTGTGAAAATAATTTTCATTGGCTGTGTGAAATCCTCAGAAATGTTTTTAAAAAAACTCATAGAGATCAATGCGGAAGTCGTCGGCGTTGTCACGAAAAAAGAATCCGTATTTAACGCCGATTTTGTGGATCTTGGGGATATGTGCGAAGAGAACCATATCGACTGCCTGTATGTGAAAAATATCAATACGGAAGAGGCAAAAGACTATATGCGGCAGAGGAAGCCTGATCTTGTTTTATGTCTTGGCTGGTCGCAGATTCTGGATCAGGAAATCTTGTCCATACCTTCCAAAGGATGTATCGGATTCCACCCTGCTCAACTGCCGTATAACCGGGGACGGCATCCTTTAATCTGGGCGTTGGTATTGGGATTACGGCGAACTGCTTCCACGCTCTTTTTGATGGACGCTGCGGCGGATACGGGAAATATCCTGTCTCAGGAATTTGTGGATATTGCGTATGAAGACGACGCCCAGTCGCTGTATGATAAGGTGATGATGTGCGCGGTGGGACAGTTGGAAAAGATCATATCGGACTTTGAGACAGGAACGGTAACGATGCGAAAGCAAGCGCCTGATGAGGGAAACACATGGAGAAAAAGAGGAAAAGAAGACGGGAAAATAGACTGGAGAATGTCAAGCAGAGGGATCTATAATCTGGTAAGAGGACTGACAAAACCTTATGTGGGCAGCCATTTTGTGTATCACGACCGGGATTACAAGGTGTGGAAAGTAAAAGAAGTCGTAAGCGGCGGATATGAAAATATAGAGCCGGGTAAAGTGATTCAGGTGATGACGAAAAATCATTTCATAATAAAGACAGGGGAAAATCTGATTGAAGTGTTAGATTGCGATGATGTGGAACTCAAAGAAGGAGAATATTTATGAATGTGTTAATCGTATCGCCTCATCCCGACGATGAAACGCTGGGCGCCGGAGGAACTGCTTTCAGGTTTGCCGCGGAAGGGAAAAACGTAAGCTGGCTGAACATTACGGGAGCGGAGCAGGACAGCAGATTTTCAGATGAATTTAAGGAAAAGCGAAAAATCCAGCTAAAAAAAATAGAAGAGCTTTACCGGTTTGAGAACGTATACAATCTGAATTTGAAAACCACCAGATTGGAAACTTATGATTCTTCGGATGTGATCGAGAAAATTTCGGCAATTTTCAAAGAGGCGGAGCCTGAAATGTTGATTTTGCCGGACTATAACGATGTGCATTCCGATCATAAAAAAGTATTCGAGTGGTGCTATGCCTGTTCCAAAATATTCAGATTCCCTTTTGTCAGACAGATCATGACAATGGAAATCGTATCGGAAACAGAGTTCGGAAGTCCGCAGAACCCGTTTTATCCCAACTACTATGTTGACATTACCGACTATATGGATAAAAAGATACAGGCAATGGAGATCTATGATACCGAACTGGCGGCGCCGCCGTTCCCGCGCAGTATTGAGAACATCAAAGCGCTGGCGGCGTTCAGGGGCGCTGCGGCGGGCGTGAAGTATGCGGAGGCCTTTCGCCTAGTTAAAAGCGTTGTATAGCACTTTTAATGCTGGTGGAATTGCCTCAATAGCGCAATTATCTATTTACTATAAAAGAATAAGGAGTCTTGGAAAGTGAAAAAAGTATTGGTGACAGGGGCGGACGGTTTTATCGGGAGCCATCTTACGGAACTGCTGGTAGAGAAGGGATATCAGGTAAAGGCGTTTACCTATTATAATTCTTTCAATACTTGGGGCTGGCTGGACGCGCTGCCTGCAGATAAAATGAAGGAAATCGAAGTGTTTTCAGGAGATATCCGAGACCCCAACGGGGTGAGGGAAGCGATGAAGGGCGTAAACGGCGTATTCCATCTGGCGGCGTTAATCGCCATTCCGTTTAGCTATCATTCGCCGGATTCCTATGTGGATACGAATATCAAAGGCACCTTAAATGTGCTGCAGGCCGCACGTGATCTGGGGACGGAGCGGATTATGGTTACTTCCACCTCGGAGGTATACGGTACGGCCCAGTATGTGCCAATTGACGAAAAACACCCTTATCAGGGGCAGTCTCCCTATTCCGCGACAAAGATTGGGGCGGACCGTCTGGCGGAGAGCTTTTACAGAAGCTTTAATTTACCGGTTTCGATTGTCAGGCCGTTTAATACCTATGGTCCGAGACAGTCGGCAAGGGCTGTGATTCCTACGATTATTACCCAGCTTCTTTCGGGAAAAGAGGAGATTAAACTGGGGTCGCTTTCGCCAACCAGAGATTTTAACTATGTGAAGGATACGGCGGCAGGGTTTGTGTCGATTGCGGAATCGGACAAGACCATCGGAGAGGAAA
>CANONN010000097.1 GCA_947567625.1 uncultured Roseburia sp. | reverse complement strand
CTCATACGTCTGTGGCTTTATGTACGGTTTCTGCTTTACACTTCTCAGATAAGTATACGCTTCCTCACTTTCATATCCGGAATCAGCCGTTATGCTTGGATAACGGAACCCCAGGTTCTTTTCCATTGTCTTTAAGAATGGAACCAACGTCCAGACATCATTCCGATCCTGAAAAATATCAGTTGCTACAATATATTCACTGTCTACTGCAATCTGTACATTATATCCAGGCTTTAACTGAGCATTCCTCATATGGTCATCTTTCATGTGCATAAAAGTTGCATCAGGGTCTGTTTTACAATAATTGTTCCGGCTCTGAAAACTTGCCGTATGCCAGTCATAAATGGTCTGCCGTTCCAAAAATCTGTGGAAAAGTTCCAGGTACCGTTGGTTTCTGCTTTTGCGTTTTCCTCGTCCATAGACAAAAACAGTGCTCTCTGTCTGGCAGCATTCTTCTAAAAAACGGACAATTTTCTGTAAATCCTGTGTCCTTGTTTCTAGCGCAATTGAAAAGTTTTGCATGTATTCCCTGTTCAGAAGTTGTTTGGCTTCTTCTATCTTTTGGAACATTTTTTCTTCCCATTTTCCCACAGACTTTTTCCAAACAAAGGTATATTTGTTTGCGCAGGCTTCTAACTTTGTCCCGTCGATAAATACAGTCTCCTTTGACAGTTCTCCTGCCTTTTCCAGTCGTCTTACCATCTGGTAAAAAAGATTTTCACATGCATCTGCAAGAAAGCCGGTACGAAAACGGGCAATGGTGCTGTGATCAGGGGCTTTCTGTCCGGCAAGCAGCCACATAAAGTTGATGTCCCGTTTACAGGCAGTTTCGATTTTTCTCGAAGAATATATGTTTTGAGAATAAGCATAGGTTAAGATCTTGAACATGGTCTTTGGGTCAACTGCTGGATTTCTGCCTTTGGCAGAGTAAGCCTGATACAGCAAGCTGTAATCTAAATCCTCCAATTCGTGGCTCAACAGTCGAACAGAATCATCATCAGGAATCAAACCTTCCAAATTTAATGGCAAAACCAGTTGATAAGGTTCGCCGAATTCGGTATAATTTTTATGGTATTTTAATTTACTTGACATATCTTATTATACCATGGATTGCGGACTCTTCGGAGTCCGTTTTCTGTTTTCAGGGCATAAAAACGGAGCTGCTGCTCCAGTAGATTATTTATCTACTTTTGCAACAGCCCCTTTTCGCAAATTTCACTGTTGCATTTATGGTTCGCCTTTATTTTTTGATCAGCAAGGATTTCCCCGTCATCTCTTCGGGCTGCTTCATGCCCATCAGCTCGATCATGGTAGGAATAATATCGGCCAGGCATCCGTTTTCCCGCAGCGTATATGCCGGGTCGGCATTGATCAGGATAAACGGCACCGGATTCGTCGTATGTGCGGTAAACGGCGCTCCTGTCTCATAATCCACAAGCTGCTCCGCATTTCCATGGTCGGCACACAGAAACATCTGCCCGCCAGCTTCCTTTAAAGCCTCCACCGCTTTTCCAACGCAAGTGTCAACCGTCTCCACCGCCTTCACGGCAGCCTCCATGATTCCTGTGTGTCCTACCATATCGGGATTTGCAAAATTGATAATAATCACATCATATTGATCGGAGCGTATCGCCTCGCAAAGCTTATCGCACACCTCCGGCGCGCTCATCTGCGGCTGCAAATCATAAGTTGCCACTTTCGGCGATTTCACAAGGATTCTGTCCTCCCCCTCATTTGGCTCCTCCACGCCGCCGTTGAAGAAAAATGTAACATGTGCATATTTCTCCGTCTCGGCAATTCTCGCCTGCGTCTTGCCGTGCGCCGCAAGATACTGGCCAAATGTATTTTTCAACTCTACTTTATGGAATGCAATCTCCTTATTGGGAATCGTGACATCATACTCGGTAAAGCAAATATAAGTAACGTCTTTTCTTTTTCCTCTGTCAAATCCGTCAAATTCATCCGCACAGAACGCTCTCGTTATCTCTCTTGCACGGTCCGGCCGGAAATTAAAGAATATTACGGTGTCCTGGTCTTTGATCGTCGCGCGCGGCGCACCGTTTTCCATAATGACTGTCGGCTCGAAAAATTCGTCCGTCACATCCTTAGCATAGGACGCCTCCATGGCGGCTACCGCCGAATCCGCCTGTACGCCTTCCCCTTTTGTCAGCGCATCGTAAGCCCTCTGCACACGATCCCAGCGATTATCCCTGTCCATCACATAATAACGGCCCGAAATGGACGCGATCTTGCCCACACCGATCTCGGCCATTTTCGCTTCCAGCGCTTCCACAAACCCTTTTCCAGAGGTCGGGGCAGTGTCACGCCCGTCGAGGAAGCAGTGTACATATACATTTTGTACGCCCTCCCTCTTTGCCAGCTCCAACAAGCCATATAAATGTGTGTTATGGCTGTGTACGCCGCCGTCCGAGAGCAGTCCGTACAAGTGGAGATCGGAATGGTTCGCTTTTACATTCGCGATACCTTTCAATAATGCCTCGTTTTTGAAAAAGTCACCATCCTCAATCTCTTTGGTGATACGGGTAAGCTCCTGGTAAACGATTCTTCCCGCTCCCATATTCAGATGCCCTACCTCGGAGTTCCCCATCTGTCCGTCGGGAAGTCCCACGGCAAGGCCGCTGGCGTATCCCTTCACATAGGGATAATCCCTCATCAGCCCGTCAATGACCGGCGTTTTAGCCTGCGCCACTGCGTTGCCCTCTGTTTTTTCGTTTAAGCCGAAGCCGTCCAAAATCATTAATACGGTAGGTTTTTTGCTCATCTTATTATCCTCTCTTTTCTTTTCTAACGTGATTGTAATATTTATTTGAGGTTGCCAACAATATCTATGACACGTCCGTCCAAATCTCTTGCCCCAAGCACCTGCGTCTCACAGAGATCAGAATCATACCGCACGCTGCCGGCGTCATAGTCGTCCGCCGACTTGTCATAAAGCCTTCCGTCCGAATCTATGCCCACACCGACGGAAACCGACGCCAAGTATTGATAATACCGCTCCAACTCCTCTTCCTCGGTTATCATGGATGTCTTAAGATCTCTCTGTATACACGGCACATAGCGGAGCGTAAGGTCACCCGCTTCATCGATCGTAAGCTGTGCCACAGTCGTGTACAGCGTTCCCGTTGAAAACCAGAAATTGCCCAGGCTGTAAGCTACCGGCGCGCCCTGGATAAAGCCGGCTCCCTGCAGACGGTGCGGATGCCCGCCGATGACGGCATCGGCGCCCGCCAGTACAAAGCGCTCCGCGAGCTTATACTGTTCCCCGTCATACATCAGTGCCCCCTCCGGTCCCCAATGAACCACTGCAATGCAATAATCGCTGTTTTTCTTGGCCTTTGCGATGAGTTCTGTAAACCGCTGCGGGTCAAGCGTCTTCATCACGCCGGCGCTATCCTCCCCAGCTTCCCGCGTAAACTTCGTCGTGCGCTCAATCTCGGTGGCTGTGACAAACGCAATCTTTCTGCCGTTGGCAACATAATAAATTATCCGCGATGCCTCCTCAATATCAGCGCCGGCTCCAAAATAAGTAATGCCTTGCTCTTTTAGATAAGATATCGTATCCAAAAGCCCCTCATCCCCATAATCGTAAACATGATTATTTGCCAGCGTCACAATATCCGTGCCAAACTCCTGCATCAGCTTTGCCCGCTCGGGCAGGGCACGGAACGTATAGGTCTTGCCCGGCAATGCCGCGCCGCCTTCACTGTAAACAAATTCGTTATTCATCATAAGAATGTCGGCTTCATTCATGCAGGCCAGCAAATCCTGCGAAAAACAGTCCCTGATACCGCCGGGCTGTTCTTTCATATACTCGGTCGTACACCAGCCTTCGGCAAGATTAAAATCACCGGTGAAACTAAGCACCGTCTCTCCGCTGTCACGACTGTTAAGCTGCTGCACATCACGGAGCTGATAGCGTTGAAAACCGGTATCCTGGCAGTAAGAAAGCCACAGAACATGCATCGTACTTCCGGTCAGCTGATACCACAGCTGCGGCTCCATCTCACCGTCGAGCACATGCGCCGCGAGGCTTTTGACGGCAGCCTGTCCGTATTTTGCCTCGAACCAGCACAAAAAAGCTTCGTCCACTTCATGTCCGGCCAAAAACTCTCCGGTGACGCCGTTTAAAATCATGCGATATACCTGCGTCAAATCTTCCTTTGCTCTCTCCTCATGGTTACCCGCTTCCACAGTCATTACAGCGTGGCCGCCGCCCACACAGATGCAAAAAGCAAACATAACGAGAAGCAATGTACATTCCGCACATTTCTTTTTCATAGGATTCCCCATTTATTCCTCATCTTACTGTGCTGAACTCTGCACATTTCTCAAATTTACAGAAGTCTGTAAATACCAAACAATCTCTATTATACGTTCCATCCCATACATTTTCAAGTATTTTCGCGTCTCTTATGCCAACTGCGCGTAGCTATTCAGCTTTCGGCTTCATAGTTACGGAATCCGGCTCATTTAAAGTTTGTCTTCGACAAAGATCCGGATTCCCGCTTGGCTAGATATACGCGTTCTTACGGACTTTGCAGCGAGTGCAAAGATCTGAGCTGAACTGTTACCAACTGCGCGTAACATTTCAGCCTGCGGCTTCACTGTTACATAAACCGTTCCATTTAAAGTTTGCCTGCGGCAAAAGAGCGGATTCCCTGCTATTAGGCACTACTGGCGGCTAACTGCGCAGCAAATGCGCAGTTGCAGGCCAAACTGTTACAACTGCGCGTCGATCCACCCCTTTAAGGCATCCTTGGGCACAAATCCGACATTCTGCGCCACCGGTTTGCCATCTTTTAAAAAGATCAGTGCCGGAATATTCGTGATGCCGTACTGTTGTGCGAGCGCAGTATTTTCATCGGTGTCGGCATTAAAAAAATCTACCTTGCCTGCGTACTCCTCTGCGACACCGTCCAAAACCGGCGCCAGCATCTTGCAAGGGCCGCACCAGGTTGCGGAAAAATCCACGACTGCTGCCTTACTCTTTAACGCCTCATCCATGTTATTGTTTGCAATCTTCTTTACCATAATTTTCTCCTTTTCTGCATTGCGAACTATGTTCGCATTAGCTTTATTGCGCATATCGAGTTTGTG
>CANONN010000096.1 GCA_947567625.1 uncultured Roseburia sp. | reverse complement strand
GAACAGAAACAGGTTCATCATCTGGATTTTGTGACACAAGTTGACCACAGATAGCGAGGTCGAGGATTTTAGATTTGGTCAATTTGATTATATTTATCAATTTATTACGTTCATTAGATATATAAGTAAGATTTTTAAATATTTGTAAAACAAAATTTGAAATTTCTCTTTGCTCTAAAAAAGGTGGAATAGGTATTAGCGTTTCCTTCATTTGAGAACCAGAAATTTCTTTGAATGTAGTGCCAGTTGCGCGCATTATAATGTTGTCTTTACGAGCCATTAAGCAATAGTAAATATATTCACTTATCACACCCGTA
Source organism: uncultured Roseburia sp. (assembly GCA_947567625.1). Classification (GTDB taxonomy): domain Bacteria; phylum Bacillota; class Clostridia; order Lachnospirales; family Lachnospiraceae; genus Roseburia. The sequence continues at coordinate 4,962 of CANONN010000096.1, read as the reverse complement.
TAGGGAACAACAGATTTAAATCCCTGATTAGTTGCAATAGCATTTTGCGCGATAGCAATATACCCAATAGGAGCACGGCTTGAATATAAAACTGTTCCCTTGGGCAATAACTGAGCTGATGATCGGCATAATCCGCTTTCTGTGATTTTTCTTGAACCGCAACTAATATACATATCGGTATATCCGCTTAAATCTGCTGGGCTTATCCATGGTATATTGCCATCCCAATATCCAACTATATTTGTTTTGGGTGTACCGCCACCAACAACATTTCCTATGTGCTTTATCCTGCACCACGCCCACCTCTCCGGCACTTCAAACGGTATCTCCTCCTCAATACATTTTACCGTCCCATCCCGAAACTGCTCATAATGCAAATTATGTCTACAAAATTCGTGAATGTTGATAGAAAAGCTTGATTTATATGTAAGATTGCGCTTATACTAAAATTATCTTAATAAATGTTAAAATCTGTAAACTAAAAACATCTATATAGATAAAAGCAACTATGCCGCCCTAAACCTCGCGTTATGAGCATTATCCGGCAGAAATACCCTGCTGGTGGCTAGATACCGGAATGCAGCATTTGTGTAATAAGTTCTGGCATAGCGTTACGGCTGCATGCTTTCTTGGCAATAGCAAAAGCTTTGCAGGAGTTGCGGAGCAGTGACCATAGCTACAGTTCTTATGAACCTTATTGTAACATCTGGGGCCATGACTATAAAGTAACTTATTAACCAATAGACAGAGAATGGATGAACCAGCATGATTGAAGAAGAATCTTCGGAAAGGATGTTTAGAATTATCCTTCTGTCTAACAAAAAAAGAATAAGTCTGTAAGCTGTTTTTCTTGCTTACAAACTTATTATACGAGGGGGAGTTGCCAATTATAAACTTTATCGAACAAGAAGACTTTGAGAAAGCAGTAGATATTTTAGAGAAAAATATTCCCACGCGCCTAATTAGAAAGGTGCTGGAAGCAGATTGCGGAAGTCATTACATAAAGAATATAGAGAGACATCATAAAATGGCGCACAGAGAATTGTGCGAATTGTTAGTAGAAGAAAGAGGCGTGGATCTGTTTGTAAACAGGGCGGAAGCAAAAGAAGAGATCATAGCACTGAAAGAGCAGTTGTTGCGGCGGGTTGCTTCAGAGGATGTGGTAAAAGAGTTATACGCAAATCATCCAGCGCAGGACCGTAAGCTTGAAGCGGTTGGATATATGTATAAACCTCTGGCAGGTAAACGTTGGGTCAAGGGAAAAGGCTATGCAGGCGATTTTGTCCGGGCGGTTGGTTTTCCTGAAATTTTTGCAGGTATGGAGAACAGTGGACAAAAAGCTAAGAAGCATTACGAGGACATTATGCCAAGGCTTCCTAAGATAGAGTTAAAAGCTTACCAGAAAAGAATGAAAAACAGGATGCTGGCAAATTTAAACGGTGAAAGTGAAAATAGAAACTGTATGGTATCGCTCCCCACAGGCGGTGGTAAGACAAGAATTGCCGTAGAAGCATTTTTGGAATGGATGCAGAGGCGCTTTGAAGAACAGAAATATTTGATTTGGATTGCACAGAGTGAAGAGTTGTGTGAACAATGTATTAGCTGTATACAAGAAATTTGGAGTAATAAAGAATTTATATTGCCGTTAAGGATCTACCGTTATTTTTCAAAATACAGTCCCAGGCCGGAAGATTTACAGGGCGGAGTAATTGTCTGTAACATTCAAAAGCTTCACTCCCAGCTTAAGACGGACAACAGAGAGATGGTAAAAAAGATTTTAAGTCACACAGGGGCGATGATTATTGACGAGGCGCACCGGGCGTCGACATTGATGTATGACGGATTGTTAGAGCTGGCTGCTGATGTAACGAAAGGGCGCATGTTCCCAATCTGCGGCCTGTCCGCCACGCCGGGGAGAACAAAGATAGAAGAAGAGGGGAAAAAGCTGATTGGCCGCTTTGAGGCGAATTTGATTATCCCTGAATTTCAGGGGGAGGATAGCATATATAGAAATCATCCTTTGCAATATTTTAAAGACAGAAAGTATTTGTCCAAAACGAGGCATATTTTATATCGGTCCCAAAATGTTTATGAATTAACGGATCAGAATTTAAAGGAGATGGAGCAAGACGAAAATGCAGAATATCCAAATGTCTTTTTAAAAAAAATTGCGGAGGACAGTAAGAATAATCAGATGATACTGGATAGAATCTGCGAGATAGAGAAGGGAAAGCCGACATTGGTTTACACCTGCACGGTGCGCCAGGCAAAGTATTTTTCCTTATATATGACGCATCAGGGCTATCGTTCCGCTTATGTGGATTCGACTACTGACGAAAGCATGAGGAGAAGAATTATCGCTGATTTTAAGAGAGGCGATATTCAGTTTTTATTTAATTATGGTGTACTTACGACCGGTTTTGATGCGCCGAAAGTAGAGTATATTGTGCTGGCGCGTCCGATACGGAGTGAGATCATGTATGAGCAGATCATTGGGCGCGGAATCAGAGGCGTGGCATTTGGCGGTACAGAACTTTGCACGATTATTGATTTTTTTGATAACAGCATTATTCAAGGTGAGCCAAAATCATTTGAACGGTTTCGTGAATACTGGGATATGGAGTTAGATGGGGAGAATATATCTTAACAAAAAATCACCGCCATTCAGGCGGTGGTTTTTTTGCATCCACTTGAGACCAATCGTTTCTATGTACTTGTATGCGTCTATGATACATTTATTCGGAAGCAAGCGTAAACTGGTTCACCAATTCTTTCAGGCCAATTGCCTCAGCGGAGAGCTGTTCACTGGCAGCGGCGCCTTGCTCGGCGGTAGCGCTGTTATTTTGGACGACGGCCGAAATCTGATTGATGCCTTCGGAAACCTGTTCCACCGATTCTGACTGTTCGTTGGATACGATGGCAATATGGTCGATCGCGTCAACCACAGATTGAATACTGTTTACGACGCCGAGCAGAACATCTGCCGTGTTTTGGGCAATGTCTGTGCCGATATGGACTGCCTCCTTGGAGTTCGCAATAAGCTCGGATGTATTTTTGGCTGCCTCCGCAGATTTGCCGGCCAAACCGCGTACCTCCTCCGCGACAACGGCAAAGCCTTTCCCCGCACTGCCGGCTCTGGCGGCTTCCACTGCCGCATTGAGGGCAAGGATATTTGTCTGGAATGCGATATCATCAATGGTCTTGAGAATCTTTTCGATCTCCTCGGAACTGATACGAATCTTTTCCATGGCTTCTACCAGATTCTGCATCTTTTGGTTGCACAGGAAAACTTCTTCGCCGGTCTGATGCGTCTGGCTCCTGACGTCTAAAGCGCCGCCCGCCGTATTTTTTACCTCCTCGGAAATTATACTGATTCTCGCCGCCAGTTCCTGTACGGAGCTGGCCTGTTCTGTAGTGCCCTGACTGAGCGTCTGCGCGCTGGATGATAACTGATTGCTGGCATTTGCCACACCCTCGGCGGAGCGATTGACCTGTTGCATGGCGCCGCTGAGCTCAATTCTCATATTGCGCATAGAACGCAAAATACTCTGAAAACTGCCGACATACACGTCCTCGTGTTTGGTATGGACGTCCAGGTTCTGATGTGCCATTTCATTGAGCAAATAGCTGATGTCGTTGATGACCGTGCGCAGGCCCTCCACCAGAGTTTCGGTCGATCTGACCAGCACACCGGTTTCATCCCGGTTGGTAATCCTGGGCATCGGCGTCTCCAAATCACCCTCCACAAGCAGCTTCATCCGATTCACACAGGCTTTCATAGGCTTGCCGATGTTGAGAGCCAATAGCAGGGCAACGATCACGGAAATCAATACGGAGACTAAAATCACTGTGATATTGATGACCATTGCATCCCTTGTGGATGCAAGATAATTAATCTGCGGCGCGGTCACTGCGATACTCCAGCCGTCTGTATCCAGCACGGGAGCATAGGCTGCGAACATTTTATCTTCCCCGTGGGTATAGCTCCCAAAGCCGTTTTTCGCCTGACGCATATCGGCATGAATCGCTGCCAGCTCCTGCAGCGACGGGTCGCTCTGCGCTTCCGCTTCGATATTTTGAACGGTGATGGTGTCAAGCGTGATGTCGGCGATCGTGTCGCCGGACTTATTGATCATGTATGCCCTGCTGTTTTCACCGATCTGAATGGCTGATACAATGTCGTTCAAAAAGGTTTCATGGGGAACGAAGTAGACGACGCCGACAATGGATTCCCCATAAGTTCCTTCTGAATATAAGGGCGCCGCTACCATAATGGACAGCTCCCCCGTGATCTTGCTGATCAAAGGCTCCGAAACAAAAACATTTCCCTGCATAGCCTGACGAACATATTCACGGTCCGAATAATCATTTCCGTCGAAAATGCTGATACCATCCGCGCCGACAATGTTTCCTCTCCGAAAACCGTGCATGGAAACGCGCTCGTCGATGATAGCCTGCTTTTCCTCCGTCGGCACTTCCGGGTCGGACAGCTGCGGAATACATCCCACCTCCATGACAACATTCTTATAGACTGCCAGCTCCTGCTGGGCACGTCCTGCGGCCAGGACTGCCGTCTGGCTCATCATCTGCTCTACCGTAGACATGGTGCTGTTGTAATTGAGAGCGATGCTGGAAGAGCCGGATGCGACCAATCCGATCAGAACAGTCAGAATAAGACATACGGTGATTTTGGTACGAATGCTTTTCATTTGAAAGTTACCTCCTGCTCACACGGCTGAATTTGGTTATGCAGATGAACCGATTCAACCGTTCTTATTTTATTATAATCCTTATTATAAAAGCTGCAATTCCCGCTTGTCAACCACTATCTATGATTGAGACAGAGAGACAATTTCACGACTTGCAAGTGCAAATATGGCTGCGTTGTATGGAGTTTTGCGGCTGCTCGGGAGTTTGACAGTTGAATATCAGTAAAAGTACTTGCAGGTCTTGTAAAACCTG
>CANONN010000095.1 GCA_947567625.1 uncultured Roseburia sp. | reverse complement strand
GGAATCCGGCACATTTAAAGTTTGTCTTCGCCAAAGAGCCGGATTCCCGCTTGGCCAGATATACGCGTTCTTACGGACTTTGCAGCGAGTGCAAAGTCCTGAGCTGAACTGATACGACAGAGCTGATAGCAAGCAAGATGTTCTTGACATTGGAAGCACAGATGCGCATAATGAAAACGGATGTTGTCAGGTTAAAAACAACTACTTTATTTTTACATAGAAAGAACCGGACTGCACATGATAATGATTGTGAGTAAACAACCATGGATACGGACTTGATGAAACGGAGGCAGGAATGACAAGAGAGGATTTTCGTAACCTGTTCAGAAACGGACCGGTGCTGTTGGATGGCGCAACGGGCACAAATTTGCAGAGAGCGGGTATGCCGGTAGGGGTATGCCCGGAACAGTGGATTTTAGAGCATCCAGACATTATGATCGATCTACAGCGGCGCTATGTGGAGGCCGGAACCGATATTCTGCTGGCGCCGACATTCACGGCAAACCGCATAAAATTAGAAGAATACGGACTGGGGGACAAGCTGGTTTCCATGAATACCAGTCTGGTGGAGCTAACGAGGCGGGCGGCGCAGAATGGGGCGCTTGTGGCGGGAGATTTGACGATGACCGGCCGGCAGTTGTATCCGCTCGGCGAGATGATGTTTGAGGAATTGGTAGAGATCTACCGGGAACAGGCCAGGGTCATTGTGAATGCGGGCGCGGATTTGTTTATTGTGGAGACCATGATGAGTTTGCAGGAGTGCCGCGCCGCAGTTTTGGCGATTCGTGAAATTTGCGACCTGCCGGTCATGGTTTCTTTGACATACAATGAGGATGGAAGGACACTTTACGGAACGCCGCCGGAAGTCGCGGTGGTCGTTTTGCAGAGTCTGGGAGTGGACGCCGTGGGCATGAATTGTTCCACCGGACCGGAGGCGATGCTTGCGCCGGTGGCACGGATGGCGCAGTATGCGCAGATACCGATTCTGGCTAAACCGAACGCGGGCATGCCGGAGCTTTGGGACGGTGTCACGGTATATAAGACGGCGCCAAAGGAGTTTGCCGCGGTGGGGAAAAAGCTGGTAGAGGCCGGGGCGTCCGTTATCGGCGGGTGCTGTGGGACAACGCCGGAGCATATCAGGGCCTTAAAAGACGCGGTTGCCGGTATGCGGGCGGCCAAACCTTTAGAACAGAGGCGCAGAATCGTAACCTCCGAGCGCAAAGCGGTGGAGATTGCGCTCGACGGCAGATTTATGGTGATCGGCGAGCGCATCAATCCTACCGGTAAGAAGAAATTACAGGCACAATTGCGGGAGGGCAGCCTTGATCTGGTCCGCACCATGGCGATGGAACAGGAAGAAAACGGTGCCGATATTCTCGATATTAACATGGGGATGAACGGCATAGACGAGCGGCAGATGATGTTGGATACCGTCTACGAGGTAACCTCCACGGTGGATTGCCCGCTCTGTATCGATTCCAGCCATGTGGACGTGATCGAACAGGCGCTGCGCATCTATCCGGGGCGGGCGCTGATCAATTCGATCTCACTGGAAAAAGAAAAGCTGGAGCATTTGCTTCCGGTGGCCAAGAAATACGGGGCAATGTTTATTCTGCTGCCGTTATCGGATGCCGGTCTGCCGGAGGGCGCCGAGGAAAAACATTCCATTATCCGACGGATTGTGGACGAAGCGCAAAGAATCGGTATGGCGCGGGAGGATATTATTGTGGACGGCCTGGTAGCCACGATCGGCGCAAATCCCAGGGCGGCGCTGGAATGTTTTGAGACATTTGCCTACTGCAAAAAAGAACTGCACCTGCCGACGGTCTGCGGCCTGTCCAATATCTCTTTTGGTCTGCCGGAGCGTGCCAATGTCAACACCGCGTTTTTGACGATGGCGATCGCAAACGGGCTGACGATGGCGATTGCCAATCCCGCGCAGGAAATGTTGATGAATGCGGCTTTTGCCTCCGATATGCTGCAAAACAGGCCGGAAAGTGATATCCGCTATATCGAGCGGATGAATCTCTTGGCGGAAAAAAATGCCCGCATGGAGCAGATGAGGGCGAGAGAACAGGCAGACCGTGCGACATTCCAGGGAAGCCCGGATGTTTCGCCAAACCGGACGGGGATATATGCAGGAGGAGAAAAGCTCGGTGTACCATCTAATGGAAAAGAACCTGGCATTTCGCCAAACCGGACGGGAACGTATGTAGGAGGAGAATTGCCTGGTGAAACGGCCAATGGGAAAGAACCTGGCGCTTGGCCAAACCGGACGGGAGCGTATGCGGGAGGAGAATTGCCGGGTGCAACGACTAATGGAAAAGAATCTGGCGTTTCGCCAAACCGGACGGGATTGTCTACAGGAGGAGAAAGGCTCGGTGTACCATCTAATGGAAATGAGCCTGGCGTTTCGCCAAACGCGATAGGAGCATGGGCAGGAGGAGAAGCGTTAATAGACGAGAAAAGCCCGGTGTACGTGGCGGTGCTGAAGGGAAATAAGAATACGGTGGTGGATGAGGTCAAGAGACTTCTAAAGACCGGTTTGTCGCCGGAGGTAGTGGTGAGCGATCATCTCATTGCCGCCATCAATGAGGTCGGTGCACTCTTTGACAGAAAGAAATATTTCCTGCCGCAGCTCATTTCCTCAGCCAATACAATGAAACTGGCAATCGAGTATTTGGAACCCATGCTGGAGCGTGAGAGCGCCGAGGAAAAAGCGACCATTGTCATGGCGACGGTGGAGGGCGATATCCATGATATCGGCAAGAATCTTGTGGTTTTGATGTTAAAAAATTACGGCTACCGTGTGATCGACATGGGAAAAGATGTGCCGGCTGCCTCGATCGTGGAAACGGCAGTGCGGGAGCAGGCAAAGATTATAGGACTGTCTGCGTTGATGACGACGACGATGATGCGCATGAAGGACGTGGTGGAGCTGGTAAAAGAAAAAGGCGCTGCCTGCAAGGTAATCATCGGAGGGGCGGCGATCACGGAGAGCTTTGCCGAAGAGATCGGGGCGGACGGTTACTCGAAGGATGCGGCGGAGTGCGTAAAATTGGTCGAACGCCTTCTGGCGGGTGGTGTGCCCGCCTAATGGAACAGTTACAGGTGACCTTGTACGAATGTCTGCTTGGCATGTGCCCGCCTATACGGACGTCAAAGACGATGGCGCGTATTCCGCAAAGATTTCACGGCCTATGAAAAATTTATTAAATTTGGTAAATTTATAAATTTTTTATAGGCGAATGGGGAAACATATGCTATAATGAAAAAGTAATGTTATCAGAGAATATACTGTAAAAAAACAGAAATGTTTGAAAAACAAAAATGTTTGAAAAACAGAAAGTTTTAAGGAACAGAAATGTTTGAAAAACAAAAATGTTTTAAGAAACAGAAATGTTTGAAAAACAGAAATGTTTTAAGAAACAGAAATGTTTGAAAAACAGAAATGTTTGAAAAACAAAAATGTTTGAAAAACAGAAATGTTTAAAAACAGAAATGTTTTTAAGAAACAGAAATGTTTAAAAACAAATATGTTTTAAAAAACATCTATGTTTTTTTGCATATAGAATAAGCGGAGGAGGTTTCCACTATGAACAAGATGGAGGAATTAATCAACATGACAAAAATCAATGAGCTTCTTAACAAAAAGGATAAGGAAGAAAAGAGAAATTCCAAAGTTGTTTGGATTTTTGCAATTATCGGTATCGTGGCGGCGTTAGCGGCGGCGGCATACGGAATCTATCGTTTCTTTACTCCTGATTATCTGGAAGATTTTGAAGATGACTTTGAAGACGATTTCGAGGATGATTTCTTTGAAGACGAGGAAGAAGAAGCGGCTGCTCCGAAAGAGGAGAAAGAGGAAGCAGCGGCTGACGAGAAAGCAGAAGATTAAAGTCAGAAAAGGGTTGTAGAGGCAGCGAGGGCTGCTGATACAACCCTTTGTTTTTTACTTTATAGAGATTGCGGCGTTGGGCGTATCGATTACCAAAGTGCGAAACAAGTTGCAAAGCGGCACAAAAAATAACTCCCTTTTCGGAATTGTGACCCGGTGAAAATGGGACAGTAAATATGCATTGCGGGCAGCAGACAAATACTTTATAATCAAATATATTACATCGGGACTTGTGGAGGACAACATGGATATTGAAATCATAAGATCACAGAATTTTCGCGTGGAACACTTGCAAATCTTCTAAAAGACGGATATTCTTTTGAACCAAGATTTGAATATAATTGGCATGACCAATGGCAAAAATTTGATGATTTTTTTTATGATAATCCCCGTATTGCTGATTTTAGCGGTTTTATGACAGTCTTGGAAGGAAAGCCTATCGGGTTTGTTTCTTGGAATCCGACCAACTTACCTGATTCGACAGAAATCGGACACAACTGTATTTTGACAAAATATAAAGGAAAAGGCTATGGAAAACGGCAGATGCAAGAGGCAGTTCAACGCATTATGGCACAGGGCGCAAAAAAGATAGTTGTCTGGACAAATGAAGTTTGCGTTCCCGCGCAGCGCACCTATGAAAGCGCAGGTTTTCAATTTGTGAAAAAGACGAAAGAAACATTCTCCGAATATGCGGGGCAGAGGATACATTACGAAATGGTCGTAAATTCTTGCTCGCAGAACGGCTAAACGAATGTAAAACCGGTAATTATATGCTCTGCTAAATGATGCAGATAAGTTTTCAGTCTGCAAGGCGGCTGAATGAGGCGCTGCGGTGGCATCGTCGATTCGAGCCAACGTGGCAGATGCAAATTCCCACCAGTCATTTGGGGAAATAGAAACAGGTCAGTACACTAACATAATGGAGGAGTTTTAAGTTGAAAAAAGGACAGATTTTAGAGGGCATCGTAGATCATGTGGATTTTCCCAACAAGGGCATTGTCTTTGCGGAGGACAAAACGCCCGTCGTGGTGAAGAATACCATTCCTGGCCAAAGAGTGCGGGTTTTGGTCAATAAGAAAAGAAAGGGAAAATGTGAGGGTAGACTGCTGGAACGATTAGAACCGTCTCCGTTGCAGCTCGGACAGTCAGCCTGCCGTTACGATGGAATCTGCGGCGGCTGCAATTATCAGAGCCTGCCGTATGAGAAACAGCTGGCGCTTAAAGAAGCGCAGGTAAAAAAGTTACTGGATGAAGCGATTTTGCCGGAAAACAGGATATATGAATATTGGGGCATCAAAGAGAGTCCAAGAAAGAACGAATACCGCAATAAGATGGAGTTTTCATTTGGCGATGAATATAAAGACGGCCCCCTGGCACTGGGGATGCACAGGCGAAACAGCTTTTACGATGTGGTGAGCGTGCCGGAATGTCAGATTGTTGACGAGGATTTTCGGACAATCCTGCGTGTTACACTGGCATATTTTCAGGACAAGAAGATGCCATTTTATCATAAACAGCGGCACACGGGCTATCTGCGCCATCTTCTGGTGCGCAAGGCGGTAAAAACGGGGGATATTCTCGTAGACCTGGTAACCACGACGCAGTGGTGCGGTACGGGACAAGAGGGCGAGGATAATCAGTATGCCGTCGGCGATGAACGGCAAATTTTACAGGGCTGGTGTGATATTCTGTCGGCGCAGCGGTATGACGGCAGTCTCACCGGTGTGCTACATACGAGGAATGACAGTGTGGCGGATGCAGTCTGTGATCAGGGGACGGATATTTTGCAGGGACAGGCTTATTTTTTTGAGGAATTGTTGGGCCTGCGGTTTAAAATCACACCGTTCTCCTTTTTTCAAACCAATTCTCTGGGAGCGGAGGTGCTCTATGACACCGTCCGACAGTTTATCGGCGATGATTTGACGGACCAGAACGTGGTGTATGATCTGTATTCCGGCACAGGGACAATCGCGCAGATGCTTGCCTCCGTAGCCAAAAAAGTGGTCGGCGTCGAGATCGTGGCGGAGGCCGTGGAGGCGGCAAAAGAAAATGCTGTCTTAAATGGGCTGCATAATTGTGAATTTATCTGCGGTGATGTGTTAAAGGCAATTGATGCCCTTTCGGACAGGCCGGATTATATTGTGCTCGACCCGCCCCGCGATGGCATCCATCCCAAGGCATTGGGCAAAATCATACAGTTTCAGGTGCCACGTATGATCTACATTTCCTGTAAGCCTAGCAGTCTGGCGAGAGATTTGGAGGCGTTGCAGGCTGGGGGGTATGTGGTGGAAAAAATGTGTATGGTTGATATGTTTCCGGGGACGGTGCATGTGGAAGTCGCATGTTGTCTACAAAGGAAGGATTCGTAGAAGTTCTTGAGTTTACGCACTTTGCGAGGATTTTTAAGTTTAACCGAACACCTGAAATTG
>CANONN010000094.1 GCA_947567625.1 uncultured Roseburia sp. | reverse complement strand
GGTTTCCACCCTTCAAAACTTACAAGACTCTCAAACCTCAAATTCCTAGATTCTCGCCGAGCTTCACACACCGACAATGCGCTGTAAGCTTTTTACAACTCAATTATACACATATCCTTATCCAAAATGCAAATATTTTCGCCCTGCAATGGTTCCCTCTGCATATTTTCCAACAGAATGACCTGTATCTTATTACAATACACAAATTGATACAAAAGCAGTAACTCGCTCTCGTTGAGATAAGTTTTTAAATTTACAAAAAACACCACCGCGGTATGGCAAAATGTCTGTAAGCAACGCAAGTAATTTACCACCTGCTCAAGCAGATTTTCTGCGGAACACTCCACTCTCACCGCATATAACTTTAAAAGACCACTTACATTCATCTCCAGCTCAAATGTTAATCCATATGGTAGCTTTGCCAACAGTTCATCCAGGTAGGAAACCACATGTGCATTTATTTCTACCGTCTCAGAAACAAATTCTTCCTCCGCAACAGCAGATACAGCCTGATAAAGTTTTTGTTGCATCCTCTTCTCGTTACAGTCCAGAGCAAAGGGATGAAAAATCATCTCTGCTTCCTTACTAATAGTGATTGTCTTATCACGATCAGACAATACAAACAATCCCTCTTTCCCCTGTATCTGTGCAAAAATCTCCTGAATAACATCTGCAAATACTTGTGGTGACTCTACAACCACAATGGTAATCTGATTTTCCGCCATCTTGATATCAAGATGATATTCTGGATGCACAAACCTCATAATACCTCACTTCTTTTAAAAATTATTACAACTGCTTATATCCAAAAAAGCCGTTATAGAAACACAAATGGATACTGTCATATCAAAATAGACGACGCGATTGACAATATAAAAATACCGAAAATCCCACTTGTTCACAAAACAATTTTCAAATACAAAGACTACCATCATTTACAATAGCATCAAACCCTCTTTCATCACAGAAAAATGATATCCGCCACTTATTTAATTGTTTATAAAATTACCAAACGCTCATCCGTGTCAAGCACATCACATTTTCGCTCTCCAACAATAAATTCCATTTTGGCATACTGTTTCTCAGTGACTTTAAGCAATTGCACCAGTCCGTCGGCAGGTTTATTTTTTCGCACGCTGTCCGTTATCGCATCACCGGCAGCAGCATTTTGTGCCAGCTTACAATAGACAGACTCCTGCAGCATCATAAAACCGCTCTTAATCAAATACTTGCGGAAGCGCCTATATTCCCGCCGCGCCGCCTCCGTCGTGACCGGCAGATCAAAAAATACCAGTATCCTCATATATCTATAACTCATATTGATAACTTTTTACCAAAGAAGCGTCTCGTTCCATCAATGCGTCAAACACGCTGCGACTGTATATCTTGATGGCATTGTTGACGAACTCTTTTCGCCCGCCGATAATCACTTCTCGCTGCATCACCCCAAGCATAACCATTTTCTCCTCATGTTCAAATAATGTCGGTTTCAATTTCCGCACAATGCCGTCAACCAACGGCCGAAACGGCTCCATCAAATCAGAAGCAAAATTAAACGGATTAAATGTATTATCGTGAAACAGTCCAAGCTGCGTCAAAAAGCCATTTGCCACGATTTCACGGTTAAACGCGGAAAGCAAAATGCCGTAGCCGTAATTGAGCGCCGCATTGATACTGTTCTCGGAAGTCCGCGTAAAATCCATGCCAAACACAGCGTTAAAGTAAACTTTTGCGGCATGTCCCTCCCGGTTGGTCGTATCCCCCGGCCTGATCTCCTCGATATACCGATATAGCATCTGCGCCTCCTCCCGCCCTAACTGTTCCAAATACTCCGCCTGTTTGCGAATTTTTTCTTTCACAATCACGGTCCAGACATCCGTTTTGGACTTTTCCTCCCATCGCAATTGCGCGCGCAATTTTGCGGTGGCATCATAACAACCGTAATAAGGAATCAATTCAGACGAGGGATTCCTTTTTTCATCGCAAAAGATAACCTTAATCTTCTTCTTTGTCAGCTCACTTAACAACACGGCCGTCAATGATACCGCTGTCGACTCCACGAGTAAAATTTCGATTTCGCTGATATGAATTTTTACCACATCTCTTCGCCGGACTACCAGATAGCCAAGCTGGTAATCCAGCTTGGCATTGCTGGAAATAACGACGGTCCGCCAACTCATACCGTCAATAAATCAATCTCATTCTCATAGATACCGGTAATGGATTGATTAATCAATGTAAACTCATTAAGCGCGGTAATATCTTTGCCAATTAATGTAACCCCTGCTTTTTGCGCACTACCAATTAGTGTTAAATCAGCCATTGTATTTCCAATAATCGTAAGTTTTAACAATTCCAATAAAAGCTGTCGCTGATCTTGTATTTCTAACATTAAAAATTTTTCTCTTCCGTCCATCAATTTGTTTCCCATCGGATTTGGCTTATTAGCATAAATTGTCTCAGTATGCTTTTGTGCCAAAATATCATATAAAACAATATTATCTTCCCTTGTTATCTTGTCTGTTACCTCTTCCTTCTCAAGACATTTAATGTAATCCATCCACTTTTGTTTCAGGCATAGCTGCACGGCATTTCTTACCGTTAATTGATTATTGGTCTTCCCCGAAAGATGCATATAATACCCATCCCTCTTTATCAATGACTGTATTTTTATTTTTTTCACACGCACCGACGGATTTTTCAACTTAAGTTCAGCTACACAATACTCCTGTAAAGCCTTTTCATCCTGTTCCACGCGCGTTTTCCAAAAAATAGGCAGCGTCTCTATGGTTCTGACTTTCCTGCCTTTGACCTCATGCTCCACAAGGAAAAAGTATGCCGTCGCGGCACTGCTAAATCCGCCATATTTTTTCACATCCAACATTCTTTCGTCTGAAGATTTCAACGGAATATAGGCACCCTCTTTGCCTTTCGCCGCTTTTTTGGCGCTGTAGAGGGTCTGCTCTGCCAGTCCGCCGTGCCCCTCAAAGTTCAGCCTCGTCAGCAGCGGCGTATTCTTTTCCATCATTTTTCTCACTGTGACAATCGTCCCCGACTCCTCTTTTCCTTTTTGCGCGACCCAGGCCATCTCCTCTCCCCTGCGTATATTCCAGTCAAACATTCTGCTCAGATTATAATGATTTTCTTTTTCATTCCACAGATATTCTTTTTTGATAAAATGCAACGGATTCTGCGTAAATTTTACATAGTAAGCATTGCCAACCACGATATTTAAGTAAGCGTCATGCGCGTGATGAAAATCATTGACTAAACGCGTTTTCAATAGCTTGAACTGACGCCGGAAATCCGAAACATTAGATGCTTTTGAAAAAACAAGCTCCGTATCGGGCAGCGCTTCCCGCAGTATTGTGGTGACACCTTTTGTCCCCTGACTCGTCTCCACAAGCTGGCGCGCAATAAATCCCGCTTTCTGCTCATCCGTGAACGGATTGCGTCCTGTCAGTCTGCGAAACTTTTCTTCTCCGATCAGACCCTTTTCCCGCAGAACTTTCCACAGACTATAGCACTTTTTATAAATATCCTCCTCAAGCGGATATGTGTCGCTCTTGTGGGCATTTACCCGTTTATCGACAAGCACCAGATTATTTGCCAAATTGTCATCCTTTACAAAATGCCTGGGATAAATATGGTCAATGTCGTAGAGATTATTGTCAAACAGATCATTCAGATCAATCGGCTTCCCGGTATACATACATTTGCCCATCTGCGTCAGGTAGAGATACATTTTCTTGCTGCGCAGCGTTCCATCCATCTCTGATCTCTCAATCAAATCTTTCCAATCGTGGCTCTCGTCCCGAATCGAACGGTATAAATCCAAAAGCTGCTGCTTTCTGGACGTGGTGCGCTTCTTTTCGTCCTCTTTTCTTGTCATCTCCACAAATAAACGCTTCGGCGGCCTGCCCATGATTTTTTCTATCTCTCTGATAAGCAGCAAGGTCTGCCACACCATCCGCTTGACCGGCGCGGAAAAATACATATCGTCCAAATCCTCCGGCCGCATTTCTGCCAGAGATTTCACTGCCGTATTTTGCATCTCCTCCAGACTTTCTTTGTAGGTGTAACGGTTTTCTGCCAAAAGTTCCATCAGATTGTCGTTGCTCTCCCACATCATATGTATCAGCGGCATACGCTCGCCTGTCTCCTTGCTGCAACCGTCCAATGTCAGAAATTCTTTTGACAAATTTCCCCAGTCCTTAAATTTGAAGCCCAGGATGCGTTTGATCTGCTCCTCTGACAGTCGATCGCTGTACTGTTCTTCCAGACTTTCTTTCAAAAAATGGCGGGCGTCGCCGTAAACCGTGCACCAAAATATGATCTGCTCCGCCATCTTTTGCCCGTCATCGGTGTCGATCTCCTCCCCGAATATCTGCCGGAATTTGGCGTAAGAAGAAAGTGAATTATTTAGGGTAACATCTATTCCGCTTACCTGTTCCTCCTCCCCCTCTTTTATCAGTCCCTCCTTGCGCAAAAATGCACATATCTTTTTCTTTGTCACTTTCTTGCCTGCCGCAAACAACTCACGGTAAAGCGCCTGTTTGCAGACAACGCTGATCTTTTCGTCGCGCACCTTAATATTATTGATCTCATTTAACACACAAAAGCGCTCATACATCAGCGACGACTTTGGCAGCACCTTTTGATCGCTGATATAGGTACAGCGTCTGACCAAATTTTCGATAAACTTCTGAGAGGTCGCTTTCATATCGATCTTTTGCTCGATATTCCACGGAAGTACTCTCCCCTCTTCTCTCCTGACGACCCACCCGTTGCCGTTATTCTTGGCGCTGTTGACAGTCACAGGCCCTACATAGTACGGTATCTGGAAGGAAAACAGTTTTAATATGCGCTCGGATACGGTCAGCCCCGAATCATCCCGCTCTTTCAAAAACGGCAGATATTGTTCGGCGTGGGATAATATTTTCCTCATTTCTCTCGCATGCACCTGGTTGGGGATTACGCCGTTAGAAGCGGTCAGCTGCTTGGGCAAAAAATGCTCTTTTTCTATCTCCGCCAGCACATAAGATACCTGTGCGTCCTCGGCCGGCATCTTTTTTAGCAGTTTTTTCACCGACGCATACAAGTCCTCCGGTTTTCGTCCTTTCATGTCCCTTCTGCTCGGCTTCTCCATGCCTGCGGAATTAGAAGAGTTGACATAAGCGCTGTAGGTTCCTTCGTTCGGCTCGCGGAAAAACTGGTTGTATTCCTCCGGTGTAGCGTACTTTTTCACCAATGATTTTAAGATTTTCAAATCAGTTTTATGCTTCTCATATTCCGCAACGCGCGCCTGCGACAAATAGTTATGCCCTTTCATGATTCCGGCCAGGGAACCGATATCGTAAATCTCTTTCATTAACCCGATCAATTCAAATGCTTCATCGGTCAAAAGTCCCTGCATTTCCGCCTCTTTTTCCTCATACTGCGATTCTGAAAAACTGACGTCGTATTTCTTATCCTCCACCGCAAGCTCCTCGACGAAAACCACCTTCAGGTCAAACTTTAAGCCGCAAATGCCGTTGATGCAGGCCATTTTTTTCTTCTCTTTTTTGGCGACACATAACAGTGCCGCAAGCTCCTCCGCCTTTCGTTTACGCGAAAAATCGCGGTTACTCAAGATCTCCTCCAACGCACTGCCATCGACTGTGCGCAAAAATTCAAGCTCCAATAATTCCGATGCTATCGAGCAAAAATCCTCATATGCCTCCCCGATCTTTCGCACGCTGCCGTCCGTCTCCAGCGTCATATTCAAAAAATGACCTCTGTGTTTAAACATATTTAAAAGAGCCAGATACACAAGCCTGACGTCATGCTGCTCATCACTTTCAAGCAGCTCGGCGCGCAGGTGAAATATCGTCGGATACTGATCAAAATACTGCTTATCCGTATAATCTTTGTCGTGAAAAATACTGTCTGGGGCATTGACCTCGCGGTCCTTATCTTCCCTGTGGTATTTACTGTTATTCAGCCGCTGATAAAAATTGGCATCCACCGCGCAGATGGCGTCGTGAAAATACTCCTGCAGCAGCCCGATGCGCGCTGCCTCCCGCTGTCTGCGCCGTCTCGCAACACGCGACGTCCTTCGATCTACCGCGGTCAGCGCCTCCTCAAACTCACGGATGCCCCACAGATCTTTGCCTTTTGCCCGCAGAAGATTGTAGTTCTCATCCGTCACTGCCCATCCCAGAGAGGATGTCCCCATATCCAGTCCCAGATAGTAATCTTTGTCTCTCATACTCTTATGTACCTCCATCCATTTTTTACCTTTTCATCATATACTTCTATTCGATATTTCGCAAGTAAGATACTGACGATCGGTTCCGTAACTATTCAGCCTTCGGCGTCATAGTTACGGAATCCCGCTCATTTAAAGTTTGTCTTCGACAAAGAGCCGGATTCC
>CANONN010000093.1 GCA_947567625.1 uncultured Roseburia sp. | reverse complement strand
CAACAGGTGGTAAACAGTACAAAGTATCCGAAGGCGATATCATTACCATTGAAAAACTTGGTGTGGAGGCCGGAGAGAAAGTAACGTTCGACGAGGTTCTTGCTGTATCCGACAACGGAATCAAGGTTGGGTCAGACGTTGCGAGCGCGACCGTTGATGCTTCTGTCGTAAAAGAGGGCAGAGGGAAAAAGGTAATCGTATACAAGTACAAGAGAAAAACCGGTTACCACAAGAAAAACGGTCACAGACAGGCGTTTACCCAGGTTAAGATCGAGAAAATCAACGCATAACAGACTATGACAAGCGTTACGATTTTCCAAAACCAGCATCAGCAGTATATTGGTTTTGTCTGTCAAGGTCATGCAGGGTATGCCGATCAAGGTGAGGATATTGTATGTGCGGGTATCTCCGCATTGGTCATCACCGTCATCAATGCTTTGGACGCGTATACGGACGAGCAGTTTACGACCAGGACTAATGAAGAGACGGGACTTATCTCGGTGCGATTTCGGGAATCCGTTGGCCACGATGCGCAATTGCTGATCAAAACACTGGTTTTAGGCTTAGAGGGAATCCAGTCAACTTATGGAAATGATTATATCAGTCTAACTTTTAAGGAGGTGTAGGACATGTTAAATATGAACCTTCAGTTTTTTGCTCATAAAAAGGGAGTTGGTTCCACCAAAAACGGACGTGATTCAGAGTCCAAGAGATTAGGAGCCAAAAGAGCAGACGGACAGTTCGTCAAAGCTGGCAACATTCTGTACAGACAGCGTGGTACAAGGATTCATCCGGGTGTCAATGTAGGCATCGGCGGAGATGACACTTTATTCGCACTGACAGACGGCGTTTTAAGATTCGAGAGAAAAGGAAGAGACAAGAAACAGGCTTCCGTTTATCCAGTAGCAGAGTAAAACGTATGACTAGGCACGGCAGACCGGATTTGTTCGGTTTGTCGTGCCTTTTTACCTTACAGGAGATCGCATGATGGGCACAGGCAGGCATTTCATGGAGCAACCCATTTCTCACAGGAAATTGTGTCGGCTTTTATGAAACAACCCATTTTTCACAGGAAATTGCGTCGGCTTTTATGAAGCAACCCATATCTCACGGGAAATTGTGTCAGCTTTCACTGGCAAACCATTTTAAAAGAAACAGTTACGGAAAGGATATTCACTATGTTTGCAGACAGAGCAACAATTATTATAAAATCCGGCAAGGGCGGCAACGGCCACGTCAGCTTCCGCCGGGAAAAATATGTGCCGGACGGCGGACCGGACGGCGGCGATGGCGGCAGGGGCGGTGATATCATTTTTGAAGTCGATGACGGCTTAAACACGCTGACTGACTACCGCCACCGCAGAAAATTTGCGGCGCAGCCGGGAGAGGACGGCGGCAAAAGAAACTGCCACGGCAAGAACGGCGCCGACTTGATCTTAAAGGTGCCTGCGGGTACTGTGATCAAAGATGCGGCCTCCGACAAAGTGATTGCCGATATGTCCGGCGATCTGCGCAGAAGAATCGTCTTAAAGGGCGGCCGTGGGGGACTCGGCAACCAGCATTATGCCACGGCTACCATGCAGGCGCCCAAATATGCGCAGCCCGGAGGCGAGGCAGTGGAACTTGAAGTTAAACTGGAGTTAAAGGTTATCGCGGATGTGGGCCTGGTAGGGTTTCCCAATGTCGGCAAATCTACTCTGCTGTCCCGTGTCACCAACGCCCAGCCCAAAATTGCCAACTATCATTTTACGACGTTACAGCCCAACCTTGGCGTAGTCGATCTGGACGGCGCCAGCGGGTTTGTGATTGCCGATATTCCGGGACTGATAGAGGGCGCATCCACGGGCGTCGGATTAGGTCTTGAGTTTCTGCGCCACATTGAGCGCACCAAGGTCATGATTCATGTGGTGGACGCGGCGGGAACCGAAGGGCGCGACCCGATCGCCGACATCCATGCGATCAACCGGGAATTAGAAGCCTACGATGCCGCTTTGCTCGAAAAACCGCAGGTGATCGCCGCCAATAAAACGGATGCGATCTACGGCGATGAGAACGATATCATCCGCGCGCTTTCAGACGAGTTTGAAAAAAGCAATATCAAAGTGTTTCCGATCTCCGCCGTTTCCGGTAAGGGCGTCAAAGAACTGTTATATCATGTCAGTGATTTATTATCCCATTGCAGCAAGGAACCGGTCATCTACGATTCGGAGTTTGACCCGGCACTGCGCCTTTTTGCGGAAGAGCCTTATACGATCACGCGCGCAGACGACGCGGCTTTCGTCGTGGAAGGGCCTAAGATTGACAAAATGCTCGGTTACACCAATATAGATTCTGAAAAGGGATTTTTATTTTTCCAGAAATTCTTAAAGGAGCAGGGTATTTTGAGCAAGTTGGAAGAAATGGGCATCAAGGATGGCGATACCGTGCGTATGTATGGCAACGAATTTGATTATTATAAATAGAAAGGCAGGTTTTTATGGCATTGACAAGCAAACAGCGCGCCTATTTGGGCGGGCAGGCAACTACGATGGATGCTATTTTTCAGATTGGCAAGTCCAGCCTTACCCCCGAGCTGATCGCGGCGCTGGACGAAGCGCTCGAGAAGAGAGAGCTGATAAAAGTATCCGTATTAAAAAACTGTGACGACGATCCCCGGGAAATCTCGGAGGCGGTGGCAGGCCGCACACACGCGGAGGTGGTGAAGGTGATCGGTAAAAAAATGATTCTTTTCCGTCAGGCAAAGAAAAATTCTAAATACGATCTTCCGAAATAATGATGAAAGAAAACGTTCACAAAAAAATCGGTATTTTGGGCGGTTCCTTTGACCCCATACACTATGGGCATCTCAATATTGCCCAGAGTGCATATAAAGAATTTCAATTAGACGAGGTCTGGTTTATCCCGGCCGGCCATTCTCCCAATAAATCGGAGAGTGCCATGACACCGGCCGCACAGCGTGCAGAAATGACCATGCTGGCCATCAAGGACTATCCTTACTTTAAGCTGTCGACCATTGAGATTGACGCGGCGGAAACCAGTTTTACTTATCGCACGTTAGAGAAACTGGATGAAGCCTTTCCCCGGTTTCAGTTTTACTTTATCATGGGGGCGGATTCCCTGGACTATTTCGAGCATTGGTTTCACCCGGAAATCATTTGTCAACATGCCGTTCTCCTGGTGGCAGTGCGGGATGATATGGACCTGGCCGAAATCGACCGCAAAATTTCTGTGATACAATCCCTTTTTCCTGCTGTGATCTGTACGATAAAAAGCGGGAAAACCCCGGTTTCCTCCACAGAAATCCGGCAGTGCGCGGCGCGCGGCCAAAACCTGGATATTTCCCAGTGCCCCGGACCGGTGAAAGAATATATCAAAGCGCATGACCTCTATCGGTAAGTTTGAACAAATAATGAGAGAAAGGCTTAGGGATTCGCAATGGAACGAAATGAAATACGAAAACGCCTCAAGAAAGAACTGGACAAGCCACGCTATGAACATACGCTCGGCGTCATGTACACGGCGGCATCTCTCGCCATGGCGCACGGTTACGCGGTGGATGACGCTATGATGGCCGGTCTGCTCCATGACTGCGCCAAATGTATCTCAAATGATAATAAGATCAGGCTGTGTGAGAAGCATCACATTCCCATAAACAATATCGAATATGATAATCCCAGCCTGCTTCACGCGAAGCTGGGGGCATTTGTGGCAGAACATACCTACGGTGTCAAAGATCCGCTGATCCTCCATGCAATCAAAGTGCATACAACCGGCGAACCCGATATGAGCCTTTTGGATAAAATCATCTACATCGCCGACTATATTGAACCCATGCGTGACAAAGCGCCGAATCTTTCCAATGTCCGCAGGACAGCCTTCGTCGATCTCAACCGATGTATAGCAGAGATCTTGGAAGACACTTTAAATTATCTCATGGCACGGGGATGCTGTATTGATGACACCAGCCGAATCACATATGAATTCTACAAAAGATACCTGACAGAAGCTTAATACGAAAGGAGTACACGAAATGACATCATTAGAATACTGTAAACTGGCAGTTGAAGCACTGGAAGACCGCAAGGCGGAGGATGTGACCGTGATCGATATACAGGGCATTTCTCCCATCGCAGATTACTTTATCGTAGCCAACGGTTCAAACCAGAATCAGATTCTGGCCATGCAGGACGCCGCCCAGGAAGCTTTATATAAAGCGGGCTTAAAAACAAGGCAGATAGAGGGAAACAAGAACTCCACCTGGATACTGATGGACTACGGCGATATCATTCTGCATATCTTCTCAAAAGAAGACCGCCTGTTTTATGACTTGGAGCGCATCTGGCGGGACGGGAAAATGATCGACATTCATGCGGTCGACGAAAAATAACAGGGAAAGCGCCGCCCGGCGCTTTCTCCCAAGCCCCAACAACAACGGTGGTCAAATGCTTTGTCATGGACCGCAAGCATTTGATCCTGTCAACGCAACAGACGGAACACGCCGAATACTTTGCCCAAAATCTCACAGTGATCGACAATAATCGGTTCCATCGTGTCATTTTCCGGCTGCAAGCGGATATGTCCGTCTTCTTTATAAAAGGTCTTAACCGTGGCGGAATCATCGACCAGAGCAACCACCATTTCACCGTTATTGGCGGTGGACTGCTTTTGAACCAAAATCTTATCACCGTCGAAGATGCCGACGTTCACCATACTTTCCCCCTTTACATTTAACATAAATGTCTCTGTGTTGGGCAGCATTTCCACCGGAATCGGAAAATAATTTTCGATATTTTCCACTGCCAAAATAGGCACTCCGGCGGCCACTTGTCCGATAATCGGAACATTGACCAGTTCTCTGCGCGTCAGGTTAAAGTTATCGTCAATGATCTCGATCGCGCGCGGCTTGGTGGGATCTCTGCGGATATAGCCGTTCTTCTCCAAAGATTCCAGATGTGCATGCACGGAAGAGGTTGACTTCAGACCGACTGCCTCACAGATCTCGCGGACTGCGGGAGGATAGCCTTTGTCGAGAATCTCCTGTTTGATATATTCTAAAATTGCGCGCTGTTTGTCGCTGATTTTTCCACTTCCCATAGAAAAAACCCCCTTTATCATAATTGATCTACAAATCATTCCACATCATTTCTTTTGCTCATTATAACACAGCTCGATTGGAAAAGCAAACATATATTCCGAAAATTTGTTCGCAATCATAATTGACAAACACATGTTCCTGTGTTACAGTATGATTATCAGATGCAGAACAAGTGTTCACAACATGTGTTCGCGATTGATGTAATCCATGATTTACGGGGAGGTCAACAGATGCAACAGAATCTCGTGATAAACAAAAGCTGTTTCATAAGACATTTTTGCCACGCCAACACAAAAAAGCAGGGGTTTGCCATCGGACTGCTCACATTGATCGCCGTATGCATTGCCGCGTTTTGCTTCTTCCTATCCGGACGCGTGGCCGCAAAGGCTGCCTCGGCAGATCATTATTACAAATATTACACCTGCATCCGTATCGAGCAGGGCGACACACTGTGGGATATTGCAGGAGAGTATATGGGGGAATTCTACCGCAGCAGAAACGATTATATTCGTGAGGTGCAGTATATCAATCATCTTTCCGGGGAAGCAATCCAATGCGGGCAGTACATTACCGTCCCTTATTATTCTGCCGAATATCTGCCATGATATGAATAAAAAACCGTGTTCTACTTTATCGCTTCGTTTTATACCTTTTCCTTGCGTTAAAGTGAACGGAGCGATAACCCTATCTTTTACTTTGACGAACACGTTTCGCAAAATAATAGATAAAAGTTTCATTTTCTATGCAAGAATATGGTAGAATAGCAGTGATAACTATCAGCATTGCTTTCTAACAGGGAGATCAAACATTGAAACCAAAATATTTTATACCTATCACACTGTATATTCTGATTGCGACGGTAATGATTGCCATTGTGCCGGCAAGTGTCTTTTTCATTCAGATACCCAAATACACAACGATATGCTTGTGCGTCGTATTTGTTCTGACTTTTCTGTTGTGTTTAAAGACAACGGTAAGGAACGCATGGGGGAGGGTATTGCTTTCCGTTTTCAGTCTGTTTGCCCTTGCGTTTTCCGTACTCGGCAATTACTGTAATCCGTATTGGAACAGTATCAATTTTAAAAATATTCACTTTATGGTTTCCGCTTCTTCAAAGCCGGCCGATACCATGATGACAGAAAAAGATGCGCTCAAAGATTTGGAATACGCCATGTATTACCTGACCAAACTACATCCCGCATTTTATCGCCAAACCCCGCCGGAAGTACAGAGACGTTATGAGACGGTACATGCCGATCTCAAGCACATGGACCAGATTTCGGTATGTGAACTGGCACGCAAAATAGAATACATATTCTCCGTCCTGCGAGACGGACATACTTATGTGAAACTTCAGCCAAAAGAGCTTCATTATCGAAAAGATATCGATCAGTTAAAACGAAACCACAGCAGCGTGACAGCAGTCAACGGAAACGAGCTTTTCGATTTGCTGGAACAGACGAATGATCTGTATAGCTTTGAAGCGCCCAGCTGGCATCTTTCGCTGCTCAAAAGTGATCTTTCGTCCTTGGAAGGTCTGCAATATCTCGGTTTCCCTCCAGAGGAAGAAATCACCTTTACCTATGAGTCTGAGGATGGCCAAAAAACAGATTATACCTATGATGCAAAAGACTTCCTTACCTATGAGGAATATGCTGCGTATAACCAGTTCGACGCAATCAATGAGGACGAGGAATCGTTTGTGTCCTATGAGCTTGACAGAGAACATCAATTGGCGATTCTGTCTCTGGATTCCTGCTATTACAATAAGGATTATAAGGCTTGTGTGAGGGAAATGTTCGCCAAAGTAAAAGAGCAAGGCATCCGCCATGTCGCCGTAGATTTGCGCTATAACGGCGGCGGCGATTCTCGCGTGGCAAATGAATTTATCCGATACCTCAATGTCGATACCTGGAAAGAGGGTGGTTGTGAGTGGAGATTCGGCTGGTTTAAGCTTCCATTTCCAAGCAGTACCATAAAAAACGACAAATATGATGATCTGACGTTTGACGGCCAGGTCTATATCCTGACCTCTTCCAATTCTTTTAGCTCTGCCATGCTGTTTGCGCAGTACATAAAAGATAATCATATGGGCACGCTCATCGGAGAGGCGCCTGGCAATACACCGAACGGGTACGGTGATATTGCGATGTTTCGGCTGCCACATTC
>CANONN010000092.1 GCA_947567625.1 uncultured Roseburia sp. | reverse complement strand
ACGCGTTCTTACGGACTTTGCAGCGAGTGCAAAGTCCTGAGCTGAACTGTTACAGAAATTCCGAAAAAACACGTTCAATCACTTGACAGAATAAATCCATGTGCTATAATATAACCAACACATGAATAAATGTTCATATGAATAAAAGCAATCAAAAGCGCTCCGCACACGGTTCTGCTGTTTCATGCAGACAAGGGGGATGCGGGGGCAGCGGAAAGGAATCCTATGAAAAAAACTTACAAGATCGAAGTAGACTGTGCAAATTGTGCAAACAAAATGGAAGACGCGGCCAAAAAGACGGCAGGCGTAAAAGATGCCACCGTCAATTTTATGACATTGAAGATGATTGTAGAATTTGAAGACGGCGCCAACCCGGCGGATGTTATGCGGGAAGTGCAAAAAAACTGTAAAAAAGTGGAGGACGACTGTGAGATTTTTCTATAAACAATCGTTTTGGAAAACGCTCTGGTTTGGAGGCTTGAATGACTAAAAAACAGAAAAAAGTATTAGTCCGCATTATTGCTGCGGCAGTTCTCATGGTAATTCTTGCGCTG
Organism: uncultured Roseburia sp.; assembly: GCA_947567625.1. Lineage (GTDB taxonomy): Bacteria > Bacillota > Clostridia > Lachnospirales > Lachnospiraceae > Roseburia. Next base: position 6,773 of record CANONN010000092.1, on the reverse strand, counting down.
CTTCCGATTGAGGGATATCTGAGAATGGCGCTGTTTTTGATTCCCTATTTGATCATCGGATATGATATTTTAAAGAAAGCCGGCAAAGGCATTTTAAATCGGCAGGTATTTGACGAGAATTTTTTGATGGCAATCGCAACGGTAGGCGCCATTGCATTGGGGGAATACACCGAGGGCGTTGCGGTCATGCTATTTTATCAGATCGGTGAATTGTTTCAGAGCTATGCCGTCGGCAAGAGCCGCCGCAATATCAGCGACTTAATGGATATCCGCCCCGACTACGCCAACCTTTTGTGCGAGGGGGCAGTCTCTCAGGTGGACCCCGACGAAGTCGCAGTCGGCAGTATCATAGTGGTGCAGCCGGGGGAGAAAGTGCCGATCGACGGTGTGGTGAGAGAGGGCAGCGCCGCGTTAAATACCAGCGCCCTGACCGGAGAAAGCCTTCCGCGCGAGGTGAGCGCGGGCGATGAAGTCATCAGCGGCTGCATCAATATGACCGGTGTCTTAAAGATCGAAACCACGCGCGCGTTTGGGGAATCTACGGTGTCCAAAATATTGGACCTGGTGGAAAATTCCAGCTCCAAAAAGTCCCGCTCCGAGAATTTTATTTCTAAATTTGCCAAAATCTATACGCCGGCGGTCTGTTTTGCCGCCGCCGCGCTGGCAGTTTTACCGCCGCTTGTGCGCTTTTTGTTTATGGGGCTTACACCGGAGTGGGGCGTCTGGGTCTACCGCGCCCTGACATTTTTGGTAATCAGCTGTCCCTGTGCGCTGGTGATCAGTATTCCCTTAAGCTTTTTTGCGGGAATCGGCGGCGCCAGCAAAGAGGGGGTATTGGTAAAAGGCTCCAATTACCTCGAAACGCTGTCAAAAACAAAATATGTGGTGTTTGACAAGACCGGGACCATGACGGAGGGCGTCTTTGAGGTCAGCGGTATTCATCATGCAGCGTTTCCCAAGGAGCGGTTACTGGAATATGCGGCCTATGCAGAGAGCTTTTCTTCCCACCCGATCAGCAAGAGCCTGCAAAAAGCATACGGCGGGGAAATTGATAAAAGCCGCATCACGGATGTGGAGGAGATCGGTGGAAACGGCGTCACAGCGAAAGTAGACGGGCTGTCGGTGGCCGCGGGAAACGGCAAGCTGATGGAGCGCCTTGGCATTGCCTGTGAAGAATGTCATCATGTGGGGACTGTGGTACACGTCGCTGTGGATGGAGCGTATGCGGGGCACATCCTGATTTCGGACCGCATAAAGCCTCACGCGGCACAGGCGGTTGCGGCATTAAAACAGGCGGGGATTAAAAGGACGGTCATGCTGACCGGGGATGCCTGGGCCGTGGCGAAGCAGGTGGCGTCAGACCTTGGTATCGATGAGGTGCTTGGCGAACTGCTGCCGGCAGACAAGGTGACGAAAGTGGAGGAACTGTTAGAGCGCAAGGGTGAGAAAGAAAAGCTGGCCTTTGTGGGAGACGGCATCAACGATGCCCCCGTGCTCAGAAGAGCCGATATCGGAATCGCGATGGGAGCGCTTGGCTCCGATGCCGCCATAGAGGCCGCAGATGTAGTGCTCATGGATGACGATCCGCAAAAAATTGCCAAGGCAGTCAAGATATCCAAAAAGTGCCTGCGGATTGTGTATGAAAATATCTATTTTGCGATCGGCGTCAAAATCATCTGCCTGTTGCTTGGAGCCCTTGGCATTGCGAATATGTGGCTGGCGATCTTTGCGGACGTCGGAGTAATGGTGTTGGCTGTTTTAAACGCGATTCGTGCGCTGTTCGTGAAAAAGCTTTAGATGTGAGGAAAATATGAGAGAAGATAAAGAATGTATGTGTTGTGATACCGTGGAGGTTCACGAGGATTTGATAAAGATCGTGCATGAAACCATGCCCAAAGAGACGGTGCTGTACGATCTGGCAGAGCTGTTTAAAGTGTTTGGGGATTCCACGCGCATTCGGATACTATTTGTACTGTTTGAAGCGGAGGTGTGCGTGTGCGATCTGGCCGAAGCGCTGAACATGACCCAGTCTGCGATTTCTCACCAGCTAAAAGTATTAAAACAAAATAAGCTGGTGAAAAGCCGCAGAGAGGGCAAGTCCATTTTTTACTCGCTGGCGGATGAGCATGTGCGCACCGTCATAGACCAGGGGTTAGAGCATATTAAGGAGTAGGGCGCGTTCCCTACAGCTTAAATATATTCATATTCTGCTCTAATTCATCCGCGACATGCTTCATATTGTCCGCGTTTTCGGAGATATTGGTTACGATACTGTTTACTTCCGTGACAGAAGCAGACGTCTCTTCCGTGCTGGCAGCATTTTCTTCAGCGATTGCCGTCAGGTTCTGGACAACGTCGACGACATTGAGTCTGGCGTTGTCCATCTGTCTGGTCTTTTCCGCAATACGGGAAACACCGTCGATGGAACCGTCGATCCCGGTCTTCACTTCTGTAAAAATTTCGTCCGTTTTAGCGATATGTTCATTTTGTTTCATCATGATTTCTTTTACTTCTTCCATGATGGTGACCGCCTTTTTGGAATCCTCGATCAGGGAATCCGTAATGGTCTCAATCTGGCGAGCGGATTCGTTGGACTGGTCTGCCAGTTTCTGAATCTGGGCGGCGACGACTGCGAATCCCCGGCCCTGTTCTCCGGCCCTTGCGGCCTCGATACTTGCATTGAGGGAAAGCAGATTGGTTTCCTCCGCGATGGAAGTGATCAAAATGGTAGCTTCTCTGATCTTCATGGCGGATTCGTTGGTGGTATTCGTCTGCTCATAGATCGTATCGATCGCCTCTTTGGCCTGTTTGTTAATCTGTTCCAACTGTATCAGGGTTTTGGATGCTTCATCGCCCGATGTTTTCATGGCGGTGGCATTGACGAGGAGATGTTCGACTTCACTCGTAGTGTCTTGTACCATATCGCCGATCAAGATCACATTTTCGGTGGCCTTCTGCGTTTCGTTCGCCTGGAAGCTTGCGCCGTCGGCAATTTCGGTCACCGCTTTTTCGAGCTGTTCGATGGTCGTCACGGTTTCATGGGTGTTAGCGCTCAAAGAGTCCGAGGCAAAAAAGAGGCTTTCGCTCTGGTTCTTTAACCCGCCGACGACGCGAATCAAGTGCTCGTGCAGCGCACCGATTGCCCGTATCATTTCGCCGGTCTCATCTTTTCGTTTGCTCAGCTGGGACTGTTCGCTGTGATCGGCAAAGTTCATTTCCGCCATGTTATTGATGATGCCAGTGATCTTGACAATGGGCTTTATCATGGTTCCCGCCACGATATAGCCGACAAACGAGCAGATGACGACGATCAATACTGCCAGGGCGATGCTGATCTGCGTCACCCTTGTGATCGGCCTCATCACCTCGTCTTCATCTGCCGATATGACGAGTATAAAATCAGCCCCTGCATTGACATAATAAGCCGCATATTTTGTCACGCCCTTAAATTTGTAGGTCACGACCTGCGGTTCGATCGTTGTTTTGCCTGACTGGATGACACCGACAATACCGGATACCACTTCATTTTCTACAGGCTGTCCAATTTTGGATTCGGTCGGATGGTATAACATGATGCCGTCGGGTGCAACCGCGTAGGCATAGCTGGAAGAGATTCCCTTTATGCCGACGCTGCCGATCAGTTCCCCTAACGTTTCCACTCCCAGCGTCGTTTCCATATCCGATTCGGAAGCGGCCAGACTGACCCGGTCTCCGGCCGAAACGGTGATATCGTACAGGTAATTTTGGGTCAGACGTTTCATATTGTTTCTTACACTGGGAAGAATCAGAAGAAGCAGAACGGCCACGACGGCGATGATACATGAAATCAGTAAGATGCTGATGCGTCCTTTGATCGAGTGAAGAAAGAAACCGGTCTTCTTTGCACTTTTTTCTTTTGTTTCCATAAAAATCTCCATTTCTGCGCACGTTTTTTGCGCATAACAAATTTGTGACAAGTGCGCGCAGACACAAATTTGCGTGTGAAAAAGGTATTTTTCACACTAAACACCTCCATATATGTATTCCGCAAAAGCAATCAAGCGGATATAAACGTGCGGTAAGTATCCAGCGTACCTGCCTGCTGCCAAGCACCGAATCCCTTGCCGGATATTAATAGGCTCCCTATTATATTAACACATTTAAATAAATTTAGATATAGTTTTTCAAATTTTCCATATATCTGCAACAGACGGGCGCATTGCGCAAAAAAGGGAGGGGCGTTTGCCGCTTTCTATACGCCGCGTCCCGGTGTTTTCTTGTTTGAAACCTTGCCAAAATCCATGATTTGGTATATGATAGAAAAGTAGTGGGAGCAGTGCATCTGAGTTTGAGCGGGAGTTGTCTTTGCATATGGAGTGAGTGGAGGAAATGGAGAGTTTTATGAAAAAAGGGTATTGGAAAAGAGGCTTGTCCATCGTGGCGAGCATCGTTTTACTGATCGGTATCTTGCCGGTCACAGAGGCAGCAGAGACGGTCTATGCGGGGGAGAACAAAAGAGCGGAAAAGACAATCAGCCTGGGGACGGACGCGCTGGGTGACCCAACGGTGCCGGAGGATGGCACGTCGTCCTGGAGCGGCGATTATGTATATTTTGGAGCATACCATGGGGAGCCGATGAAGTATCGTGTGCTGGACGCGGGAACGACTGTATTCGCAGACGGCGAGACTGTGCTGCTCGATAGCGACAGGATCGTGGAGAAGTATCATTTTCACGGTTCCGAGGATAGCAATGTGTGGGCGGACAGCGATTTGTACCGCTATTTAAACGGCGAAGGAGAATACGGCGGCAGCGGGTTTTTAAATGAGAGTTTTACCGCAGAGGAGCAAGCGGTTATCGCGGAGAGCGTTAAGAATACGGCTGTTGATGACGACGGCGCCGGCTGGGAGGGCGTACTGGATTTTGCTCCGCTTGACGGGGACAAAATATTTGTGCTGGATGCCGCAGAGCTGACCAATGTGTCTTACGGCTACGGCAGCGGGCGAGGAACATCCGCTGCGCGCGCAAAGCTGGACGTGGAAGGCAATGCCGAGGAGTGGTGGATGCGTTCTGCCGTTGGCGGCCTGACGAAAGTGGCGGGCTTTGTGTCGAAGAACGGTGATGTCGAGAGGCTGCGCTCGGTGATAAATCAGGTGGGTATTTCTCCGGCCCTCAATGTCAGGGCAGAAGACATTTTATTTTTGAATTCCGACAAGTCGGCGAAGACGGTACAGGCATTGACCGAGCCGCAGGAAGCGGACAAGGATGCCGCATGGACCCTGACATTAAAAGATGAGGCGCTGTCGGCGGAGACGGACGGGGATATCATACGTTTTGTGACGGAGGATGAGACCAAATACCTGGTTTCATACCGCGCGGGCGCTGCCACCGCAGAGCGGGCGGCGCGTCTGACGCAGCTGTCCATGATGATTACGGACAAAGAATATGATGCGGCGGGCGCACAGATTATGTACTATGGGAAAATGGCCGATCTTGCAGTGGCGGCGGGTGAGACAGAGAGCGCCGGCACGGTGGAGGTCGTTTTGCCAAAACTCGACGGTGAGTATCACTGCTATTTGGTTGCGGAGGAGATTTGCGGGGCGCATATGACCGATTATGCGTCCGTGTCCAAGGAGATTGATTTTTCGGCGGCGAAGACTGCGATCACCCATGTGTCTGTGCGTGATATCACGCCTGCGGAGGGCGGCCATAAGCTTGATACCTTGGCGGTGTGCGACACAAAGGGAGTGGCGGTAAAAGAACCTGTGGTAAGCTGGACACCGGCGGATGTGGAACGCGCGAAGTTTGACACCGCCTACACGGCGCAGCTGACGCTTGAGGCCGAAGAGGGATACATATTTTATCAGGAGGTGACGGCCGAGATCGACGGAAACCCGGCGGCGCTTGTCACACCGCACGAAACCGGGACGACGCGTACCGTTTATTCGCAGGAGTACCGTACCGCGAAGGCGAAGCTGTTAGAGATCGGAACCATACAGAATGTGTCGGTGGAGAACGGAACGCCGTTGGCGGAGATTTTGGAATGTCTGCCCAAAACCGTGGCGATCGTCACGGAAGACGAGGAGATTGATACCGCGGACCTTGTGTGGGACACGGCGGAGTTTGTGCAGCAGTACAACGCTTCGCTCATGTCTGGCCAGCGTTTTACGGTGCCTGGCAAAGTGGTTTGCCCACAGGGCATCGATACGAATCAGGTAGGATTGGATGTACAGATCGTCATTGAGATTTTGTCGGCGACAAAAGTGCGCGCCCCCAGGGCGGATATTGCGCCCGGAGCTTACAGGGAAGCGCAGAGCGTTTCCCTGTCCTGTGAGACGGACGGGGCCTTGATTTATTATACGACCGATGGGAGCGCGCCGAGCGCTGTCAATGGTACGCTCTATGCCGGCCCGATTGCGGTCGGCGGCACAAAAGGCAGCGAGATCGTTACGACGATTCGGGCGGTCGCTGTACTGCCAGGGCTTATGGACAGTGACGTGGCGGCGTTTACTTATACGATCAAGCTTCCGACTACGGTCTCCATAGGGTTGATCAATAATCTGGAAAAGTATGTGACGTATGACGAGGATGCGCCGCTGATTCAGGAAGTGCCCGGCGGTGACGAGATGGAAGAGATCGTATTTGAGGCAAAAGAGGGATTCTGCATCCCGCAGGGATGTCAGGTGTATGTGAACGGTATGGCCATTAACCTGGTAAAACAGGAGGAGGACGACGAACTGGAAGAAGAGAGCGCCTATAAGAGTGACGACGATTATGGCGATTATGACGACGATGA
>CANONN010000091.1 GCA_947567625.1 uncultured Roseburia sp. | reverse complement strand
GCGTATATCTGGCCAAGCGGGAATCCGGCTCTTTGGCGAAGACAAACTTTAAATGAGCCGGATTCCGTAACTATGAAGCCGCAGGCGGAATAGTTACGATAAAATTGTTGACAAACCGTGTATAGATGTGTATAATCATTTAGGTGTGAAAAAGTGTGACAGGGGTGAACTATGACGATTGATATTTCGGACGTTTTGTCCTGTGAGAACAAAGAGAGTACCGAGCAGGTCTCGATCGGATATGCGTCGTTTTCATCAAAGTTAGGTGAATTTCCTATCACAGAAGCGGCACCAGTGACACTGCAAATCGCAAACCGGGAGAACAAGCGGCTGCTTATCCGCGGAGATGTTGATTTGACGGTACTGATACCGTGTAGCCGCTGTCTGGAGGATGTCCGGACAAGCATCCGCTTTTCGATCGACAAAGAGCTCCGCATTGCGGAGGACGGCGTCAGGGAAGAGGATATGGAAGAGACAGACTACCTGATTGGATTCCATCTGGATATAGATAAGCTTATCTATGAAGAGATTTTGGTGAACTGGCCGATGAAAGTTTTGTGCAAGGATGACTGCAAGGGAATATGCAAAGTCTGCGGGCAGAATTTGAACAGAGCAGCATGTGATTGCCAGAAAACAGAATTAGATCCAAGAATGGCGGCAATCCAAGATGTCTTTAATAAATTTAAGGAGGTGTAAGCAGATGTCAATTTGTCCAAAGAATAAATCTTCCAAGGGAAGACGCGATAAAAGAAGAGCAAACTGGAAAATGACTGCTCCGGCGCTTGTAAAATGCAGCAAATGCGGAGAGTTAATGATGCCTCATAGAGTATGCAAGAACTGTGGCTCTTATAACAAGAGAGAGATCATCGCGCAGGACTAATCAAAAATGGGAGACCGGGACGTTGCGTATCGCGCAGCTGACCGGTCTCCCGTTTTTTATCCGAACGCAGCGCATAACCGTGCGGCGTGGAGAGGGCGGCGATGGGCTGACAACAGGGGTTTGCCGCTGCAAACCGCTGGTTTCTTGCGACGGCACGGTAGGTTTCCCGCTCCGTCTCTTTATGCTCAGCCGGGTTTTCGCTGTTGTTCCTTATGGTAGAGCACCATCAACCCGCGGACGGCATCTTTGTGTTCTGCGTTTAATCGTCCATAATACGATAAGATTTGTTTTTGTTCCTGGGATAGGGCTGTCAATGTGGCTGCCTCCTGGGAACTTTTTATGTTTTTGCCGACGTCGATCTGTAAAAGATAGTCGGCGGATATATTATAATATTCACATAGATTCTTTAAATTATCAATCGTCGGCATACTGATATTGCGCTCATAACTGGAAAGAATTTTGTTGCTGATGCCGAGTGCGTTTGCGACATCTGTCTGTTTGAGATTGCGTGATTCCCGCAGATCGCGGAGCCGGTCGCCTAATTGTTTCATATCAATAAAATTGCCCCTTTCTGTATAGTTGCATAGAAACATGATTTCATGGAATGAAACAGATACATCCCATAAAAGGAGATGATTTTCGTAACAGTTCAGCTCAGGACTTTGCACTCGCTGCAAAGTCCGTAAGAACGCGTATATCTAGCCAAGCGGGAATCCGGCTCTTTGTCGAAGACAAACTTTAAATGAGCCGGATTCCGTAACTAAGAAGCCGAAGGCTGAATAGTTACGGATTTTCTGTATCCTTATAAATTTTTGCAGGAAGGGTTTGTTCTATGCACAAGTGGATGGTGAGATTCTCACGCTATTTTAGCATAGGAAATTAAGGCAGACAGGAAATTCCTTTTTTGCTGGATAAAAGAGATTATGAATCGCAAATAAAATGACTTTTGGGCAAAAATCGTTTTAAAAATGATTTTTGGCAAAAAAGGTTGTACAGCGGGGCAAACGAAGTCCGCTCTGATTAGAATATAACCGTGTGACGCGCACCAAATGCCCGTTTGTAACGGCAGGGCCGTGCACCGGCCCTTTACAAAAATAACAAGGAATCACCTATACTTCTTGTGCGGTTTGTGATAAAATGGTGAAAGCTTATAAGAAGCACTGTAATGAGTATAATTATCGAGAACAGGCAGGAGGAATATTCATGAGCACAGTACGCAGAGTGTATGTAGAAAAAAAGCCGGATTTTGCGGTCAGAGCAAAGGAGCTTGGGTCTGAGATCAAGGGCTATCTTGGCATTGCAGGGGTGGAAAAGGTGCGGGTGTTGACCCGCTATGACGTGGAAAACATTTCCGAAGCTACCTATCAGAGAGCATTGGTGACGGTCTTTTCCGAGCCGCCGGTGGATGATATCTACGAGGAAAGCGTGGATTTTGGCGGCGCTAAGGTATTTTCTGTGGAATTTCTGCCCGGGCAGTTTGACCAGAGAGCAGACTCTGCGGAGCAGTGCGTGAAATTGCTGAGCGAGACGGAAGAGCCGGTGATTCGCACCGCCGTCACTTATGCCATTTATGGGGAGATCTCGGACGAGCAGTTTGCGGCCATCAAAAAGCACTGCATCAATCCGGTGGATTCGAGAGAAACCGGGCTGGACAAACCTAAGACCCTTGTGCAAACGTTCCCGGAGCCGGAAGATATTATGATCTTTGAGCATAGGAAGGGGAGCGCGGATTTTATTAAAATGACGCAGGATGAGCTGAAGGAGCTCTATGATTCGCTCAATTTAGCGATGACGTTTCGGGATTTTCTTCATATTCAAACGTATTTCAGAGACGAAGAAAAGCGCAATCCGTCTGTGACCGAGGTGCGTGTGCTCGATACCTACTGGTCTGACCACTGCCGTCACACGACGTTCTCCACGGAGTTAAAGGATGTGGCGTTTGACGACGGCTATTACCGGGCGCCGATGGAGGCGGCCTATCAGGACTACCTGAAGACCTTTCAGGAGCTATACGCGGGGCGGGACGACAAATTTGTCTGTCTGATGGATATCGCTTTGATGGCGATGAAACGCTTAAAAAAAGAGGGAAAGTTAAAAGATCAGGAGGAATCCGATGAGATCAATGCCTGTTCGATTGTCGTGCCGATCGAGGTGGACGGGAAAACGGAGGAGTGGCTGGTAAACTTTAAAAATGAGACGCACAACCATCCGACCGAGATCGAACCGTTCGGCGGGGCGGCGACCTGTCTTGGCGGCGCGATTCGCGACCCGCTCTCGGGACGTACCTATGTCTATCAGGCGATGCGTGTCACCGGGGCGGCGGACCCGACCGTCTCCGTGAAAGAGACGATCGCGGGCAAGCTGCCGCAGAAAAAGCTGGTGCGCGAGGCGGCGCACGGATACAGCTCATACGGCAATCAGATCGGTCTGGCGACCGGCTATGTCAAGGAGGTATATCATCCGAACTATGTGGCGAAGCGCATGGAGATTGGCGCCGTCATGGGCGCGGCGCCCCGGCGCGCCGTGCAGCGGCTGACTTCGGACCCGGGCGATATCATTATACTCTTGGGCGGACGCACCGGGCGCGACGGTATCGGCGGCGCAACCGGTTCCTCAAAAGCGCACAACACGGCCTCCACCTCTGTCTGCGGCGCCGAGGTACAAAAGGGCAATCCGCCGACCGAGCGCAAGATACAGCGTCTGTTCCGCCGCGAGGAAGTGGCCCATATCATTAAAAAGTGCAACGATTTCGGCGCCGGCGGCGTTTCCGTTGCCATCGGCGAGCTGGCCGCAGGGCTTCGCGTACAGCTCGATAAAGTGCCGAAGAAGTATGCGGGCCTTGACGGCACCGAGCTTGCCATATCCGAATCGCAGGAGCGCATGGCAGTCGTGGTTTCCCCGCAGGATGTGCAGCAGTTTTTAGCCTACGCAAAAGAAGAAAACTTAGAGGCGGTCGAAGTGGCGGTCGTCACGGAGGAGCCAAGGCTGGTGTTAGAGTGGAGAGGCAAGGAAGTAGTCAATATTTCCCGTGCATTTCTGGATACAAACGGCGCGCATCAGGAGACTTCTGTGGCTGTGGAGATGCCGGACGAAAAAGACAATTATCTCAAGAAGATCGCCGTTTGCGCCGTGGCGGAGGCATTGGAGCGGGGAGACGCCAAAGAGGCGTGGCTTAGGGAGCTGGCCGACTTAAATGTCTGCTCCCAGAAAGGGCTGGTGGAGATGTTTGACGGCTCGATCGGCGCCGGCAGCATCTACATGCCCTACGGCGGCAAATACCAGATGACGGAGACACAGTCGATGGTGGCTAAAATTCCTGTGGCGCAGGGCAGTTCTGACGCGGTCACGATGATGGCGTACGGGTTCGACCCTTACCTGTCCAGCTGGAGCCCCTACCACGGAGCGGTTTACGCGGTGTTGGAGTCGCTTTCCCGCATAGCCGCCGCCGGCGGAGACTGCGCCAAAGTGCGTTTTACATTCCAGGAGTACTTCCGCAGGATGAGCGGGGAGCCAAAGCGCTGGAGTCAGCCGTTTGCGGCGCTTTTGGGCGCCTACGACGCACAGATCGGCTTTGGCCTGCCCTCGATCGGAGGCAAAGATTCCATGTCGGGCAGCTTTAATGAGATTGACGTGCCGCCGACACTGGTCTCGTTCGCGGTCGATGTGGCGAGAGAAAAAGATATCATCACGCCGGAGTTAAAAAAGGCCGGCAGCCAGTTAGTGCTGTTTCGCATCGAAAAAGACGCCTACGATATTCCGGTCTATGCGCAGGTCATGAAGCTTTACGCGGCCGTGCGTCAGATGATTCAGAGGGGATGCATCATCTCCGCGTATGCCCTCGACGGCAAGGGCCTGGCGGCAGCGGTCAGCAAGATGGCGTTCGGCAACCGGCTGGGTGTTACGATGGATGCCGCGGTGTCCAAAGAGACGATGTTTGCGCCGGGCTTCGGCGATATTGTGGCGGAGGTTCCGTTTGAGAAACTCTCTAAAATGCGCGAGATTTTGCGCGCAGAGGGGCTTTGCAAAACCGCGGGGGCCAATGACGGTGATATCGCCACAGTGGTCGGTGCGGTCAACGATAAACAGGCATTTTGTTACGGCGATGTGACGATTTCCATGGAGGAAGCGCTTGGTGCCTGGACGTCTACGCTGGAAAAGGTATTCCCGACGAAGGCAGTGAAGGGAACGGAAACGGTTGATACCGGTCTTTACCGCGCGAAAGAGATCTACGTCTGCAAGCACAAAGTGGCGCGGCCGACCGTATTTATACCGGTCTTTCCGGGCACCAACTGTGAGTATGACAGTGCGCGGGCATTTGAGCGTGCGGGAGCGGACACGATCGTCAAAGTGTTTCAGAATCTGAGCGCCGACGATATCCGCGATTCCGTGGAGGAGTTTAGCAGGGCGATCGGGCAGGCACAGATTATCATGTTCCCCGGCGGTTTTTCAGCCGGCGACGAGCCGGAGGGTTCCGCCAAGTTCTTTGCGACGGCGTTCCGCAACGCGAAGATGACGGAGGCGGTCACAAAGCTTTTGCAGGAGCGGGACGGCCTTGCGCTCGGCATCTGCAACGGATTCCAGGCTCTTATCAAGCTGGGATTGGTGCCGTACGGCGAGATTCGCCCGCAGTCAGCGGATTCACCGACCCTGACGTACAATACCATCGGCCGCCATATCAGCAAGATGGCTTACACGAAAGTCGTGACGGACAAGTCTCCGTGGCTGGCGCAGGCCGAGCTCGGCGCAGTCTATACCAATCCCGCCTCCCACGGCGAGGGGCGTTTTGTCGCACCCAAAGAGTGGCTCGAGCGCCTGTTTGAAAACGGCCAGGTTGCGACCCAGTATGTCAACGAGCAGGGCGTGCCGACGATGGACGAGGAGTGGAATGTCAACGGCTCTTACGCCGCCATCGAGGGCATTACCAGCCCGGACGGGCGCGTGCTCGGCAAGATGGCTCATTCCGAGCGGCGCGATACGAATGTGGCGATGAATATTTACGGTGAGCAGGATATGAGGCTGTTTGAATCCGGGGTGGCCTACTTTAAATAAGAATAGAACGGAACCCAGGGCGCACCCGATTATCCTGTGAGGGCAAGCTGGGACAGCCTGGGAAGAGAATAGAGTAAGTTTGAATGACCTTGTAGAGAGGATGATTCCTTTCTATGAGGTCATTTCATTTGGGAGACAAGAGACAGTACGCCTTGCATAGAAAAGGAAGTGAGAGATTAGATATAATAATAGTACAGAGAAAGAAGTGATTTTGTATCAGTTACAGCAATAGAATTGAAAAATAATCTTGGGAAATTGCTAGTATTGTCTGCAACAGGGGATATCTTCATCACAAAGAATGGTAAGGTGGTGGCAAAGCAGCCATACGCTCTCCCTTTTTTATGGATGCACGCCGGCCGCGCGCTCCATCAGATCGCAGATATCGGCGGCCGCGCTGCCGTTGATGCCTGCATGCTGGCGGCGGCGCATCTGTTTTCTCACCTCTCGCCGTTGCAGTTTTCGGCAGGCCGGCAAAAGCTCACTGTCTATCCTGCGCACCGGTATGCACATGCCGCGCCTCGAAAAGTAGCGCATGTTGCGGGTCTCGCAGCCGGGAATCGGCGTGATGTGAATCAATGCCGTGCCCGATACGGCCGCCTCCGTGGAGGAGAGCCCGCCGGGCTTGGAGATCACGATGTCGCAGGCTCTCATATAGAGCGCCATCTGGTCGGTGTGGCCGATGACATGCACCCGGCCGGCGTATGCCTTTGTTAAATGCTGGTATAATTGAGCGTTATTTCCGCATATTACGATGAGCTCTGTGTTTGTGTTTTTATAATGGCGGTACAGCAGCCGCACGATCTTAGGAATCTTACCGGCGCCGACGCTGCCCCCGGCCACCAGAATATAGCGCTTGGCGGCAGACAAGCCCAAGGCCTCTTTCGCTTCCCGCCGGCTTATGGTATCGGAAAATGCAGATTTTACCGGGATGCCGATCGGATAGAGCTTTTCCTGTGCTATTCCCCAGCGTGCAAACTCTTCGAGCAGATCGGCGGACGGCGTCACTACATAATCACAGTCGGTCTCCTCCGTAAACGGGATACAGGTGTAATCTGTCGCGAGAAAAAAGACCGGGGGAAGTTTTTGCCCCTGCTCCTTTAGAATGGTCAGGATTTCGGCCGCATACAGGTGGGGCACCACGATCGCGTCAAAGGAATGTTGGTTCAGGAACCGTGTCATCGCCCCGGTCATGTTGTGGTTGATAAAATAAATCGGCGAGCGGAACGGCAGCCTGCGGTAGAGGTCGCCGGCACGATAGATCACACCGAAAAATCCCGGTATCTGTTGAACAATATTGATATACAGCTTATCGACCGCGGATGCCAGCAGGTGATTTTTCAGGTCATAGGGGTTTGTCATCGTGACTTTGTGCCCGCGCTTTTTCAGCTCTTCGGCAATGGCAGCGCCGGCAGCGTTGTGCCCGCCGCCGGTACCGCAGGATAAGATCAATGCTTCCATAATATACTCACCTCAAAACGTTCTCTCTCTTCTACACTCAGATGCAGGCGCAACAACACGGCGCACATAATCACGCCAAACCCGGCACAGATTACGCCCGGCTCTCCCACGAGGAGCAGCGCCGCGAACGTACACAGATAGGTGGCAGCAGTTCGGTGAAAATGCGATTTGATCTGAAAAACAGTGGAAAAGAATACGAAGAAAAATGCCAGCCACAGCAAAGGTTCTTTGTAGGGAACAAGCCCCAGAAGGCATCCGAACGAGACGGCGATGCCTTTGCCACCCTGAAAATGACGCCAAACCGGAAAAGCATGCCCAAGCACCGGCGCAGCCAAAACCAACGCCAGACCGGCGGCGTGCAGCATCTGTCCCGGCGTGCGAAAATAGCAGTATACCGGCAAAATCCCCTTGGCAATGTCAAAAATGAGCGTCAGTGTCCCGCAGAGAAATCCGCCGTAGAGATAGGCATTTGTCGTTCCCGGATTATGGTCTCTGCTCTTTTCCACGATACTGCCTTTTCCGAGAAGCCTGGAAAAAACATTGGCGTAGAGGACGCTCCCCGACAGATAACCGAGACTGATAAAGAGTAATGTCCGCATCGTTCGATCTTCCCTCCTTTCTGTCCGTTACTGTTACATTTGTAACACTATTATAGCATGACGGACCATGAGATGTCAAATTAGATTGGTAACAGTTCAGCTCAGGACTTTGCACTCGCTGCAAAGTCCGTAAGAACGCGT
>CANONN010000090.1 GCA_947567625.1 uncultured Roseburia sp. | reverse complement strand
GGTATACGTCGGGTTACCCAAACTCTTCTAAGCTGCGCAGAGAGATAAACGAGGTGGAAACATTTGAGCAATTGGAAAGCCTTATGAGAAAATCATTGTTGGAGTGACACTTTCATTTCAAGAGCAATCCTGCGCATAATCATGGAAGTATGGGAAGTAATAACACGCAATAGGTCGGCATATAATGAGAAAAGCATTCTTTTGCGGGAGGAGCGATGGCATACGACAATGATTTCCTGCGGGAATTTGCACCCGTTTTTACCGGGATATTAAAGGCACTGGGGATTTCAATTGGGGAGGCGGAACTTGAAATTCTGGATGAAGAGCAGGAGGGGGCGGGCAATTTTGAATTGACAGAGCTTTTGGATGTACTCGATCAAATTGCAGCGGAATTGAATTTTCTCACGATTTATACGGAACGGCCTGCATATTTTGAAGACTTTAAAGAAACATTATATGAGGAAAACGGCTTGTTGGTCAATGTGCGGGACAAAAATCAGGTGATATCGAATCTTCATTACCGTGCGAATCATCATTCCGGCAGTGGACAGGCGAAGCGCCGCATCTTGCTGGATTTTGAACGCCGCAGCGCTTGCTATAAAGAGCTGATCTGCGCCAGGTACTATTACATTCCGATTTATAAAAAATGCTGGCGCCGCAAAAAATCTGGAAAAGACGGACGCGGCGGGGCGGAAAATCTTGACATTTTAGTGCCGATCGGTTATAATACTGTGGCTGTCGGGAGCGTATATGACGAGAAAAAAACGTCTTACTTAGATAAATTTGAGCTTGCTTTTTATACCCGATGAGATCTGATGCCGGGAAACATATTGGGAGAAAAATAATTAAAGAAGGGTGAAGCCATGAATAAGAAAAATATTCTAACCTACGAGGGATTAAAGAAACTGGAAGACGAGCTGGAACAATTAAAAGTTGTCAAGCGCAAAGAAATATCCCAAAAGATCAAGGAGGCCAGAGAGCAGGGCGACTTGTCTGAAAATGCAGAGTATGATGCGGCAAAGGACGAGCAGCGTGATATCGAGGCGCGCATTGAAGATATCGAGAAGATTTTGAAAAACGCCGAGGTTGTGGTCGAGGAAGAGGTTGATTTGGATAAGATCAGTATCGGCTGTCAGGTTAAGATCTTAGACTGCGAGTTCGATGAAGAGTTAGAATATAAAATTGTCGGTTCCACCGAAGCGAACAGTTTAAAGGGAAAGATTTCCAATGAGTCTCCGGTCGGCAAGGCGCTGCTTGGCAAGCGCATCGGCGATATTGTAAAGGTAGAGACGCAGGCGGGCGAGCTGGAATATAAAGTGCTTTCCATTCATCGTTCTAATTAATGCTTCTGAAGCGTCAGCGAGTCGCAAGGAGATTTGGATACAAAAAGAACGATGTTTCAATGGGAATCAGGTTTACATGCAGGATGAGTTTCTAATGGAGGCAACACAGTGGTGAAGCTATCATCGAAGCCAATATTTATGTAAAGACTGCATTTTAAAGTAAAACTAGATCAGTGAAACCGATGCTTATGTGAAGGACGATATGCTAAAGATAACGTTATAGTCGGTACGTTTGATGTTCTTTAGGGAGAATGGAGATAGAGATGGGACAAAATAATCAGCAGGACAACAATACAAAACAGCAGGATATCAATCAGCTGTTAAAGGTTCGTTATGAGAAGCTACAGGAATTGCAGGAGGGCGGCAGGGACCCGTTTACCATTACAAAGTATGATGTGACACACCACAGCAGCGAGGTTATCCAGAATTTTGAGACGATGGAAAATCAGGAGGTGGCGCTGGCCGGTCGTATGATGTTTAAACGTGTCATGGGTAAGGCATCTTTCTGTAATATTCAAGATCTTGCTGGGCGGATTCAGGCGTATGTGGCGCGTGACAATATCGGCGAGGAGTCCTACAAAGAGTTTAAAAAATATGATGTGGGCGATATCCTTGGAATTCGCGGAACCGTATTTAAGACCAAGACCGGAGAGATTTCCATTCACGCCACGGAGGTAACGCTGCTGTCGAAGAGCCTGCAGATTCTGCCCGAGAAGTTTCATGGCCTGACAGACACTGACACCAGATACCGTCAGCGATATGTCGACCTGATTATGAACGAGGAAGTAAAAGACACTTTTATCAAGCGCTCTAAAGTGATCAGCACCATCCGCAAGTTTCTGGACGCGCAGGGTTTTATGGAGGTGGAGACGCCGATGCTGGTGCAGAATGCCGGCGGGGCTGCCGCGCGACCGTTCGAGACACATTTTAATGCGTTGGATGAAGATTTGCGTCTGCGCATATCACTGGAGTTATATCTGAAGAGATTGATTGTGGGCGGCTTGGAACGCGTGTATGAGATCGGCCGCGTATTCCGCAATGAGGGGCTTGACACCCGCCATAATCCAGAGTTTACGCTGATGGAGCTTTACCAGGCATATACGGATTACCACGGCATGATGGATTTGACGGAAAATCTGTACCGTCATGTGGCAAAAGAGGTGACGGGCTCCGAGATTTTAACTTACGGCGAACATACGATGGACTTGTCCAAACCGTTCGCGCGCATTACGATGGTGGACGCCGTCAAAAAATATGCCAATGTCGATTTTGATGAGATTCAGACGACGGAGCAGGCCAAAAAGCTGGCCGACGAGCACCATATCGAGTATGAGGCGCGCCATGAAAAAGGCGATATTTTAAATCTCTTTTTTGAGGAGTATGTCGAAGAACATTTGATTCAGCCAACGTTTGTGATGGACCATCCGATCGAGATCTCTCCGCTGACCAAGAAAAAGCCGGACAACCCCGATTATGTGGAACGGTTTGAGTTTTTTATGAACGGATGGGAGATGGCAAACGCGTACTCCGAACTAAATGACCCGATCGACCAGAGGAAACGTTTTGAGGCGCAGGAAGCGCTGTTGGCCGCCGGGGACGAAGAGGCCAACCATCTTGACGAAGATTTCTTAAATGCGCTTAATATCGGTATGCCGCCGACAGGGGGCATTGGATTCGGGATTGACCGTATGGTTATGATGATGACAGACAGCCCGGCGATTCGGGATGTGTTGCTGTTCCCTACAATGAAAACTTTGGAGAAATAAATCCAGTGTTTTCAATGGTTTGGAGGTTTGAAGAGTAGAATTTGACACCAGTTTGACACCAATTTTGAAAAATCATACAAAAGGGAGCCTTATATACAGACTGGAAGTCATTTAGAAATAACTATAAAGAAATCCGCAGGATAGCATGAAAGCCGTTCTGCGGATTTTTGTGTTTTGATAATTTGAACAAACAATAGAACAGAAAAAATATAGACGAACCAACATACGATAGATCAGGATATGGGAAAAACAAAAAATAGTTTGCTTTCCATTGTATTTATGGTGGATGCGGCTTATAATATTAAGTGAACATCAGTAATGATGGGAAAGAGGTATATTTCATGAGTGAAACAGAACAGCAGAGAAAAGAACGTGAGCATCAGCAGGATTTACAGCGCCTTCGGGGTTTCCGGCCAATAGATGATGATTTTATGAGATGCCTGTTTAAAGACAATATCCCGTTGGCAGAACTCGTATTGCGGATTATTACCGGTAAACGGGATTTGATCATTACAGACTGTCAGACACAAAAGGATATGAAACGGCTGGCAGGGGCGCGTTCCATTTGTCTCGATGCATATGGAACAGATTCTGAAAACAGGAAGTACGATTGTGAAATTCAAAGAGCCGATAAGGGCGCCGACCCACACAGGGCAAGATACCATTCGAGTGTGCTTGATATTGAAAATCTGGATGCCGGGCAGGAATTTAAGGAGCTGCCGGATACTTATACTATCTTCATTACAGAAAAAGATTTTTATGGAAAAGGTGAGCCGCTTTATGTAATTGAACGGATCAATATGACAACAGGTATCGGCTTTGGAGATGGAGAGCATATCCTGTATGTCAATGGCGAATACAGAGGGGAATCTGATTTAGGAAAACTGATGCACGATTTTAACTGTACGGAAGCGGATGATATGAATTTTGATTTAATGGCAGAGCGTACAAGATATCTGAAAGAAAATCCGAAAGGGGTGGAAGAGATGTGTAAAAGTATGGAAGATATGAGAAATGAAGCTGCTTTGGCAGAGAGAAAGGAAATAGCGCGTACTTTTATTTTGATGGGAGAATTATCATATGAAAAAATAGCGAGGGGCACAAAACTGCCGATTGAGGAAATTGAGAAGATGGCAGGAAAAGAAAAAAATTAAGATTATGCCGGAGTTTGATAGACATTAGTGGGTGATCAGTGGATATCAGACTTTGAACTAATTCTGAGCCAATTTTGAAAAAGCACACAAAAAGGAGCCTTATTTAGAAACAACTATAAAGAAATCCGCAGGATGGTGTAAAAACTGTCCTGCGGTTTTTTGACGAGCAGATGCATAGCCGAAATAAGATACGACTGAACAGAGGGATTATGCGGGATATTTCAGGCGTTTTTAAAGCTACTGCGTCAAGAAAAATTTTTCAGCGTATGTGACGGAATACGTTTCTTGGGATTTTCCAGTACCGTCCGAATTTCACGGCCGGGATCATATTGCTTTTAATCATCCGGTAAACGGTGGAGGGGCTGACCTGCATTCGTTTACAAAATTCTTTTACTGTCATATAGCAGTCTTCCATATTTCATCCTTTCCGAAGCTTAATGCTTCTTTTTTAATTTTTAATTTCGGCTTCACAAATAAGTAGGAGCAGTCATGACCTGTCATGAACGCCATTACAATTAGTGTTTCTATAAAATAAAAAACAATCATAAAATTCATTCCGGGTCAGGAAAACCAAAATCATATTTTTTGTTTGATAAAGAAAAGCTTATGAAAGCGTTTAAGATGTGGCCACATGAAAATGGCAATACATCACGCTGCCTGTTAGAAAATATGGAATTTCTGGCAAGTATTACAAAATTTTTGCGTACTTGCTATCTTTTATAATAATTAAAAATCACATATGCAAGGAGGGGAGAAAGAAGAAAACAATGAAAGACCAGTATATTAAGATTAGGGTTACAAAGCAGGAAAAAGAAAGGCTGTTACAGTTAGCCGGAAAAGAGAAGAATACGCTAAGCAATTATCTGCTTCATAAAGGACTGGCAGAAACAGACGGGACAGGCGGCATCCCGCTGCCGGAGAAGATAGAGATTCTGGATTTTTTGAATGAAGTATATCATGAAAGCCAAAAATGTGGAGATGAAAAACTGGGAGAAAGCATTAAGCTGTTTTATCAGAAAAAATTTAGCGGCTTGCAGGAGGATAAAAAATGAAAGGGCAGACAGGAAAACTGATTTATAAGGCGGGCAGGGGGAATTATACAAACCCGGACGCCCCCGAAAAGCTGATCCGCTATATTACGCGCACAAACGGGAAAGCGGGAAATGATCTGGCTGCATGGGGAGGCCTCGGCGTAACGGAATTTGCCGGCGTGGATGCCGTAATCAGGCAGTTTTCTATAGTGCAGGAGACATACGAAAGAAACGGGGAATTTGGGAGGCACATAGACCATGAGATTTTTTCCCTGTCACCGGAAGCGGAACATGCGGCTCTTTCCAACCACGTCGATCTGGACAGAATGGCGAGGGAAATGGCGCGTGATATTTATGAAAACGACCACTGCCAGGTGGTTTACGGCGTGCACAGGCCCGACAGGAATGACGCCCATACGCATATCCATTTCGGCATCAATACGGTTTCTTACCGTACAGGCAGGAAACGGCGCGAAAACAAACGGCAGACAAGGGAACGGGAAGAGCGGTTCGGAAAAGTTGTGGAACAGGAAATCGAAAGGAGCAGCAGCGGGCAAAGCGCGTTTTTGGATCCCGGGCATTTATGATTATATATTATTTCTTTAAGGCAGGCGGCGCAGCCAGTGACAGGAGCGGTATCCCTTAAAACGGCTGTGTCTGTCCCGTCCGGTTAAAAATTATAATATGAGGAGGTATGGCAGATGATAAGGGAGCTGTACAGTAAAATGGCCTGCAGGGATTACGGGAAAGACAGGATAAGCAGGGAAGTAAAAGAGGAAATCGCAGGCCTGTTAAAGGAAAGGGAAGAAAAAACAGGCGGCTGTACATGCGGGAAGTGTCAGGATGACCTTTACCTGATTGCTTCCGCAGCCGAGGAAAGCGGGTTTGTCAAGGGATTCCAGTTTGCATTCCGGCTGTTTGCCGAAAGCATACAGGAATAAAGAAAAAGGATGGTTCATGGAAAAAGAGAATCCGGCTCTGCCGGATTCTCCGCTATATATGGCGGTGTCTGCGCATCAATCATTATGAAAAAATTCCGTTTCATCTTCACTTTCTGTTTTCTCAAATAAATCCCCTACCGGACAGTTTAAAATACTGCTCAATGCGTCCAGATTTTCAAAACGGATGGAGCGCGTCTCATTCATGACCATGCGGTTGAAATTCTGATAGCTTAAATCCATCTGTTTGAAAAGCCAGTATTTGGTATGGTTTTGTTCCTCTAAGATTTCCAGTATCCGTAAACGTATCATCACATGCTCCTTTTTCCGTTATTATAATGGAAAAATTACGCTTGCATGAAGCATGTAGGCAGTATATAATGTATACATTAGATAAAAGAAATGGAAAAGGGAAATTTTATAATAATATCAAAAAAATGGAATAAACGGGGTCTTGGATGCCGCATAAAAAGTTTTAGAGATTCCGAAAAAGCATTATAGATAAAATGGGAGGGAAATGAAATGGTTTGTTTAAAGTGTGGAAAAGAAATGGAAGACGGTATGCATTTTTGTCCTTCCTGCGGAACGTCTGTGGATGTGGAGCCACAGGAGGCGAAACAGGCGGGAATCGTCTTGAGTGGCGATCTTGTGAAGCTGAAAGAGAAGAATGAACATAGAAAAATTATTGCACTGATTGTAAAAGGGGTGGCCCTGCTTGGGTCCGCGATCTGGCTTTATGCAGGAGTTCAGTCAATGCTTAGTCTGGCTGGCAGTATATCGGAAGGAAGCGAGGGTGCATTGGCTCTTGTGAGGGATACCGGCTTATGGGGGCTTGGATATTGCTTTTTTGCCTATTTTTTTCATGCGTTTATAATATGGCGGATTCAGTCAAGCCATGATGTTTATATAGATGCATTATTAGAGCCGATTAAAGTTTATGATAAGATGGCGCTGTTTGGGGCAGTAAAGCAGTTATCCTGTAAAGCAGTCCGTCAGGTTTATCTGGATGAAGACGGAGATGTGTGCGTCGACGGCAGATATTGCAGACATATATTTTTGATAGAAGATGGTTTGCTTTCTTTGGAATCTGCAAGAAAGAAATATAAAGCGCTGCTAGAGCAGGAGACGATAGCGGCATGTCTGCTCAAGCATCTTCTGCCGGGAGCGCCGGTCAATGCATATGAAAATGGGAAGAAAAATGCGAGATTTTCCCGGTTCGGTCTGGCGCTTGGAATTTGTGCGGTTGTCATGGCATGTATGTGGATGCCTTTTTCGGTTGCCCCGGATTTGGCGGAGAGCAGATATGTGAGGGCCGTAAAAAACGGTTGCCCGCAGGGATATCCGGGTATCAGCTATGGGGAAGCATTAGAAAATTTTTTTGATGACAGCAAGTGGAGCTTTTTTAAATCAACAGAAGGACAGAATGTTGTAGAATTTCATGGGAGTATTTATCAAAATGAAGAGGGATGGAAAGAAGTGGATCTGCAGTTTTTGGTTTCCGATAACGGCGCGATAGAAGTAGGCGCTATGGAAGTGGATGGCGAAGCGCAGATAGAGCTTGTGAAAGGGCTGATTCTGGTTGCGTTTTTTGAGAATTATAATGGGACGTTAGACAAAACTGGAGCTGATTTGCAGGATTCATGGGCCGCCCTTGAGGAGGAGATGGCCGCTTTGGGAGATTCGTTATCCCCCAATCAAGACGAGGCCGGGGATTTGCCGGACTGGGGAGAGGCAGGAGATCAATCTGCAGAGCCGGAGACCGTAAATCAGCCGGGGGAAGATATTTCCGAAGATGATTACCCATACGGATTGGATTATGAAGTCCTTACGGGTGACTATTCGAGGTTAAACGGGCCGAAATGCGGGATTTCTATTTGGGAGATGAATGAAAACGGGATTACGTTTGCTGTAGGTTTGGGAACGTCAGGATATCTGGCATATGTAGACATGCGTGATTGTACGGCGGAATGGATTGACGAGTACACAGCGGTTTATACGGAAGATTACAGCGGATATCGGCTGGAGTTTGCTTTCCAGAATGAAGAGGCTTATGTGACGCTCACGGAAAACCAGCCATATAGTGAAGAGTTTTCATTAGCGGGAGGTTATATGCTGGACAGTACGCTTCAGGATAATTCCCATGAGTATGTTTTCCCGGATGACAATGTAGCTGCACTGCAGCCCTCGGACTTATGGGGCAAGACTGCCGGTGAATGTAAGATTGCGAGGAATGAAATTTATGCGAGATATGGCAGGCGTTTTAATGACGAACAGCTTCAGGGGTATTTCGATACCTGTTCGTGGTATTCCGGTACAGTTGCAGCGGAGGACTTTTCGGATAACGTACTGAATGAGGTGGAGAAGGCAAATCTGCAGGTGATAGCTGCGTATGAGAGTGAAATGGGATACCGGTAATTGGAAAAATAAAGGCTGCTTTGGAGTATTGAGGGGAAAGAGTTGGGAAGAAGGAAAGAGGATATTAGAAGCACCGTTGAGGCTGTGGTTGCGTTCCTATGTCCCAGCGGGCCATAGATTACAGCCTGCGCCGCAGAGGTATGCTGTAAGGGGGAGCCGCGTATTCGTATAACCGGCGGTTTGGAATATATATTATACCCTTAAGACCGGCTGTGAAGCCTGCATACCGTA
>CANONN010000089.1 GCA_947567625.1 uncultured Roseburia sp. | reverse complement strand
TGCAGGAAATCCAGGCTGAACCGCAAATCGGATGATTCTATATATAATCTTGCCTATGATCAATGGGTAAAAGTTACATTTGAAAAGAAGTCATCCGATGAACGGGTAAAAACTAATTTCAGAGCCTGCCGGAATCTTGATATTGGTTTTGGGACGGATGCTTTCCAGCGCATTTTTGCCGATTATATTCCGTTTTTTGAAGTTTGCGGTAAGCGTTTTTAAGTTCTTACAACCTTTAAAGACTTCCATGCTGATTGTTTTACATATTTTCCGACGGTAACGGCCTGTAACTTTGTGCAGCCGAAAAACGCGCGTTTTCCAATAAAAATACATGGTGCCCGATCGTAACTCATCTGACTTTCTTGTTGTCCTTTCGTGCGTTGTCGGCAACTGCGGTCACTTTATATGTGCAGCCGTTATACGCCGCGGTATCCGGGATGATAATGCTGGATTTCGTGCATTTCGTCCCGGCAAACGCCAGGGTGCCGGTTTTTGTCACCGCATATTTGCTGCCGGAGCTTACTTTAATGACGGTAGGCTGTCAGGCAGAGAAATGGTTTTTGTCAATTGATCTGGCAATAAATAGCCTTTGATTTTTCACGACTTCTAAAAGTAAAATAGCCAATGATATTGATGGTGTCAGGAAATGTAACCAGTGTAACCCATTTTCAACTGGAAGAACCTGTAAATGTGCGCTCAGAGATTTTACAAACTCTAATAGTTTTGAATGTGACCGGCAAAACAACGGTTACCAAAACTGTAACAGCGGCTAAACGCAACATGACAGTTTTTAGAAGATTTCAACAATTACAGCAAAGTACAACCGAAAATTTCTCAACAATTATTAAAAAATATATTGAATATTTCCCATAAAGTATTATAATTAAATATAAATTATGAATATTTTATGAACAATTTTTGGTTCATGCTGTTTGTGTCAAGTGATATGGAAGTTTGCAAATGATAAACTGGGATTGTTCGGGAATGGGAGGAGTATCAAAAGAATTATGTCGAAACAGGAAAGCACAGTTAAACAGGAGAGCATTGAGAAAAAACTTGTCAGGTCTTTTTTCAAAGTGTCATCCATTACCGCAGTCGCAGCTATCATCGGTATGCTTGCCATTATAATCATATGTGGCAGATATTCTTATGCCCTGAAGAATTTTGGGTTTGCACAGGGCGATATCGGCAAGGCCATGTTTGAATTTGCAGATCTCAGATCTTCGCTTCGGGCAGCAATCGGTTACGATGAGGAGAGCGCGATCACTGCAGTCGTGCAGCAGCATGAAGAGATCAAGAGGGATTTTGAACAATCTTTTGCGAGAGTGGAAAATACGATCGTGTCGAAAGAGGGCAGAGCGACCTATGACGCGATTGAGCAGGAACTGGAAAGTTATTGGAAACTGGATACACAAATCATGCAGATGGGTGCCACGACCGACAGGGAGCTCTGCAAACAGGCACAGGATATCGCACTCAATGATCTGGCGCCTGTGTATGAAAGTATCTATGACAAATTAGACGATCTTTTGGAAGTAAAAGTCGACGAAGGCAATAAGTTATCAACGTATCTGACAGCGGCCAGCTGGATTTTGGCTGTCGTGATATTGGTATCAATTGCCATTGCGGTCTATACATCCATGCAGATCGGACGGCATACGGCAAAGAGATTGGCCGATCCGCTCAAAGATCTCGGCAAGAGGCTGGAGTCTTTTGCCGAAGGAGATCTGACAAGCCCGTTCCCGATGGCAGGCACGGGGGATGAGGTGGAGGAAATGGAACGCCACGCCGTACATATGGCAGATATTTTAAGTTCGATTATCCATGACATGGAGGGTGTCTTGGGTGAGATGGCTGCCGGGGATTACACCGTTAAGTCCAAAATCATGGACCGTTATACGGGCGATTTCAATAAAATGTACCAATCAATGCGCAAATTAAAGCATCAGATGACGGACACGCTGCGTTCCATCGGGGAGGCTTCCGAGCAGGTGCAGGCAGGCTCCGGTCATTTGGCAGAGGCGTCGCAGGATTTGGCAGAGGGGGCGACTGAACAGGCCAATGCAGTGGAAGAGCTTCATGCTACCATAAGCGATATTACTGAGGCTATGGAGCGAAGCGTAGAGAGTGCAAACGATTCCTATGAAAAGGCACAGTGTTATGCGCAGGAGGCAGATAACAGCCGCGAAGAGATGAACAACATGATGGCCGCTATGACGCGTATCAATGAGACGTCGGCGCGGATTGGCAATATTATTTCCGAAATTGAGGCCATTGCGGAGCAGACGAACCTTCTGTCACTCAATGCTTCTATTGAGGCGGCAAGGGCCGGTGAAGCCGGGCGCGGTTTCTCCGTGGTGGCAGATGAAATCAGAGACCTGGCAGATCAGAGCGCCAAGGCGGTAGTGGATACGAGAGAGCTGATCGAGGATTCCATCCGCGAAGTGACGCAGGGTAACTCCGCCGCCGAGCAGGTATCGGAGACGATCAGAGGCGTTGTGAGCGGAATCAAAGAGATTGCACAATTTGCCCAGGACTTAAAAGGTATCGTAAGCGACCAGGCGGAGGCTATGCGGCAGGCGGAAATTGGCATCAATCAGATTTCCGGCGTCGTGCAGGATAACGCGGCTACCGCCCAGGAGGCGTCCGCCACAAGCCAGGAGTTGTCGGCACAGGCGATGACCATGGATAATCTTGTGGGGCAGTTCAAATTAAATAAACAATAATATAATGTTACAAATTAAATAGACAATGATCATAATGGAACATTGGAGCCAGTGAACGTTTGAGTAAACGTTCACTGGCTCTTTTTTGCACTGGTGTGTGCTGTCCATTTTTTTACGGAACGGGCAAAAGTTACTTTTTTGATTTTTGTTCCGCCGTTTTTTGCCCGGAAGTTCCGTGCGGCAGGGTCGGAACTTCCGGCGAAACTGGAGTTTTACAGATAAGGGAGCCATAGGAAGAAAGATGGAAAAGTAACATATTCGATCTTGGAATCTCTTGCGCAGTGCGCCTGTGATTCCCCACAGATAACATGCCGCGGATGCGGTGAAATGAAAGGAAGCATGCATCACTTTCAAAAACAGGTAACTACAAACAAAAAACAGCGAGAACACGAATCGGCAAACAAAAACAAAAAAGGATGAGATGGTTCACGCTGCAAAAAACAAAATTGGCTTTGCGCACAAATGCGCAAGAAAGGAGATTATTATGACAAATTCAAACATGGCAAACAGAGAAGTATGTGATTTAATTTTCGTGGACTACGCAACAAAGAAACCGTTTTTAAACCTTGACTTCGCAAACGTATCTACGACAGAGCTCACAGGGGAATCCGTATTTGCTTACGGCGGAAAAGGACATCCGAAGCGTATGCAGTTCGCCGGCGAGCGCGGCGGCACAATGACGATTGAGACGCAGATTCAGACGGTAAAATTATGGCAGTTAATCACCGGCGGCGAGCTCGGCAAAACGGCAAAATTTGTTGCCAGAGAAGAGGCTGCGGTCACAGGTGAGGATAAAAAGACCATTACCTTAAAAGGTACGCCGGCAGAGGGAGATATCAGTATTTTTGCCGCGGATGACGATTGCGGAACGGAATTGGCATATACAGATATAACCGGCAGCGTTATCACGCTTACGGATGCTTGCGCCGGCGATCAGGTGATCGTTTATTATATGAAAGAAGTTGCGGACGGCGTGCAGCGCATTAACATCAAATCCACCAGCTTCCCGAAAAACTTCATTGTTTATGGAGATACCGTGATGAAGACGGAGGCGGATGAGATTCTTCCTTACAAACTCACAGCCTACAAGGTGGCGCCGCAGGGCAATATGTCTTTAAGCTTTTCCAACAACGGCGATCCGGGTTCCATTACGATCACATGTGATCTGATGGCAGACGCAGACAATAATATCCTTGACCTGGCGCTGATTGAGGAGTAAGTAAACGAAACAGAAACGAAATGTAAAGCGGCCGGTATGCATGATCGCGCATAAAAGGCGTACCAGTATATCGGTAAACAGCGGGCACGGGTTCACGTATGTGTGGACCCGTGCCTTTTATCATTAAGAGTGGAGGAGATTACGATGAAAGTCATTCAAATATTAACAACCTATGAAGCGCTTGCTTTTTTGATGGAGCAGGATTTGGATATCCATACCGCGTGCATCATTGCAAAGAATATGCAGGCGATCTCGGTTCCGAAGCGTGTGATTGATGAGAAAAAGGAGAAATTGTTACAGGAACTGGTGCAAAAATACGGAGAAAAAGATCAGGACGGTTTGCTCGTTGAACAGGACGGGCAGGTAAAGATCATAGATGTTCCGGCTTACCAGGAGGAAGTCACTGCATTTTTAGAGACAGAACTCGAGGACGCCGTCAAGTTTTTCAAGATCAAAGAATCTGCACTGGCAGACATTAAAATTACGCCGGGTCAGGCGTTGGCGCTGTTAGAAATTTTGGATGAGCAGGAAGAGGGGGAAAAGTAACAGTTCAGACAGGTATGCGTATTTACTGCGCATACTGTAAAAAATGATGCAACGGACAGCGCGCGTAGCGTGCTGCCCAGATATTTCAAAAAAATGTAAGAGGAGGAAAACAATGTATGCATTAGATTTTGAGTATGCGGGAGAAAAGCTCTCGGATTACGGCATGATGATCTGTCGGTTTGACGGGGCGGGCGGTGTGGAGACGGTTTCCTCCGGCTCCGACCTCACATTTGGACAGGTAAAATCGGCGGCCGGAAACAGATTTGGCTTATCCAACACCGCGTATGACAGCGCCTACACGGCAACTTTTCAGATTTGCAAGAATCCGTGTGAGCAAAAGAGCGGCAGGGAGCTGACCCTGACAACAGAGGAGATTTCCTCTTTGCAGAGGTGGCTGTGCAGAAAAAATCAGTACTTGAAGTTCAAAATAGATCAAAAGGGGTATGAACATATTTACTGGAATGTCACATTTTCTGCAAAACAGATTGCGTACCGCGGTGAAGTGATCGGACTGGAACTGACTATGTACACGGATGCTCCCTATGCCTTTATGGACGAAATTGTCGTAGAAAAAGTGTGCGAAGCCAACGTTCCGTTTGATATCTATGACATATCGGACGAACCGGGCTTTGTCTATCCGCGCGTGGAGGTTACATTTCTGGAGAAAAAAGAAGGTACTGTTTTTACGCTTAAAAATGAGTCAGAGACAGAAAACAGGATAACGGCGATTTCTCAATTTAAGGTGGGGGAGACGATCACCATGGATGGGACAAAACAGCTGATCACAACTTCATCCAGGGAGCATGTCACGCTCCCCGGTGATTTTAACTATTATTTCCCGCGTCTTATCAACACATATGAAAACAACAAAAATGTATTCAGGGCCAATCTGAGATGTAAGATTGTCGTCACATACGCCCCGGTCAGAAAGGTGGGCTTATAGATGGCAGATCAGATTGCTGTGACATACGCCCGAACAGAAAGGCGGGCAGATAAATGGCAGATCAGATTGCTGTGACATACGCCCGAACAGAAAGGTGGATTATAAATGGCAGATAAGACAAGCATCGTGTATAAAGGCACGGATACAGAAACAGGAAAGGTGGAATATAACATGAGCAGAGAG
This sequence comes from uncultured Roseburia sp., assembly GCA_947567625.1. Taxonomy (GTDB): domain Bacteria; phylum Bacillota; class Clostridia; order Lachnospirales; family Lachnospiraceae; genus Roseburia. The sequence continues at coordinate 3,751 of CANONN010000089.1, read as the reverse complement.
AACAACTTACAGACGCAGCAGGATATCACGCTGGATTTTTCTGTGCCCCGGATTAAAAACGTCCGCTGCAAGGAGGGGGACGCCGGGTCGCGTGTGGTGAATATTACGGTTACCAACCAGGGAGAGATCTATCCGCTTGACGCGGCAACTATGACCGCGAGGTACAAAGTGCATAAACCCGATCATACCTATATTTATCACGAAGTGCCGATCAAAGCGGACGGTACGGTGACGATTCAGCTGCCGGAACAGGCGATGGCAGTCGCCGGAACACTTCATGCGGAATTGCAGATTGCAGACAAAACCAGCACAAGAATCTCGTCGTCAACCGGCGCCTCTGTAAATGGCGGCAGCCAGCCGGACATCAAAATTCTCTCCACGATGCCGTTTCGCATCATCGTGGAAAAGTCGGTGTTAAGCGGCAAAGATATTGAGTCTGCGACCGAGTCGGCAGTCATTGACGGCATGATAGCGCATATGGCAGATTACGATAATCCGCATCTGGTGACGAAAGCACAAGTCGGATTGGGCCGTGCCGACAATACGCCGGATGTTGAAAAACACGTCCACAGTGCCGTCTATGCGGAAAACGACCCAAACGGCAACACGATACACAGTGAAATACTGGCGGCAGCGCAGCCGGGAAGCCAAAAAGAAGGCGATTACTGGCTTCAGGAATATTAGGAAGGAGAGGGAAAACAATGAGTCAATCAGACAGTTTTAAAAAAGTAAAGAGAAACATCAAGACCCCGGACGGATACAAGAAGTTGTCCCAGTGGACAAGCGCACAGACGGTTGAGCTGGGTGACGGTGGCACCCTGGAATCCAGGCGTGCGAGCTGGGATGCGGCCAAGGCTCACGCGGATTCGGCGCATGCGCGCACGGATGCAACAAAGACGGAAGCGTCAGCCAACAACGGATATCTGAAGATTAACGGGGCGGAGACCAAGGTGTACGCGCATCCAAGCACTCCCGGTTATCGGCATGTTCCCGCAGGCGGAGAAGAGGGGCAGATCTTAAAGTGTACCGGGGACGGAGCTGCGGCATGGGGAAATCTTGCGGCGAGCAGTGTTTTTATCGGCGTTTGCTCTACTCCCGGTAATACGGAGGAAAAAAACATTGAGTGCCCGGGGTTTCAATTGAACGATGGCGCCCGTGTGATGGTGACGTTTACTAACGGCAGCACTACCGATTCTATAACGATTAACGTAAACGGGACTGGGGCGTATCAGGCATGGTTTCCGTTGGGGCAAACGTGTGCAGACAACGATAGGGCGATATCAAAGCTGATCGCGGCGGGCTGCGCTTATGATTTTATTTTCCGGGAGGACGGCGAGGATTCCCGGTGGGTGTACTGCGGCGTGGTCAGCACGGCGGAAAGCCTGGGGGCGTTGGCGAATACCGGCGGCACGGTCAGCGGGAATATCGCAGGTTCCGGCGGCGGAGTGTTTGCCATAGACGGCAATGTGTACTTGAAATCGCAGAGTTATGACGGATGGCTGACCAATTTCCTTGGCCAGTACCATCAGCCAAGAGGGACTTTTCAGGGTGATATTGATACTTTAACGAGCAGCTACAAAAACGGGTCTTATTGGGTTGCGCCTACCGCGAGCGGGACAAAACCGTTTGCATCATATTTTGATTTACTTGTCTTTCACATAGGTGATACCAATACGGTCCAGATTGCGGTAAATCATCGTGGAAACGGCGTAGCTGTCAATATGTACATAAGAAATTATATCAATAACGTGTGGTCTGAATGGAACAGACTGTTAGATGAGAAAGATTTCAGCAACAGCAGAGGCGGGGCGGGGATTCCGAAGATTGTCGCCGCGGCAGACGCTGATTCCGGCGGCCTGATGGAAATCGGAAAATATATTGATTTTCATGATATCGGGTCACAGACAGATTTTGACGCAAGATTGTATTACGATCAAGGGAAACTGGTATCCACCGCTCCGATTCAAGCGGGCCTGGATGGCTGTGCCGCTACATTAGGAAGAGGGGGAAATTGTAATGCACCTATGACGTTTCATTACAGCGGCCAGGCTGGACAGCCCCTTTATGTCTGGGGCAGCAATACGGGGACTGGAACAGATAACTATGTTTGGAGCCCGGGTAATTTTAACGTTAATTCTGCGGTCAAAGACGGAAATGGCAATGTGATCGCAAACACATACTTACCGTTGGTCGGCGGCACGATAACAGGGGATTTGAGGTTGAAGGACAGCACCAACTTTGGCAGAGCGATCTATTTTGGTGACGGCAGTTATTGTTACCTGAAAGAGGACACAGATGATCATTTGGTGATATCGGCAAGTAATGGGATCGATATCAATGTAAGCAATTCTTCCTATGCAGTGAATTTAAATACAGGTGTAAACTTTAATAAAATGCCGTCGTTTCAAAAAGGAATCTCCGTCTATGATACTGCGGATTTTTATGGCAATATGAAACTCAGGTCAAAACTCCTGACGGCAGACGGCAGTAACATATATCAATATGTTGCGAACCAGTCGATCATGGGGTCGACTGAGAAATATACGGTGAGAGCTTTCTATTCCGATACTTTGGAGGCGGGCACAAATTGCATGGCTTCCGCTGTATCTTCTTTGGTAGGGGCAGATAGAACCGGAACAGCTATAGCCTTACTTCACAAGAATCACATTGTGCACCGTTATTGGAATAATATTATTGATTTAATTGGAGTGTATAGCGGAAGAAAAGACGGAATTAGTTTTGAAGTCGACGCAAACCAGTCAATGTTTAGGCCGATGCAAGATAATGTCTGTGATTTGGGGGTAAGTAATATTAGATGGAAAAATGTATATGCATCATCCGGCACCATACAAACATCCGACCGCAATTACAAAAAGGATATCAAAGAATTTGATGATAATTTTATTGTCAAATTAATCATGGGGCTGACACCAAAGAGCTTTAAGTTTATAGAAAATCAATCCGACCGCACGCACTATGGATTTATTGCGCAGGATGTGGAGGCGCTGATCGATACGCTCGGAATCACTTCCAAGGATATGGCGGGATTTGTTAAAACGCCGAATACCAGGAAGAAAGATGTAACGGACGAAAACGGGACGGTATATGGAGCAGACGAAGTGATACCGGAGGGGGAGGAAGGGCATGGCTTTACATATTCCCTTAGATATGATGAATTTATATCTCCGCTTTATAGATTCTGCCAGATGTTATATGAAGAAAATCAGCAGCAGAAGAAGCGGATTGATGCATTGGAACATACTTTGCAGAGTTTATTGTAAAGTATCCCCGTATCGGTAGACAGTAAGTGGCTGTGATGCCGGTATAGATAGTAGCCGCCTATGTATTTTTTACACTGCTTATCTACAATTTTGCCCCAGAGCTTTTTCTATATATGATTGAGTTCTGGGGCAGATGATTTTGGGACAGTTTTACAAACAAAATTAGTGCCAAGCACAAATTTCAGATGCGCAAAAGGACGCGCAAGAGGGAGGAACAATGTGAAAAATAAAATTTTCACAAACAAAATTTGAGCCAAGCACAAATTTCAGATGCGCAAAAAGACGCGCAAGAGGGAGGAACAATGTGAAAACTAGATTTTCACAAACAAAATTTGAGCAAAGAACAAATTTCAGATGCGCAGAAAGACGCGCAAGAAGGAGGAAAAAATGCCAAGAATGATTTATAACCATAATCTAGAGATGGAGCCGCCCACGATCCTGTTAAAGCGGAAGGATTTTACCACACTCGG
>CANONN010000088.1 GCA_947567625.1 uncultured Roseburia sp. | reverse complement strand
ATAGAGGGAGGGCGCCGCTCAATCATCTAATTTGATGATTTTGCGACACCCTCTTATTTTATGTACAGCCCCGTGCAACGGAAACATGCCGCTATGCGGCGCACGGGGCGCGCGACGAGTAGGGGAAGATGGCTCTTCCCTACTTGATTGTGCAGGGAAGAAAAGCGCCCCCTGCTCGCTTTAAATAAAAAATATAAGCAGAAAGGATTGATCTCAGAATTGAACGAAAATGCTTTGTGCGAAAACGAAGAATATCTGCTATTCACCGGCTTTTTGGAAGAAGTTTCTGATTTATTGCGGGACAGTGATGATAAAGAGGAGAAGGAGAGAATCCGCAAGTGTTTACAGGAGATGACGGACACGACCGCATACATGATAATAGGCGATGAGGGCGCGGGAAAGACAAGCCTTTTGAACATAATATTTGAAGATATCGTTTGGGCGCGGGAAACAATGGGCGGAGCGATCTGTGAATACAGATGGGGAGAGCAGGATTTTGAAACGCCTGTTGCAGACGGTGTGCAAAAGAGGTTTGTAGCTTCCGACGCCATGAAGAGACTCTCCGTCATCGACACAACAGGAATCAACCGCATGGGGCGGGAAGCATTTGAGAAAGTCATGGGGTATGCGGCATCATGCAGTGTGATTTTTGTCGCTCTCGACGTCTCAAATATTAGAAGCCCGCGTATCTGGGAGCTGGTTGAAAAATTTCCTGCTAAGAAAATGGTGTTTTTCCTGACCAAATGCGACCTGGTTACGCAGGAAGTATGCAGCGCAAATATGGAAAAAGTTAAGAATTACATGCGGGAGGCGAATATTACGGCGCCGCTCTTTGCGGTGACTGCCATGCAGGAGACGCAGCTTTGCGGAATTTCGACGCCTGATTTTGTGCGCAGTTTTCTCCGGCAGCAGGTGATCGGAGAAAATCCCGTAATAAAAAAACAGGCGGAAAATGTAATGGAAATACAGGCGATGCTGCGGCAGTTTGAGGTATCGTTCGCGCAGAGAAAGAAACAATATGATTCCGATATCGAAATACTGGGGAAAATAAATGAGTCTTTGGATGCGTACATATTGAATCATAAGCAGACCATTACAAAGCTTACCGAAAAACTCGCCGCAGAGATCCATAAAGATATTGACAGCTATGAGGCAGAAATTATATCCAAGATGGACCCCTATAAAATAAAAGAGCGATTCGGGACAAAAGATGATTTTATCGCATACCTGGATATGGTCAATGACAATTACAAAGCCATGATGAATGATTCGGTCAACCGGAAAACAATTGGCGCCATGAAAGATTGTCTGCATGATCTGGAAACAGTATTTCAGGAGGCAGTCGGTTATTTTAATGAGCGGGAAACGATTCTGGAAGTCAAAGACCGTTTTTATGGCACCATGTCACAGAGCAGGCGTCAGATTTCGGTAGAAGCCAAAGAAACGGCTCTCATGGCGGGGGAATTTTACCGGACTTTAAGCGACGCTTCGGAAGAGCTGTTTTCGGCAATCTGGAGGGAAAGAGAGCGGTATGACAGGAACATACACACGAGGGAAATTCTTTCCAAAATGATGGGAGGAGGTGTCGGTACGGCAGGAGGTGCAGCCAGTGCATTTGCGCTGGGGGCGCATTTGGGGGCGCATTTGGGGGGCGGTGCAGGTATGCTTTTCGGAGCGATGGCGTTTATCCCTATGATAGGGATTGGAATGATTGTCGGCGCGGCTGTAATCAACACGATCGTCCAAACCATATATGATCCGAAAGCCGCAGCCAAAATGGAAAAAAATGCGCAGGAATGTATTCTGAAGTTCAAAGCAGAAGTGGATAAAACAAGGGAAATTATGGTTCGGGAAGTGACAGATCAGGTACGCGCATTGTTTGAAAAGGAGCTTGATTTTATAGACGGCAGTTTTACGGATTTTAGGTTATCTGTGAATATAGAGGGAGAAAAGCTGCCCCTCTTACAAAAACAGATTGAGAAAGTAAAAGCGCTGTCAGCACGCATTGGACAGATCGCGGAGGAGCGAAAGATTGAAAATTAAAATTTTCAATCGCGAGATTTGTGTCTGCGCGCTGCAAAGCCATTTATGGCTTACACAAACTCGATATGCGCAATAAAGCTAATGCGAACATAGTTCGCAATGCAGAAATGGAGAAAATTATGCAAAATAAAGAAGATATCGTGCAATGGATGTCTCGATTACAAATGTATGCCCGAAAGCAGAAGCTTCCGGTACGGATACTTGACGAGCTGGAAGAATGTCAGGCACATCTGGAGGCGGAAGATTTATCCTGGGAGAACGTTCGGCAAAGAATAGAAGAGGTGCTCGAGAGTATCAGGCAAAAAGAGGCGCAGTCGAAGAACGGCTTACAAAACAGAGAAGACGGCTCCCCATCCGTACAAAAGGTGCAGGAGCAGGTTCGGAAAATGGCAACAGAATGTCAGGGAGAGAATCAGGATTCGGTGACGGGGATAGAGGAGCGAAAGAATCTCAATATCCGTGAGTGTTATCGAAAGATGAACGAAATTTCTTATACAAAGGCACATTTTGAGCAAATGCTGGATGAAAACAGATATCTCGATTTTTTTGAGCAAGTCGGCTGCGAGTATGAAAGAAATGCCGTTAAAACGGTACAGGAATTGTATGAGGATATGGGGGAAAATTACAGCCACATGCTCGACCACATGCGAAGTATGTTCCAAAATATAGGAGGTCTTGACAGGGAAGTCGGAAATGAAAAATTTTACCGGGCGTATGAGACCAGAAGGACCGGACTGGAACAGGCGATGAAGCAGGAGGCGGAAGCGGCAGACTTTGGAAAAAATGTAATCATGGAGTTTGCGCACAAAACCAAAGAGGGCGTTGGGAAGAGAATGTTGAACCTGTTGCCGCTGTTTCTTTTTTTGGTCATCATCATGGTAACACCGGCCGTCAAATATCGGAATACAGATCTGTCCGAAGTGGCAGCAGAAGAATCTGTCGGGGAACAAAATCAATTACAGAGCGCGGTAAACGAGTTTATGAAAGAGAACATGAAAGAATTCGTGCAGAAAGCTATGAAGGGGGATATATTAGGTAAAATAAAAAATTATGTCGGAAAAGTGATGTATTTCTCAGCGGGTATCCTGATTGTGTTGCAAAGCTGGTTCATTTTTTTCATTGTGCTGATTATCGCCGCATATGCGGCGTATTTAAAATTTCTGGGGAAGTGGTATCGAGCGCAGATCTGCGGCCGGTGCGAGAGCTATTTGAAAGGGGAGCTTTCCGCATTTTTTGATCAGAATCCGCTGCGTAAAAAAACGGATGAAACGGTTGCATATCTTGTAGAAGAATATGAACGGCAGTATCTTGCCATTTTCAATCATATATTTAAGGGGACGAAATATGAAGAAAGGCAGGAGGACGATGCGTTAAGCTGCGAAAGATTCATCCAGGAGTGGGAGCTCTTGAAGTAAGACATAAGCGGGAGGAAAATCTTAAGGACCTCATAAAAAAAGTAAAAATACCGGATGTGATGGCGGGCGCCACGGAGAAAGCGGGGAATATAAAGACAATTACAAAGGAGCTGGAAGAAAAGAGAAACGAGACGGCGAAAGTTTACGGTTTCATTGGCATGGAAGTTTACGATCTGTCCAAAGAGAATAAGATTGAAATTGCCCAGATGAAACACTATCTGGACAAGCTGGATGCACTGAATCAGGAAATCGAGGAACTGGAAAAACAGAGGGCCGATCTGGAAGCCAAAAATGCGGGGAAAAATATCTGCGCCTGCGGATACAAATTAAAACCACAGGATCATTTTTGCCCGAATTGCGGGGAAGTGATCGCCAGAGCGGCCACGGTCTGCGTCTGCGGGGCGAAACTGAAGAAAAATATGAAATTCTGTCATGTCTGCGGAAGAAGCGTCGAGGAGATACAAAAAGCAGAGGAAGCGGAAAAACCGATGCGGGAGTGTATCTGCGGGGCGAAAGTGCCGCAGGGACAGTTTATGTGTTTTGAGTGCGGGAGAAAGATCGAATAGAATTAGTTTGAAAGGAATGGTGGTTTATATGACAGGAAAAGGGAAAAAAATGACAGCATGGATGCTGGCCTTTTTTGTACTGATTGCCGGATGTATCACGACAGATACGACGGTACAGGCGGCGAAGAAGCCGACCAAGCTTACATTGAACAATAAAACGGCCGTGATGAGCGTCGGCGATAAATTAACGTTAAAAGTAAAAGCGGTAAAACCGAAAAATGCGGCAAAGAGTGTAAAATGGACGTCTTCCAACAAAAAGATCGCAGCGGTTTCTTCCGCCGGAAAAGTAACTGCAAAAGGAAACGGCAAGGTGACGATTACCGCAAAATCCAAAGTCAATAAAAAGGTTAGCGCCAAATGTAAGATTACGGTTTATAAGGCGACGAAAAAGCTGACATTGAGCGGTGAGAAGGCGTATACGTTAAAGAAAGGCGAGACCGTGACGCTGAAGGCAGCCGTAACTCCTGCCAAGGGAGCGCAGCCGGTGCAGTGGACTTCAAGCAGCACAAAGGTTGCAAAGGTCAGCGCAGGTGGAAAGTGACGGCACAGTCTGACGGGATCGCCACTGTCACGGGCCGGTCGGGAAAGAAAAAGGCCAGTGTAAGGATTATCGTCGAAGGGGATAGGCCGGAGGATACAAAGAACAGTGAAAATAGCGGAAGCAGCGAAAGGGAAGAAAGCAGTGAAAACAGCGGAAGCAGCGAAGGGGAAGGGAGCAGTGAAAATAGCGGAAACAGCGAAACGAAAGAAACGGAAGTCCAGGATAGTGAAACCGGCGGCGGGGTAGTGCCGGATGGCAATACGGTAGATTACGGAACGTGGTACGGAATGGGCTGGAAAATAGACAAGGATTACAAGCTGACGATCGGCGGGAAAGCCAAGGATACGGATACAGCCTATTTTTCATACTATAGCGCTCCTTGGATGAAAGCGGAATGGAAAGAGAACATTGTATCAGCAGAGATCAATGTGACCGGATTGGTAAATGCGTGTGGGATGTTTGCAGGCTGTAAAAGCTTGACGGAGGTAAAAGCTGACAAATGGGATACAAGTAGCATAACAACGATGTTGCGTATGTTTAGCGGCTGTAGCAATTTAAGCAGCGTGGAAGCAGGCGGCTGGAATACGGGAAGCGTAACAGATATGAGTTATATGTTTCAGGGGTGTGAGAAATTAAGTAGCGTTGATGTAAGCGGCTGGAATGTAAGCGGCGTTACGTCTATGGAAAACATGTTTGACGGCTGTGGCAGCTTAGGCAGCATTGATGTGAGCGGCTGGAATACAGGCAGTGTTGCGTCCATGAAACTGATGTTCCAGGATTGCGGCAGCCTGAGCGGCGTGGATGTAAGCAGCTGGAATGTGGGACGTGTCACGACGATGCGCGGTATGTTTTTAGATTGCGGCAGCCTGAGCAGTTTGGATGTGAGAAACTGGGATACGGGAAGCGTGACGGATATGTGGGGGATGTTTTTGAATTGCGGCAGCCTCGACGGTTTGGATGTGAGCGGCTGGGATGTGAGCAGTGTGACAGATATGACGAGAATGTTTGATTGCTGTAGCAGTTTGAGCAGTTTGGACATGAGGGACTGGAATACGGGAAGCCTGACCACGATAGGAAGTATGTTTAATTACTGTGTAAAACTAGGCAGTTTAGACATGAGCGGCTGGGATACGAGCCGTTTGACGGAAATGTATTGCTTTGGCGCCTGCATTCGATTAGAGAGCGTAGATATGAGCGGTTGGGATATCAGGAATGTCACATTTACAAGGAGCATATTCAACGATTGTATCAGCTTAAGCAGCGTGAATGTGAGTGAATGGAATTTGGGCAGTGCAGACTTGGGCTATATGTTTAACGGTTGCAGAAGTTTAAAAAGTGTGAATATGAGCGGCTGGGATACCGGCAGCGTGACATCCATGGAAAATATGTTTAACGGCTGCGGCAGTCTGACGGAAATAGACCGAAGCGGCTGGGATACCGGCAGCGTAACGAATATGAAATATATGTTTAAAAATTGCAAAAGTTTAGGCAGTGTAGATGCGAGCGGCTGGAACACGGGCAGTGTGAAAAATATGTATGGGATGTTTGACGGCTGCGGCAGTTTAGGCGGCGTGGAAGGGATGAACGGCTGGGATACGAGCAGTATGACAGACATGACATTTATGTTTAAGGGCTGCGGCAGTTTAAAGGAAGTCGATATGAGCAGCTGGGAAGCAGGCGGCATAACAAGCATGAGTTTTATGTTTCAAAACTGCTCCGGTTTGAAGATAATAAAACTTCCCCGCAATTTAAAAGAAAACTTCTGCGATTTACCCTATAATGTTAGCCCGCATGCATATTATGGCATATGGAAAGACGCAGCCGGAAACACTTATACGGAATATCTGCCGGCGACGACAGGCGAGAGTGTTACCATCACAAAAAGTGAGGGCATGGATTGACAGGGGTCATGTAAATAAGGTATTTTAATCTGGTTTCAATATCATTTTAATAGTAATAAGAAAAAGATGGCAGTCGACAGCCATCTTTTTCTTATATAAAAATCTCCGTTCCCAGGCGGAAAAAGCATACCATTGCAATTTTTCATGCATATAATCTACTATGACAAAATGCGTCATCGCTCAATTTCAAATATACATGAGGTAAAGTTCCGTGAATAATTATTATGTGAACAGAAGGTTTCAGCGTTCTGGTGATTGCGATTTGAGGATGAGGGGGCCGGAGGAAATGCAAAGGCCGCCTGGCAGCTGTGTTGAACGCGGGGAACCAGGCCCGATGGGGCCGAGAGGAGAACCGGGCCCGCAGGGCTGCCAGGGAGAGCGCGGAGAATGTGGCCCCCAGGGGGTTACAGGCCCGCAGGGTCCGCAGGGCGCTACAGGCCCGATGGGGCCGAGAGGGGAACCGGGTCCGCGTGGCCCCATCGGGCCTTCCGGCTATCCGCAAAACAGTATTTTTGCAGTATTTTCAGGCCGGGAAATGACGATACCTGGAAACGCTGATTTCCCGCTGAAAACAGAGATACCGGATGTCACGCAAAACATAGCTCTCCGCGATAACGGCTCTATTTGGCTGGCTCCGGGATATTACGCGATTAGTTATTGTGTATCCGTGTTGATGAAAAAACATGGTTTCATAAGCATTACGCCCGTATTTAACGGCTGTAAACAGCCTATGTACAGCGCATATGCGCAGGCTTTTAAGAAAAAAGAAATGCTGGCATTGTCAAGATATTTTATTGTCGGGATGCCGGCCGGCTCCCTGCTGTTTTTTCTATGGAACGGTTCGGCAGGGGCGTCGGGGATTCATATGAATCTGAACATAGAAAAGCTTTGCAGGCAGTAAAGCTGGAGATTTCGGATAAAAGTCTAAACTGGATATTAGATTTCAAACATTATAAAAGTGAGAGGAAATACTGTGAAAAATCATCTTGATCGCTGATTTTTCACAGACAAATTTGTGCCGAAGCGTCACAAATTTAAATCGCATAGCCGAATCTGACATTCGGCTTGCGTTCCTGCGCGATAAATCGCTTCAGAATGGAGATTTCTATGGCAACAATCAGCCTTTGCATAATCGTTAAAAATGAAGAAATGCATCTTGCGCGCTGTCTCGACAGTGTGGCGGAGCTTGTAGATGAAATTATCATCGTAGATACCGGTTCTACGGACAGGACGGTAGAGATAGCGTCCCGTTATACGCAGCACGTTTACTCCTATCCGTGGAAGGACGATTTCTCTGATGCCAGGAATCATTCTTTTTCCCATGCGTCCATGGACTACTGTATGTGGATGGATGCGGATGATATACTGGAAGAGGCGCAGAAGGATAAGTTTCTACAGCTAAAGCAATCTCTCTCGCCAGAGACGGACATCGTAATGATGAAATACCATACGTCGTTTGACGAAGCCGGCAGGCCGTCGTTTACTTATTATCGGGAAAGGTGGATTAGAAACAGTTCGGAGTACCGTTGGATTGGGGCGGTTCATGAAGTCATTCCGCCCCAAGGGAAGGTTTTATATTCCGACATTGCAATCAGTCACAAAAAGATCGGCGTCCGTGACCCGGACCGGAATTTGAAGATATATCAGAAGATGATTGCAGACAAAAAGCCGTTGGAGGCACGGCAGCAATATTATTATGGGCGCGAGCTGTACTATCATAAACAGTATAAGGAGGCTGTTTTTGTTCTGGAACAGTTTCTGCTCTCGGCGGAGGGGTGGATTGAAAATAAAATCGAGGCATGTTCTATATGCGCAAACTGTTATTTGCAGATGGGGCAGGAACAGCAAGCACTGACTGCTCTTTTGCGCAGCATGAGTTATGATCTGCCAAGAGCCGAACTGTGCTGTGAAATTGGAAAATATTTTTTGGAGCACGGAAATTACCATAATGCGATTTATTGGTATGAAACTGCGCTGCACATACCGAAAAATGAATATGCCAATGGATTTGTTCTGCCGGACTGCTATGATTATGTGCCTCTTTTGCAGTTGTGTGTATGCTATGACAGATTGGGAGATCGGCAGAAAGCAAAAGAATACAATGAAAGGGCCGGAAGCTGCAAGCCGTATTCCAAGGCGTATCTTTATAATAAGCGGTATTTTGAAAGTCTGTAATTTTTCAGTAAGAAGTGTCATTTGCAACAATTTTACATAATTTATTTGTAGAAAAAGATACCTTACAGCGTCTTTTTCTACAAATATTATGTAAAGGATGTGTCTTGAATGAATCAGAATAATTCATATAACTGTTATCAGAATCAATGCCGTCCCGTTTGTTGTGAACGAGGTCCGATGGGGCCTAAGGGAGATCCGGGTCCGATGGGGCCGCAGGGTATACAGGGAGATCCCGGCTGTCCCGGCCCTAAGGGTGACAGAGGAGACCCGGGTCCGATGGGGCCGCAGGGTATTCCCGGCGCTCCGGGCGCAAGGGGGCCGAGAGGGAATCCGGGCCCGGTAGGCCCGACTGGAAATACCGGGCCGAGAGGGCCGGCAGGGCCGAGAGGCTATGCGGGGCCGCAGGGTATACAGGGTATTCAAGGTGTCCGTGGTGACATCGGCCCGAAAGGGGATCCGGGCTGTGAGGGGCCGAGAGGAAATGCCGGCCCGCAGGGCCCGGCAGGTCCCCAGGGTCCCGGGGGTCCGGTAGGCCCGCAAGGGGATATAGGCCCGCAGGGACCAAGGGGTATACCGGGGCCAACCGGCCCGACCGGCCCGACCGGCCCGCAGGGACCACAAGGCGTGACAGGTCCCCAGGGTATTCAAGGTGTCACGGGCCCGGCCGGCCCGCAGGGCCCGAAAGGATGCCCGGGAGATGAGGGACCGATGGGAGTGACCGGGGCAACAGGAGCAACGGGAGCCACCGGGGCGGACGGAGCGACGGGAGCAACGGGAGCCACCGGGGCGGACGGAGCGACGGGAGCAACGGGAGCCGATGGAGCCACCGGGGCAACGGGAGCGACGGGAGCGACTGGGGCGGACGGAGCGACAGGAGCAACAGGAGCAACGGGAGCCGATGGAGCAGCCGGGGCAACGGGAGCGACAGGAG
>CANONN010000087.1 GCA_947567625.1 uncultured Roseburia sp. | reverse complement strand
TGCTGTAAAATCGGAAGCCGTTCAAATGATTTGGCACATTCTGCCATCATACTGGTGAGCAGCAGCTTACAGAACGTCTCCCGCTCCTCCTCGCTGCTCTTGCCCATATACAAAAGAGGATTGTAGCTGTTATTTTTCGTATCTTTCTCATAATCCTCGCAGGCGTCCATCAGATAGATAAACTTGCCCATATAAAATCCCATGGTGCGCAGCTCCCTGGCCCACTCATCCTCCCGCCAGCAGAAGATCTCGCCCAGCATCTCCCCTGTCACCCCGGCGGCGATATCAAGATTCGTCTCCCGCCTGCGCTCGATCTCTTCCATGCGGCTCATATAGTTCTCCACCGCCTGCACCTGTCTGGGATATTTTTGCATAATACGAGTATAGTCTCCCTGAAGCATTTTTGCAAACGCTTTTTTGGGATAGGAGTTGTCGTCTTTCCAATCGTCAATCAGGTTATAGTAGGCCAGTATGACATTCATCTCCGCCGCATAATCGGTGATCTCGTTGCAACTGACCTGGCGCTTGCTGGCCGGATGCAGCGCGCAGGTGATCTTAGCCGACTCACACGGCAATTCATACAGCCCGGTCAGCAGCACCACAAGAAAAGTCATATCGTAATTGAGCAGCATCTGCCCCCTGGTTCCGCAGTTTTTCTTCAGACGGCGGCACAGGCCGCAATAGTAAGACTGATAGGTTTTTTTGCTCGTCTCGTCCAGTTCGGACGCATTGATATTGATATAGCCAAACAAAATATTCTCCTTTCGGTCAGCTGCGTTTCACAAACTCCGTCTTGCATTTCGGGCAGGTGATACAAATCTTTCCTCTCCCCTTTGGTACCCGCACCTTCTGCCGGCAGGACGGGCAACGGTAAAACCGGTAGATACCGCGCTGCGCCCACTGCGTTTTCTTCCTGGCCTTCTTCGCTGCAAAGCGGTATCTTGCATTGAGAAATCGCTGGTTTTCGTCATAGCGCTTTTGCACATTGCGCGAGAATATCCGAAAGCAGGTGTAAATGATTAACGCCAGCGCCAGCCAGTAAAAGACCGCCAACAGCGGCAAAACTCCTGAAAACATGGATATGATCAGCAGCACCAGCGCACCGATATTGGTGAACCTCGCCAAATCATCCATCCCATAACGCCCCGTCATAAATCTTGCAAGTTTTTCTCTCATCGTTTACTCTCCTTTTGACTGAACAAATCCGGTTTACTCTGACAGCTGTTCTCGGTTATGCCACGATAGACATGACATACGATCCTACGCAAAAACGGCACCGAAGGGCACCGTTTCGTCCATATGACTATGTTACCGCGAATGACGGGAATTCGTCAATCGATCTATTATCTTTTAGCAAACATTTAAGATTTTGTTTATAAACTATGGTGTTTACACTTTCGCGCGCATTGCAGCGGAATCATCCGCGTAGTCGATTGCTGTTTGCGGTGAAATACGGCTTTTCATGTACAGCTCGTAGATTGCGTCGTCCATCGTGCACATGCCGGCGCTTCCGTCGGTGTGCATAGCGGCGGACAGTTGTTCCATCTTATCCTCCCGGATAAGATTTTGTACTGCGGGCGTACCCTGTACGACTGCAAATGCCGCCACCCTGCCGGCCCCGTCCGCTTTGGGAAGGAGTTTTTGCAGTGTGATGCCCAGCAGCGCACCGGCGATCTGTTTGCGTACCCGCGCCTGATGTTCGGCCGGAAAATACGCCGTCAACTCCTCTATCGCGCCTGCCGCGCTGCCCGCGGCAACGGTGAGAAATACCAGCTGGCCCGTCTGCGCCGCAAGCAGGCTCTGGGCAACCGCAGCCGCACTCTCCGGTTCTGCGGCCACAATATCCGCATCCTGTTTCATGGCCATGCGCACGATATCACCGCCGGATAAGCCGTCTCTTCCGATCTCTCTCTGGTAGATCACAGAAAAATCAGGAGGATATATGTATTCCACCGGCTTTTCCGCCGTCACGATCACCCTGCCCTGTTGAGATGCCACATGCGATAACACGGACGCTAACGTCGTGCTCCTGCCGCTGCCCGCCGTCCCCGCAATCAGTATCAGACCGCTCTTTTGGGCAGCCCAGGCGGACAACTGCTCCGGCAGCAGCAAATCCTTTGTCTTGGGAATTTCTTCGGACAACAGCCGCATCGTCATAGCATAAGATGACCTCTGCCGAAAGACGCACACACGCACACGGCAAAGTCCGGCGGCACTGTATGTCTCAAGCACCTGCCCTGTTTTTTTCAGCTCCGCTCTCTGCGTCTCTCCCAGGACTGCCGCCACAAGCTCTTCGATTTCACCCGCCTCTATCCAATCGTCGGAAGCCGGCGTAAGCGTGCCGTTCACGCGGAGCATGAGCTTGCTTCCCGCCGCAAAATGAATATCGGATGCTCCCCTCTCTATTGCCATTTTGAGTATATTTGAAAGAATCGTAAGATCAGGATATTCCATAATTGTCTCCATTTATCTGTTATCTAAGCAGGCCGATAAGCCGGGTTATGTCAGAGCGCGCACAGGCGCGCTCGAATAATCATCTATCTAGGATGACTGTCGCCAGTCACCTCAAGCAACCTACCTAAAGCTGGCGGGCCACGTGCGCTTTGTTTCGGTCTTGCTTCGGATGGGGTTTACATATGCCCCCGCCGTCACCGGCGGGGCGGTAGTCTCTTACACTGCCCTTCCAACCTTACCGCAGCGCGGGAAGCTTCCCGTCGCGCGGCGGTATATTTCTGTTGCACTTTCCTTGGAGTCGCCTCCACCGGATGTTATCCGGCATCCTGCCCTGTGAAGCCCGGACTTTCCTCACCTCCGGCTTTAAGCTTGCGCCCTCAGCCAAGAGCCGCGATTATTTGGCCTACTTAGATAATTTATCATACACCTGTCCACTCCTTTTCGCAAGTGAAAACTGTTACGCTTACACATGAAAGCAGGAACCGCCGATAAATTCACGGATAATGGAATTCTGACTGATAAAGTCAGACGGCAGCGGCAGAAAATAGTCCAAAAACTTTAGCAGACGCTTCGCCTCGAGGTATTCGGGACACTCTTTATCAATGGCAAAGAGTAACGGCTCCGCGTAAAGCTTTAACACGGCGAGCTCGTAAATCAGTGCGGAGTTGAACATGACGTCCGCCCGCTCCTGAAACGGGAAAATATACCGCTCCTCTCCCCTGCGCACGGAATCCCACATGGCGATCGTGTCTTTGGCGACCGTTCCCCTGGTTCTCGCATCGCGCACGATGCGGCGAATCAGCCTGCCGTCGGTCGTGGGCAGATAATTGTGCTCGTCGATATTGAGCTGCGTGAGCGCGCTGATATAGATCTTATACTTGCTCTCAGCCGGCAGGGAATAGGAAAGCTTATCGTTGAGGCCGTGGATTCCCTCGATCACCAGTACGTCCTCCTCACCAAGCTGCATATACCTGTCCTTGTATTCGCGCTTGCCCGTCTTAAAGTTGAAAGTGGGCAGTTCCACGCGTTTGCCCGCCAAAAGCTCCGTCATATCGTGGTTGAAAAGCTCCACGTCCAAAGCCTCGAGACATTCCAAATCCAGCTGGCCGTTTTCGTCCCTTGGGCACTTATCGCGGTCGGCATAATAGTCGTCGAGCGGAAACGGATGAGGTTTTATGCCTTTGGCCATCAGCTGAATCGACAGGCGATGGGAAAACGTGGTCTTGCCGGAGGAGGACGGACCGGCAATCATAATAAACTTGCGGTCCCCGGTGGCAATGATCGACTCTGCCAGCTGTCCGATCCGCTCCTCAAACAACGCCTCCTGCGTCAAAATTACATCCTGCATCCTGCCGGCGGCAATCGCGTCATTGAGCGCGCCCACCGTGCCGATCTCGAGCATCCTTCCCCACTCTCTGGAATGTTTGAGCGCGTGGAATAACTTGGGCTGCGGAGTAAACGGGGATACCTCGCGCGTATTTTTATCCGGGAACAATAGCATAAAGCCATTTTCATATTTTACGATATCAAAATAGCGCAGATACCCGGTGGAGGGCACCATAAATCCGTAAAAATAGTCCTTGTAGTGATCGAGCACATAGATATTGACCCTCGAGCTCCTGCGATAGCGGAACAACTTCTCTTTGTCCCCCATACCCAGTTTTGCGAACAGCTTCACGGCGTCATCCGTGTTCATACTGCGCTTTTCGATCGGGTAATCTTCCGCCGCCAGGCGGTTCATCTCGTTTTTTAACTCCAAGAGCGCCTCTTCGCTGCACTCCTTGCTCTCACTGCTCTCGCCCGCCCTAGCAGTCAGCTCGCAGTAATATCCGTGTCCTACAGAGTACATGACCTGTACGACCGTATGCTGATTTCCCCACAAGTTATGTACCGCTTTCTGCATCATCAGAGTCAGGCTTCGGCGGTACGCCTTTTTTCCGATGTTGTCTGAAGTCGTCACAAAAGTGACATCCCCGTCTTTTTCCGCTTTCTTTCTCAATTCGCGAAGACGGTTCTGATACATGACTAAGACGATATCATCCTGCCCTTCTTTTTGGTACTCCTTTACGATTTCCAAAAATCTGGTCCCTCGCGGGTAACTCTTTTTCTCCCCCTCGATACAGAGTTCTATCATATCATTGTCCATAAGTCTGTCCCCCTCTTTCTCCGTTATTTGTAACCGTCTGGCCTTCCGCTTCCCTGTTACGGAATCCGCTTCATTTAGAATTTGTCTCATTGTGCCGCTGGTGCGAAGCCAACTATGTTTCAAGTTTGCGCAGATGTAAAATATAGCATCGCCTCATTGTTATAAAAAAGCTTGTTCTCTAACTGTACGATTCTGCCGGCAATCTTTTCGGTTTTTATCTGCCTGTCCAGCCCTTCCATGATATCCAGATACTGCCGCCGCTCTTTTTGCAGATAAGATAAAAGCACCGGATGCCTGCTGCGCAAAAGGCCCGCTCCATACAAAAAGTCCGTCTCACATGCGGGCGGGAACGTTTCAAACGGGCGGTAGGAAACGCGCATCATGGGATAATATTTGCCATCCTCGAGCACCATCTCCTCCAGATCGGTCACATAGCCTTGCTCCGCCAGATAGCGTCTGACCGCGGGAATCTCCGACTGCGGCTGCAATACGATCTGATCTGCCGCGTGAGCAGTCTCTTTGCCCTCCTCTAAAATATGTATCACAAGGCCGCCGCCCATACCCGCAATCACGATACATTCTGCTTCCCCGGGCGACAGTGCCGCAAGCCCGTCCGACAGGCGCGTTGTAATCTCATCCCCGCATCCATAGAGGGCGATATGCTCTGCGGCCCTCTCTAAGGGGCCCCTCCCGATATCCATAGCAATAGCCGAGGAAATACGCCTCTTGAGACAAAGGTATATCGGTATATAGGCGTGATCTGTCCCGATATCCGCCAACCGTATCCCATCCGGCACCATGGATGCCACCGTCTGTAAACGCTTCGATATTTTTAACATCATTTATTCCAAATAATCCTTTAACTTTCTGCTTCTGCTGGGATGGCGCAGTTTGCGCAGCGCCTTCGCCTCGATCTGGCGGATGCGCTCACGCGTCACGTTAAACTCCTTGCCCACTTCCTCCAAAGTCCGCGCGCGCCCGTCCTCCAGGCCAAAACGCAGCGTCAGCACTTTCTGTTCGCGCTCCGTCAACGTGCCCAGCACTTCCTCAAGCTGCTCTTTGAGCAGCGTAAAGGCCGCCGCATCCGCCGGAACCGGCACATTGTCGTCCTGTATAAAGTCGCCGAGATGGCTGTCCTCCTCCTCGCCGATCGGCGTTTCCAGGGAAACAGGCTCCTGCGATATCTTAAGGATTTCCCGCACGCGCTCCACCGGCATATTCATCTCCGCCGCGATTTCCTCCGGGGACGGCTCGCGCCCCAATTCCTGTAATAACTGCCTGCTGACGCGGATTAATTTATTGATCGTCTCGACCATATGCACGGGAATACGAATCGTGCGCGCCTGATCTGCGATCGCACGGGTGATCGCCTGACGAATCCACCATGTGGCGTAGGTCGAAAACTTATATCCCTTGCGGTAATCAAACTTTTCCACGGCCTTAATCAGGCCAAGGTTTCCCTCCTGTATCAAATCGAGGAACAACATGCCGCGGCCCACATAACGCTTGGCGATACTCACCACAAGGCGTAAGTTAGCCTCGGCTAACCGCTTCTTCGCCTCCTGATCGCCTAACTCCATGCGCTTCGCCAGCTCGATCTCCTCCTCGGCGCTAAGAAGCGGCACCTTACCGATCTCCTTTAAATACATGCGCACCGGGTCCTCGATGGATACGCCGTCGGGAACAGAGAGATCAATTTTTTCGACCTCGATCTCCTCGTCGTCATCCACCTCAAGCAGCAGGTCGTCATCGACATCATCGTCCGTGATGCGCAGAACATCGATATTGTTCACCTCAAGGAAATCCAATATTTTTTCAAACTGCTCCGCATTCAGCTGCAAATCCGAGAAAAAGTCGCTGATCTCCTGGTATTCCAGCATATTTTTCTTTTTTTTGGCCATGACAAGCAGCTCGGAAAGGCGCTCCTTAAATTTTGCCTGAATCGCCTCCCTGTTTAATTCGGTCTCTTGATTCTTCTTGTTGTTTTCTGATTTTCCTGGATTTTCTTCTCTCTTAGCCATGTCGTTTCATCCTCTCATAGTTCGTTACTATTCTGTCCCTCTATTTTGATAACTATTCAAAAAGCCGCTATTTTGCGGTCTTATGATAGTATTCGTAACCGTCTCAGCTCGTCCAGCTGCTTTTTTCCGTTTCGTATCCACTCAAATCCCTCAAAATCGTCGGCCGCCAGATTTTTAGAGCGATAACTGATGCTGTTTTGCTTGACCCTAAGTATCGTCTCCCGCAGCGCCTTTTCCTTTTCCTCCGGGGTTGTGATCTCCTGCAAGGTCGCGTGAAAGATACCCGCGATCTCCCGCTGTTCCTCCTCCATGGGAAACAGGCTCACGATCTGCGCCGGATTGACCGTACCGGTCTGTTCTCTCTGGGCAAACAACAGCGCGGCCACTCTGCCATACAATTCTTCGGTAAAATCTTCCGGCGAAATATAGGCTCCGACCTTATCAAAAAGCCCTTCCTCCTGTGCCAGCCAGGTCAACAAAAGCTTTTGTGACTGCTTCATGCCGTCCTCTTTTTTCTTGCGGGCGTTCTTTGTGCCAAACCGGGCGTCTTCCGGGCGTGCCGCCGGTTTGGGCAGGGCGCCGCCCATAGCGGCGCCGTACTTGTTTACCAGCCGCCGCAGATCTTCGGCCGCAATTGTATATCTCGCCGCCAGGGCGTCGATATAATTGTCGCGCTCGAGCTTTTCGGAAAAGCCGCATAGCTTTTTCGCCGCTTCCTTATAAAATGCGGTCTTCCCCTGCGGGTCGTCCATGTCATACTGCTGTTCCAATATGCGAATCTCAAACAAAAATGCATTCTCCGCCCTGGCAATCCGCTCCTCATATTTCTCCGCGCCAAGTCCTTTGATAAATTCGTCGGGGTCTTTATACGGCTTCATATCGACCACCTTCACGGCAATCCCCACTTCCTTTAACATCGGGATCGCCCGCAGCGCCGCCTTCACCCCGGCGCCGTCACTGTCGTAGGTTATATAGACTTCCTTGGTGTAGCGCTTTAGCAGATTGGCATGTCCGCTCGTGAGCGAAGTCCCCAGGGAGGCGACCGCGTTATCGAAGCCCGCCTGATGCAGGGCAATCACATCCATATAACCCTCGGCAAGCAAAAAATACTGCCGTTTCGTGGTCCTTGCGATGTGAAGTCCATAGAGATTGCGGCTTTTGTCGAATACCGGCGTCTCCGGGGAATTCATATATTTGGGTTCCCCCTCCCCCATCACGCGGCCGCCGAACCCGATCACTTTGCCGTGCACATCCATGATCGGAAACATGGCGCGGTTCCAGAATTTGTCACAGCCTCCCCGGCGCTCGTCGATCGTGACAAGCCCCGTTTCCTTTAGCAGCTCGTCCTCATAACCGCGGTTCTTCAGGTAACGGTACAGATCATCCCGGTACTGGTCGGAATACCCCAGCCCAAAACGCTGCATCGTCTCTGCAGTCAGCTCCCTCTTTTGAAAATATTCAAGCGCGTGGCGCCCTCTCTCCCCCCGCAGCAGCACATAAAAGTACTTCGCCGCCTCTTTGTTGATTTCCAAAAGCCGCTGCTTTTTGTCCGCCTCCTGCCGCTGCTTTTGGCTGTATTCCTGCTTGGGCAGCTCCACGCCGGCGCGCTCCGCCAGCGCCTCCATCGCCTCGCCAAATGTAAAATTTTCATACTGCATTAAAAATGTAAAAACATTGCCCCCGGCTCCGCAACCGAAACAGTAATACATCTGTTTGTTTGGCGCCACGGAAAAAGAACCTGTTTTTTCATTGTGAAAAGGGCAAAGGCCAAAATAGGACGTCCCTTTTCGCTGTAAACGAACATAGGAAGAGATCACTTCCACGATATCATTGCGCGATCGGACTTCCTCGATCAATTCATCCGAATAATATGCCATTCGTTTTCCTTTCTAGTTGCAGCTTTTATCTCTATACTTCTTCTCCTGCCCAGGGCTGCGGTACAAAATGCTCGCTGAATTTGATGACGGCATACTGGTCTGTCATGCCGGCAATGTAATCACTGACAACCCGCTCCTCCTTCTCCCCCGCTTCCCGCATACGGCGATACTTTTCGGGGAGCAGCTCGACATTCTGCATGTAAAAATAAAACAGTTGTCGGATCATGGCCCGCGCTTTCGTCTCCTCCCCCTTGGCAGCCGGGTTGCTGTAGACATTTTGATACATAAACTGGCGCAGTTCAATCATCGCTTCCTGCACTTCGTCCGACATCTTGATATCATCCTTGTCCATACTGCTGCTGATAATGCTGTGGATAAGCGTGTTGAGCCTGGCCTTGGTGGTAAAACCGAGCGTTTTTTTCAATTCGAGCGGAAGATCGTCTTCGGACAGCAGATGCGCCCGCATGGCGTCATCAATGTCGTGATGTATATAGGCGATCTTATCGGACAGGCGCACGATCTTCCCCTCTAACGTGTGCGGCATCGTCGCCATCTGATGGTTTAAGATACCGTCTTTGACTTCCCAGGAAAGATTGAGTCCCTTTCCGTCCTTTTCCAGCTTTTCCACGACGCGCACACTCTGTTCGTTGTGGTGAAACCCGTCCTCACACAGCTCGTTTAGCACATGCTCCCCGGCATGTCCGAAAGGCGCATGGCCCAGATCATGGCCCAGGGCGATCGCCTCCACCAAATCCTCGTTCATGCGCAGCGCCTTGGCAATCGTTCTCGCGTTCTGGGAGACCTCCAGGGTATGTGATAATCTGGTGCGGTAATGGTCGCCCTGCGGTATCAAAAATACCTGCGTCTTATTTTTTAACCGTCGAAATGCTTTGCAGTGCAGAATCCTGTCTCTGTCCCGCTGAAACACAGGACGGATGTCGCATGGCTCCTCCTCCCGCTCCCTGCCGCGGCTGTTGACACTGCACGTGGCAAACCGGCTTAAGGTTTCCTGCTCCATCCTCTCTATCTCTTCACGTATCGACATGTATTTTCTCCTCATCACAGTCAATGGTTGCAAACAACCTCTATATTATATATTCGACGCAATCTTCTAATTTCCTTTTTTATTTTTAAAATTGTTTGAAATCGCACAACTGCCGAACCATTTTTTTGCATACAGAAAGAGCAGCTGTCAAACGACAACTGCTCACTCAGTGCAGAAGATGGGACTTGAACCCACACGGTATTGCTACCACAGGCACCTGAAGCCTGCGCGTCTGCCAATTCCGCCACTTCTGC
>CANONN010000086.1 GCA_947567625.1 uncultured Roseburia sp. | reverse complement strand
CTTTTTTATATTTTTTAAGGTGAGCGGAGAAGGAGGGATTTGAACCCTCGCGCCGGTCACCCGACCTATACCCTTAGCAGGGGCACCTCTTCGGCCTCTTGAGTACTTCTCCAAAGTTTTTCATAGAATATGAAATTGTATTGCGCCGTGACGCATAGATAATAATACTAAATAAAACATTTCTTGTCAACTATTATTTTAAAAAACTTGGCAAAAAATACAAGCTTTTCTATACTCCCCTTCTTTTTCGTCATTCTGTACAATTTATTGCGTTTCAGCAAAAGTATATTGTCTGTTTTTCACTTTAAAGGTACATGGTGCAGAAGATAGGAGCTCTGAAGCAAAACTCTGCCATTGCCGTTCATCATAGGAAAACGACATTCACACCCTTTCAAACGCGGAATGCCGTTTTTCCGAAGACAAATTATTTGCGAGAAAGTTGTGCGCGTTTTCGAGATCTCTACTCTACCGAAACCACATGATAATCCTGTTCTTCAACGGCTTTTATGAGCGCTTCGTTGTCAAGCTCTGCCGCCAGTGTCACTTCCGCCGTTCCTGCCTCATGGCTTACCACCGCTTCCTGTACCTGCGGCAGTGCCTCCAGACACTTTTTCACTCTGGCTTCACAATGCCCGCACATCATTCCTTCAATTTTCATTGTTTTTTTCATTATCGTTTCCTCCACTCTTCGTTTTTTTATCTTTTTCTTTTTATCTCCAGCCGGATCCTGGATCCGGCACAGATTCAGTCTCAGTGCGTTTGTCACCACGCAAAAGCTTGATAAGCTCATCGCCGCAGCGCCAAACATGGGATTTAAGCCCCAATGGAACAGCGGTATCCAAACCCCCGCCGCCAACGGGATACCTATAATATTGTAGAAAAACGCCCAGAACAGATTCTGGTGGATATTTCGCAGTGTTGCGCGGCTGAGACGAATCGCCGCCGGCACATCACTCAATTTGCTCTTCATGAGCACGACGTCCGCCGCGTCAATAGCGATATCCGTTCCGGCGCCGATGGCTATTCCGATATCCGCTCGCGTGAGCGCGGGCGCGTCGTTGATGCCGTCGCCTACCATCGCAACTTTGCCCTGTAGCTTCAGCTTGCGAATTACACTTTCCTTGCCGTCCGGCAGCACCCCTGCGATTACCTCATCCACTCCGGCCTGCGCACCGATCGCCCTCGCTGTCCTCTCGTTGTCACCGGTCAGCATGATCACACGGATTCCCATGTTCTGAAGCTCGCTGACAGCACGGGGGCTCTCTTCTTTTATCACGTCCGCAACCGCCAGAATCCCTAACAGCTTGTCGTCCCTGCGGAAAAATAAAGGTGTCTTGCCCTCCGCTGTCAGTTTTTCGTACCATGCCTGCATCGCTTCCGGTATTTCGCAAAGGCTCTTCATATACGCGTAACTTCCGGCTTTCAGTGCTTGCCCGCGGTACACTGCTTCGATGCCGTTGCCCGGCAAGGCTGCGAAATGTTCCACTTCCAATACCTGAACACGGCGTTCTTTTGCATAGTCGGTCACTGCTTTCGCCAGCGGATGTTCGCTCTTGGACTCTAAAGCGTTCGCATAGAGCAGCAGCTCATCCTCAGAGACGCCGTCTGCCGGGTATATATCGGTAAGCCGCGGCGTTCCGTTGGTGACGGTTCCGGTCTTATCCAAGGCCACGATATCTACTTTGCCGGTTTCTTCCAATGAGACGGCTGTCTTAAACATAATGCCGCTCTTGGCGCCCACACCGTTGCCTACCATAATCGCAACGGGCGTTGCCAGCCCCAGCGCACACGGACAGCTGATGACAAGAACAGATATTCCCCTGGCCAGCGCATACCCCACACTCTGTCCAGCCAAAAGCCACGCCAGCACCGTCACCAAAGCAATGACAAGCACCGCGGGCACAAACACACCGGATACTTTATCCGCAATTTTGGCGATCGGAGCTTTGGTAGCCGCCGCATCGCTGACCATCTGTATAATCTGGGAAAGCGTAGTATCTTCTCCGATTCTTTCGGCCTCACATTTTAAAAAGCCCGACTGATTGACGGTCGCGGCCGACACACTGCTTCCCGGCTCTTTATCCACCGGAATACTCTCTCCCGTCAGCGCAGCCTCGTCCACCGACCCGCTTCCCTCCAAAACTACGCCGTCCACCGGAATATGCCCCCCGGGACGCACCACAAAAATGTCCCCCTTTTTCACCTGCTCAATGGGTATTTCCGTCTCCACACCGTCCACAAGCAGCACGGCTGTCTTGGGGGACAAACGCATCAGGCTCTTTAAGGCGTCGGTTGTTTTCCCTTTGGAATGTGCCTCGAGCATTTTTCCGACCGTAATCAGCGTTAATATCATAGCGGCCGATTCAAAATAAAATTCATGCATATAGTGCGCCGCCCCAGCCATATCCCCTCGCTGCTGGGCTGCTGTCATAGCAAAAAGTGCATAGACGCTATATACGAAGGCTGCCGCCGAGCCGAGCGCCACCAGGGTATCCATATTAGGCGACCGGTGGAACAGGCTTCTAAATCCACTGATAAAAAATTTTTGATTGATCACCATAATGGCTATTGTAAGCAATAGCTGCACTAAGCCCAGCGCAACATAATTATCGGACCAAGCCGCAGGCAGCGGCCATCCCCACATCATATGCCCCATGCTAAAATACATTAACACCGCCAAAAACAGCAGAGATGTCCAAAGACGCTTTTTCAGCAGAGGCGTCTCCTTGTCTGCAAGCATATCCTCCTCCGCGCTTGTCGCGGATTTTGTTTTTGTTATATCACGTTTTAATGACGCCCTGTACCCGGCCTGTTCCACGGCACGCATGATGTCCTGCGGAGTGGCATCCCCTTCGACGCCCATGGAATTGGTCAGCAGGCTGACCGAACAGGATGCCACACCGGGCAGCTTTGACACCGCTTTCTCCACGCGGGCGCTGCAAGCCGCGCAAGTCATTCCTGTCACGTTATATTGTTCCAAATTGACCACCTCACAATCACTCTGATTTTTTATGCAAGCTCTCTACCGCTCTCGCCGTTTACGGCGACGCTCAATGTCTTTATTTCATCAATTTTTTCAACAACAGAATCAATTCATCCACCGTATCGTCTCGGCCCGCGATGATATCTTCCGTCACACAGGTTTTTATATGCTCCGCCAACAAGACTCTGGTAAAACTGTTGAGTGCGGCATTGGCCGCCGCCACCTGTGTTAAGATATTGACGCAATAGGCATCTTCCTCAACCATCTTCTTGACGCCGCGCACCTGGCCCTCTATGCGGCTGAGACGGTTGATCAGATCACGCTTTTCCCCTCCTTTGCGCTTCTTTGTCCGCTTTGGCTCCTGCTCTTTCTTTTCATCCTGCAACATTTTTCCCCCGATCTGGCTGCCCGCCATGATTTTTCCTCCGTAATTTCATGATATACCGGCAGGTATTAATGTCATGATATGTGTTTTTCTTCCCACTTATCCAATTGGTTTTTATTATATACCCTATAGGGGTATAATGCAAGATCATTTTTACTTGGCATGATACCGGGAAACCAAAGCGTCCCGACCCCTATAGCGCAAAAATCCGGTGTACGCCTCATCATGTTCTCCCAGGTGACGCATGTCTGTCACCTGGCAACCATACAAGCTGCATACACCAGATTGTTTGCTCATATACCTCAAAACAATTCGCTTTTGACTCACTCAGATATACTGTACCATTTCTTCTACCAATTTGGCAGAATGTTTTGCCGCCTCCCGCTCAAATGTCGGGTAATCCATTTCGGCGCTGTCGTCCGCCTTATCAGAAATAGCCCGTATCACGACAAACGGAATCTTGTTCAAATAGGCGGCATGTGCGATCGCCGCCCCCTCCATCTCCACGCAATCTCCCTCGAATGTCTCAATCAATCGCTCTTTTACGTCTCTGTTGGAAATAAACTGATCACCGCTGAGAACGCGGCCAATCATCGTCGCAATATCAGGATTGACGCGCTCGCAAATGTCTTTTGCCAGCGTTCTCATGTGCTCGTCGGCGCCAAATTCCACGGTGTGCAGCTGGGGCACCTCCCCCGGCGCATACCCGAAAATGGTCGCGTCCATATCGTGATAAACGGCATCTTTTGAGATCAGTATATCGCCAATCGAAAGTTTAACATTCAGCGAACCGGCCACTCCCGTGTTGATGATATGTGTGACGGAAAAAATATCCACGAGTAGCTGCACGCTCAGCGCGGCATTTACTTTACCGATTCCGGAACGGACAATCACAACCTCGGCGCCGCTTAACGTACCCTCATGGAACTCCATGCCCGCCTGCACCGATATATTCCTGACCGTCATTTTAGACTTTAACTCCTCGACCTCCAACTCCATCGCGCCGATAATTCCTATTTTTTTCATTTGATCCTCCGCCCGTCTCTCTTATGATTATGCTCAAACAACCGGTCGCTCCCGGCCTGTCTTTCCCTTATATGTCACGCTCGAATACTCCGCCGCCATCAAACTATCGTTACCTGTATGTTGCTCCGATCATTCCTGAAATGCCAACGAAATCTCTAATTTGCCGCTTTGCGCGCTTGCGATAATCTTTAACGGTTTTTCGTATATATTTTCAAATTTCAAATCTTTACTGGTTCCTGAGATCGTGGCATCCATGCCGGCAGGCAGATAACTGATTGCCAGCGAATGTGGATGGCGCTCCGTTGCAGGGATACCCGCTGTCAACAGCGCCGCGTATAGAGTGGATGACACCTGGCAGATGCCGCCGCCGACACCCTGCGACATTTTTTTGTTGATAATTACGGGGGCAGAGACATAACCGTTTGCCGACGTGCGCGGCAGGATGGTAGAGCTAAATGAGAACGTCTCTCCGGGCTGCAACACGACGCCGTTAATTCTCTGCGTAGCAACCTTTATGTTGGTAGCACGTGATTCCGATTCTTCATAATAAGTCGTATAGCTGCCAACCACAGAAGCCGACTGTGCCACGCTCTCTGCCT
Organism: uncultured Roseburia sp.; assembly: GCA_947567625.1. Taxonomy (GTDB): domain Bacteria; phylum Bacillota; class Clostridia; order Lachnospirales; family Lachnospiraceae; genus Roseburia. The sequence goes on along the minus strand of CANONN010000086.1, from coordinate 5,291 downwards.
GCGCTTCCCCAGACGCGCTCTCCGCCTGTTCTTTCGCACTTGCGTCTGTTTTGACAGCTGCCGCCGGAACTTCTGATTTCTGTTTCTTTTTCACTCCGCTAAAGGGAGCGCCATTTGAGGTGGCGATACGCCCCTCTGACCTGCCATAAGATAAATAGTGGTTATAATAGGAAATCACGTTATCTCCCAATGCCTCGCTCAAATCGGAATAACGGGCACGGTATGCGTCCACATCAAATTCACCGCTTCCGCATCTTCCCTCACTCATACCATAACGGACAAAATGCGCATACAGCGCCGCTTCATCTGCTCCGCAGGCAAAAGCCACATCGGGATAAGTTCGATAATAGTAATCTGCATCAAACAGGGTGCGGTAATCTGTGGAAGCTGCCTGCACAGAAGCCGGGTCTAAATTTGCCAGAACGATAAAAAATAATATTGTCAAGATACCCGTTACAAATTTGTTACTTCTCATGAATTATTCCTCCACAATTATTTTCTGTCATTTACCTAGTGTCTATTTGATTTTAGCAAGAATAGCAAAAGAAATCAATGTTTTTTTAGATTTCATGTAACTATTCAGCCTTCGGCTTCATAGTTACGGAATCCGGCTCATTTAAAGTTTGTCTTCGACAAAGATCCGGATTCCCGCTTGGCTAGATATACGCATTCTTACGGACTTTGCAGCGAGTGCAAAGTCCTGAGCTGAACTGTTACGATTTCATCCGTTACCTTCCGGCGCATTTCCTTTTAATAAATAATTCTTGATTTAATTTTTTATTTGTTACTTCTGATTGGCCGGTTCCATATGCACGGCGCGCCCTTTCAGCTTGACATTTTTCATAGCTTCCAATACCTCGCGCCCGTACTCCCGCGGAACCTCCACAAACGTATATTTGTCGTACATATCTATGGCTCCGACCAATTTGCCGGGCATACCGGATTCCCCGGCTACGGCGCCCAATATATCGCCCGGTTTGACGCGGTCCTTTTTGCCCACATTGATGAAGAGACGCACCATACCTTCCTCTGCTCCGGTATCGCCGAAATCCATCTCTTCATTTTTATCATTGTCCAGATTGATCTGACCGAGCGCCTGCTTTAAAAAGGCTGCGGCAATATCCATGGCCGTGTAATCGGACTGATTCACTTGCTGCTGTATGATCTCGATGACATCTTTGAGATTTTCTTCATCAATGATGCGCCCGATCTCCTCCATCACTTTTTCGGCTTTAATCTGTGCCACATCATCACTGGAGGGAATCGGCATCGCCACAATCTTGGTTTTGCAGTAGCGCATGATATCTTTTAACTTGTACACTTCCTTGCCCTTGACAAAGGTAAACGCGCGCCCCGTCCTGCCAGCGCGCCCCGTCCTGCCGATGCGGTGTACATAATATTCGTCATCCTGGGGAATATCGTAGTTAAAGACTGCCTCCACATCATCCACATCAATTCCGCGCGCCGCCACATCCGTGGCAATCAGTATCTCTGTTTTGCCGCCGCGAAATGCGTTCATAACCCGGTCTCTCTGTGTCTGTTTCATGTCACCGTGCAATCCCTCGGCAAAGTAACCTCTTCCCTGCAGCTCGTCAGCCAAATCATCCACCTGGCGCTTGGTATTGCAAAATACCAATGAAAGCTTCGGATTGTAGTAATCGAGCAGCCTTGTCAGAACCTCCACCTTGTCCTTGCGCTTTACATCATAGTAATATTGCTCAATGCTTGGTACGGTCAGCTCTTTTTTAACAACTTTAATCGTGATTGCATTTTTCTGATACTTTTTGGTGATATCAAGGATTGGCTTTGGCATCGTTGCCGAAAACAAGACCGTCTGATGCTCCTCATTCGGGATATACTCTAAGATGGTCTCGATGTCCTCGCGGAATCCCATGTTCAACATTTCGTCCGCCTCATCGAGAACCACCATGCCAACCTCGTCTAAGCGTATTGTCTTGCGGCGCAGATGGTCCATGACACGCCCGGGCGTTCCGACGATAATCTGAGCGCCGCCCTTTAGCGCTTTGATCTGCCGGCCGATTTCCTGTCCGCCGTACACCGGTAAAAGCTTTATCCCATGCATATATTTCCCCAATTTACGAATCTCATCGGCTACCTGGATTGCCAACTCCCTCGTCGGTGATAAGATGATCACCTGCGTCTTTTTGCTGTTCGGATTGACCCTCTGCAGCACCGGAATTCCAAAGGACGCCGTTTTTCCGGTTCCCGTCTGTGCCTGTCCGATTACATCCGCTCCCGACATAACAACGGGTATGGCCTGGCTCTGTATCGGCGTCGCCTCCTCAAATCCCATCTCCGCAATCGCACGAAGTATCTGTGGGTACAAATCCAACTCATCAAATCTTACTGTTTCCATTTAGTTCTCCTTTTTCTAAAATTTACAAAATAAAAGACTGATGCGATGCACCAGCCCTTTTCTCTAATGTTCTTTTTTATCAAACAAAATTTCCATTAAAATGCACAACATTGGGAAGTGTAGCATATATCTCCAGCTTTGTCAAGTTTTGCAGGATGCCTATGATATCACCCGTCACTCCGCTGCCGCGGAATTTGTAACGATCACGCTATGTAACCTCAAACCCGCCTTATGGGTCTGAGGGAATATCATATATGAAGCAATCGAGAAAACTCTGTACTTTACCCGTGTTTGTAAAAAGCTTCCGGTGTAGGTGAGACTGTAATTGTTTGACTTAATCCTGCGTAGAAGCGTAAAAAGAATCGATTGCGAATATTCTGCCACACATATAGGAGCTATATATGTCTCTCTATAATATATGAAGAATGTTCCCTCTGGTTCCAATTGCAAGTGAATATTTTTTCTTTCTCCCGAGCGTCGCTTTTTCTGTTTTCCCTCCGCTTATTGCCGGAACACATTAGAAAAAGAGCACCACTTTGTCTGGTCAGTAAGCGCTCTTTCTCCAATAATTAAATCTATATTTATATTTAAGTCAATCTGTCGGCTCCTATTCCGGCTTTCATGATCATTGAAAGAACTCCACCGGGTTGATCGGTTCATCATCTTTGAGGAGTTCAAAGTATAAGTTACTTCCCTCGATTGCATAGTACTTTGTCGGCTCGTTGATAAATCCCAGCACATGACCGGATTCGACATAATCCCCTTCTTTGAAGTTTAATTCCTTGAGCTGTCCATAGACTGCCTCGTAACCGTCCCCCAAATCCACGGTCATTGTAGTGCCTGTCACGGCATCGTTTTCGATGGAAGTAATCTTGCCTTTGGCCACAGAATACACTTTACTGTTTACATCCCCGGCAATGATTACCGCTGGGTTGTACTTATACTGGTCCAAGGTCGGGAAATAGATCGTGGAATCCATGCTGTAATTTAAAATTACATTCCCCTCCATCGGCCAGAGAAGGCCGTCTTCAGCAGAAAAATGCAGTGTATCGTTTTGTGCCGGCGGCGCCGCCGTCTCCACGGCAGGAGTCGCTTCGGTCTCCTCTGCTGCCTCTGTCTGCTGTTCTTCCATCGCGTTTGCCAGCTGTTCTGCCTCCTCCTGTTCCTGTCTAGCGCGCTCCATCACAGTTTCCGGCGGAATTATGGAAGAAACGACGGCTGCATCCTGCTGTTCACTCTCCTCGACGGAGTCCGCCTCCGCCACCTGGTTATCGTTTTCCGCCGTCATCTCGGCTACAATCTCCGATTCCATCTGTTCACGCTGTTTTTCTTCTCTGGTCCCGTAATAAACGGTCGTTCCGATCGCCGCTATGATTACCAGTGTCCCTGCGAGTACATATTGTTTTTGCTGCCAGATTGCTGACCAGCCACTTTTTTTCATTGTTCTTTCCTCCAATTCTGCTTTCCGTTTATTTTAAACATAGTGTTTCCCCGTTTTCTCGGATTATGCAGAATGAGAAAATTATTTTTCAAATCAAAAAATCGCCAAATTTAAGGTTCTTTTAATTCTTGAATGTCGCAGCCATCAAAAAAGGCAAGCAGTATTTCTCTGTATTTCTTTCCCTCCTTTGCCATGCGCACCGCCGTGTTCTGGCTCAAGCCAAATCCGTGACCTCTGCCCTTCGTCACGACTCTCACCTTGTCTCCCAGGTCTGTAATAGTAAAACATGCGGAATCCAGGCTAAATGCGTTACGAAATTCCTCTCCTGTCACTGTGCCGTTGCTGATTTGTACCTCGAGCACATATTCACTTGCATCACGTTTTGTCACTTTTACCTCACTCGTGTCATGAACAACCTGTCCGCCGCAAAACTGGCCACACATTTCTAAAAACGTTGCACGCTCCCAATAGCAGACGGAGAGATATCCCTCCGCCGATGTGTCATAAGGACAGGAGATTGGTTTCAGATACGGCATATTGCTGTCCGCGTAGAGTTCTGCCATGCTACGGGTTGTCCCGGCAGAGACCGCATGATATGCGGCATAAATATATGCGTTGTCATAGACCAAAACCTCTCCCGCTGTCTCAGACGCACAAGATTCATAAAACGCTTTGTTTTTCTCATAATCTCCGCCCCACAGGCGGCGCATATCGTCCTCCCCCATGCTTTCAGGTATTTTTCCGCCTGTTTCTGCCGCGTCATATAGGTTAGTGCGGACAATAATACACTGTGCCTGCACGGCCGCGCGCGGAGCGGACGGCGCAATTTGTCTGGCCGCCACCGCCGCCACCGCCGCCTCAAGGTCGGGCTGTTGTATGCGCTCCGATTCCGGCGACAGTGCAGGCAGTACATCGTTCGCCATGTACTCTTCCTGCTCGATGTCTATGCTGCAATCATCATCATCGTCCTCTAAATTTTCGATCTGAAGTCGTTGAATAAAAAGTAAAAACAATAAAAAAAGCACAAAAATAAGAAGAATCCCATTTCCCTTGGGCATCTTCCCCCTACAACATCTTCTACCCATAGCGCCTCCGGAAATCATAGCATTTTGTTCGGCAACACATGAAAGCGCGACCGCTTCTCACCTGGACGTGATTGCTCGCGTCCCGCGATTTTCCGCCACAATACATCTTTTATACTCTATGATTTTTGGCCGCTGTTTATGACCCAAACGTATTTTTTGGCACACTTCCCGCCATGCCGTCTCTGACGGCACAAACAATCCATGAGAAAGGCGCTGTTTTTTGCGCCGTAGAAAATCTTCGCGAAGCAGCCTCTGCCGCAAGCAATTAGAATTTCTTCCCACATTTGGGGCGCCGGGACTTATTTTGCAACTATATCAATGATAAATTTCCCTTTTTTGCGCTTGTGCGACAAATGTGCTGCGGACGCTGCCCAGGTACGATTCGCTG
>CANONN010000085.1 GCA_947567625.1 uncultured Roseburia sp. | reverse complement strand
TACGCGTTCTTACGGACTTTGCAGCGAGTGCAAAGTCCTGAGCTGAACTGTTACGTTATTGGTAACACTGCCCGCTTGGCTGAATTTTAACTTTTACAGCCTCACATCAATCGGCACATAGTGATACTTCTTATACACGTCAGGAATATTTACTCTGTCCGCGTAAGCCGCACTTTTTCGATTTGCGACAGGGATATCCGCGAGCTCGTCATCTGTTTGTACATATGTTTTTGCAACTGCCACGCTCCCCCCGGCAATTCCGGCGCTCTCTTCCATGCTCTCCACGCCCTCTTCCCCCAGACCGGCAATTTTCTCTGCACTCTCTGTACCTTCTTCCATTAGCCCGGCGTTTTCTTCCATGTTCTCCGTGCCCTCTTCCATGACCTCTTCGACGGCCTCTGTCATGTCCTCGAAGATTTCCGTGAGCGCGCCCTTCTCCTCGTCGACGCCAAGCGCCTCGTCGCGCAGTTCTTCTTTCCTTTCTTCCTCGGTCTTCGGCTCCATTTTCTCCGCGGCCTCTGCGATCTTCTCGCCCCGTTCCCTGGCTTCTTCGAGCGCGCGCGTCATCTGCTCCTGATTGTAGGCATGCTTGACGGCGGCGATCTCCTCCTCATAATTATGAAACATCTCAAGCTTCCTGGCGATTTCTTCGACGTCGGCGCACTCCATATTTTTCAGATTTTCTTTTTGCTTTTCAAAGAAGTCCACCTGACTTTCTGCCTGTTGTCTGCTCTCCAATTTGCGCTTCGTGGCATCCAGCATATTGACGCCTCCCATGCGCATCATGGTAAACTGCATATTATCTTTCAAATTGACGTTCATCGCGGCCCTCCTTACCTTAAATCAAATATTTCAAAATAAACTCCAACGCATCGTTCTCCCAGGTATCGGCTCTGAGATAAAAGATATCGCTCAAATCGTCCACCGCTATCATACCCACATTGCCGCCGCCTCCCACTCCGGGAACCTTCATGATCGTGTCATACGTTACATACACATATTCCCCGTCAATCTGTTCTTCACGCAAGAGCTGTGCAAACCGGCCCTCGTCGAGCACCAATTCTCCGTCCCTGTGCCCTACCGCCTCTCTAAGCCGCGGCGAGTCATAGTCGACCAGCTCCAGCTCTTCATTGAAGAGAGCGATCTCCGCCATCACCGTGTAGCGCGGATAGGAGGTCGCCATAATCGCAAACAACAGCACGGCCAAAGCCCCGGCCAGGCAAAGACGGCTTCTTCTTTGTCTCCCGGCCTGTCTTCTCCCGGGTGTCTGTCCCAGATGACATATTCTGCGTTTTAAGACCACAAACGTATTCTTTTCCGCAAACGCCGCCGTCTCGGACCTGCATACGCCGGAGAACATCGTAATCATCTCCAGCAATATCGTGCCATATTCTATCTTGCTGACGCCCGCGGTAAATACACATGCCTCATCACACAAAAACTCAATATCCTCGCGCAGCATATGTTCACAGATATACACGAGCGGGTTAATCCACCAATATATTTTCAACAGTTCAAACAGGGTCAGCATCACAATATGCCCCATCCCGATATGAATCAATTCGTGGCAGAGCACAGTCAGGCATTTATCCTGCCCCCATTCGTCCAAAAGCTTACTGGGCAAAACAATGTATGGCCGGACGATTCCCCCGGAAAACGGGCTTTCACATCGGTCGGTGACATAGATGCGCACACTCTGCAAATACTTTTTGCGCCATCGGTTCCCCGCTCCCGCCGTGACCCGGTCAATCGCCTGCCAGGCCAGTTCTTTCCTTGCGAGAAGCGGCAGTCTTTGTATCCTGCGGCGCAGCCACGCATGTCTGATGAAAAAAACAAATAATAGCAAGAGCATCACCGTCATGTAAATCTGCGCATAGAGCGGTTTGAGCAAAACGCTGCTCCATGCCGTGATCCAGACGAAAGGTCTGACAAAAAACAGCTTGCTCATACTCATAAATACCATCGGAAACAGAAAAAAAATGCTGTAGTAGCGCAGCCAGACCGGCGTCTTGCTCCTTCTGCCATGCACAAGAAAAATAAACAGCAAAATCACACTGCCGCAGATCATGGTTTTTTCGCATTTTGATGTCGCATAAATTGCATAAAACTGCAATGACTTTGCCAATTGCTCCATAGAAATCCTCAACTTTCGCCCTTTAACTCTGCCACCAGATGTTCCAGCTCTTCCAACTGTTCCCGCGTCATTACGCCGGACTTTAAAAAGTTAGCCACCGCAAGCGAAGCGTCCCCGCCAAAATAATGTCTGACAAAGCGCTCACTCTTTAAGCTTAGACATTCTTCCCTGCTGCGGGCTGCCGCATAATGGTACACTCTGCTGTCGTTTTCATCCACTGTATAGACAAGAATCCCTTTTGCCACCAGGCGGCTGATCATCACACGCACCGTCGTCTTGCTGACATGCAGCCACCCTTTTAATTCTTTGATAATCTCTGCCGCTGTCATGGAACCGTCATGATCCCAGACAATTTCCATAATCATCCATTCACTCTCGCTCGGAGTCAGTTCTCCCATACCGTCTTCTCTTCCTTTTCGCCATGATGTGCCCGGTTCCGCCACCGTGTGACGGCTCTGACACGCAACGATGCCCGCAGCGGGGGTACTCCTCTGCAGGCATCCAATCTATGATACGTGGTAGTACAAGATTGCTGCACACTATATATCGGTTTACATTCGTAAACAATTAACCGGTAAAATCATCACAGCGAAAAATATCTGTGCCGTTTATGACAGCGCGCCGGCAGCGCTTACCATTTTGCCACGACAGGCAGCCGTTCTCCCAGCCGGCACAAAAGCTCATTGCTGATACTCAAAGAGCGCGCGGCAACGTTTGGCGCCGACCATGCGCCATCCCTCTCGTCGGCGATCAACGTCGCCACATCCCCGACCGCTACCTCCGTGATCTTTGTGACATCGACGGCGAGCTGGTCCATGCAGATCAGCCCCACAATGGGCGCACAGCGCTGCCGAATACGCACGCTGCCATTGCCGCAGGAGAGATTTCTGGGCAATCCGTCGCCGTATCCGATCGGCAGTATGGCAATCCGTCTCTCTCCCTCCGCCGTAAATCTTCTGTCGTATCCGACGGAATCGCCCGCTTTCACTGTCCGTATCAGCGCCACCCTGCTTTTGAGCGAGAGCACGGGACGCAGATCGGCTTTTACAACCGTTCGGTCATGCGGCGCGCAAAGGCACCCGTAAAGCGCGATTCCCGCCCTCACATAGTCACATTTGAGCTGCGGATAATTCAAAAGCCCGTAGCTGCTCTGCACATGAACCGCCGGTATCTTCATCCCTTCGCGCTCCATCCGCCCGAGCAATTTATAAAAACGGTCAATCTGTCGTTTGGTATACAAAATGTCGTCCGGCTTTTGGCTCTCCGGGCAGCAAAGATGCGTGTACATGCCGCAGATCTTTAAGTGGCGCATCGCAAATACGGCTTTCACAGCCGCAAAATCTTCCCAGTCGACGCCCAGCCTGTGCATACCCGTGTCGATCTTCAGATGCGCTTTGATTGTCCCGCCCCGCCGATTGAGTGCGTCGGCGTAGGCAAAATCGACCAGTGTCTGTGTCAGGTTATATTTCCTGATCTCCGCCGCTCTGCCGATATCCGTATAACCGAGAATCAGGATTTCTCCGCGGACGCCATATTTTCTCAGACAAATGCCCTCATCGATAGTCGCCACCGCATAAGCACGCACGCCTATGCGGTCCAAATGCACTGCCGTCTCATACGCCCCGTGCCCATACGCATTGGCTTTTACAACAGCCATCAGCCGGCAGCCGGACGGCATGATCTTCTCTAACACACTGACATTGTGTTCGAGGCTGTTCAAATCCACCTCCACAAACGCCCTCCCCGCCGCGGTGCCAGGAATCGTCTTTGTCTTGGATTTTTCTGCAAATCGCACTGCGGCGGCGCCGATTAGCAGTGAGGCAGCGCATACTGCCAGATAGTGCACCATACTGTTTTCTACCAGAAGACTTTGCATAGAAAGCATTTTGGCTGCCAGCCTCACCGCCACGATCATCATGGGGTGAACAAGATACATCACCAGCGCCAACGTTTTTACGCGCTCCCTGCGCCTGCCGCTAAAGCAGAGCAAGAATTGAAACAGAAAATACATGCTTGGCAGCAAAAAGACATACATGCTGTCATGCCTTTGCAGGCCAAACGTGTGCAGCGTCACGGCCTCTGTGAGCATCAGGGCAAAGCTAACGCCAAACCCAATGAGGCTCGTCCTGCCCGAAAGCCTTTGACGGCGGTCGGCGATCATCCCGCCCAAAACGAAAAAGACGGGTGCAAAAAAAATGCCGTTTCTCGTATAATCGGACACCAGAAATATCTGGCGGTAAAAATCGCGAAAAACGGGGACTTTTTGTGCAATGCCATAGTAACTGTCGCCAAAAAGACCGATCAGATAGAGCAGCGCAGCTACCGCGACTGCCCCGGGATAATCCAATTTCCGTACCAGATACCACGCGGCGAGCGCCCCCATAATCGACGCCGGGAGATACCACAAATGATAGAACGTGCCGTCAAACACAAGATCTTTGATCATCCCGGGCAAAAACGGCTGCTCGCGGAAATACCCGCTATAAATATTTACCGGCACATAAAAAATGATCGCTGCCGCGTAAATCACCGCCGTCTTTTTCACAAAAGCAGCCAGCCGGTCCCTATTTTTTGCATATCTGCTTATCACAAAAAACGCCGACGTCATTAAAAAGAATGGGACAGCCACGCGAGCCATAACGCGCGTCAGTATAAAATCACCTGTTTTGCTAAAAGAGGCGAGCGGCGAGGTGTGAATCGCAATAATAAGCAGCGCTGCCGGCAGGCGAAACAGGTCTACGCCGCTGTAGCTTTTGTGTTTCATCATTATTTTTCTCCTCAAATCAAAAAGCGTCCACATAGAGACCGATCAGCTTGTCCAGCATTTGTGCGAACGAAAGCCCGATTCCCTGCAGCATATTAGGGAAACGGCTGTGCTCGGTAAACCCCGGAATGGTGTTTACTTCATTAAACACAATCCGTCCCTCCGGCGTATAAAACATATCGACCCGCGCGAAACCCAAGCAGCCGAGCGCCCTGTAAATGGCAATCGCGGTCTGCTGTATCCGCCGTTGTGTAAAATCATCCAGGCGGGCCGGCACATGGATTCTGGAAGACTTGAGCGTGTATTTTTCTGTGTAATCAAAAAAGCCGGAAGACAGCTCAATCTCGTCCACCCTGCCCGCCGTCAACCGATCGATGCCAAACACGGCACACCCCACCTCAAAGCCGTCCACCGCCTCCTCCACAATGACTTCTGTATCGTAGGCAAGCGCCGCCCGGATGGCCGCCTCCAGCTGTCCGGGCTCCATGACTTTTGAGATTCCAAAGGACGAACCGGCACGCACAGGTTTCACAAACAGCGGATAGGAAAGACCTGCTTCTATTTCTCTCTGCACTTGTTCTAAGTTCCCGCTTTCTCTGTCCCATGAGCGTATGGTAAGCGCTCTGGGAACATCTATGCCCGCAAGGCTTGCGAGCTTATGCGCCCTGTCCTTGTCCATACACAGCACAGACGCGCGCATGTCGCAGCCGATCACAGGGATTCCTGCCAGCTCAAACAACCCCTGCACCGTACCGTCCTCGCCATTTTTACCGTGCAAAACCGGAAAGACCAGATCGACATGGAGCACGCGGTAGGTTTCTTTGGCGAGCTCTAAAAATCCACGGACCGCACGGTCCTGGGAAACGGCGGTCCGATACAGATTCTTTGTATCCGTCCACCAAGTATCATCAATAAGGCGGTCCAAATTCCCCGCATAGCGGAACCATGTGCCCTCTTTTGTTATTCCGATCGGAATGATATCATACTTATCCCGGTCCATATGTGTCATCACCGCATAGGCCGACTGAAGCGACACCCCATACTCACTGGAATGGCCGCCAAATAGAACTGCGATTTTCTTCTTTTTCATATAAACCACCCTTTCACTTTTTCCACAGCTTAAAGATCACAGAAAATATGGCATAACCTGCGATTCCGCCTGCTGTATTGAGCATGAAATCATCCACATCCGCACAGCGGCCTATAAAATACTGCACAAATTCGATGGAAAAAGAAAATAAGGCCATCGAGAGCGCCGTTTTCTGCCAACTGCGCATTTTGGGAAACGCCGCGGGGGTAAGAAATCCCAGCGGCACAAACATCAGAATATTGGCGATAATCTGCGCGATTTGCTTGTGTCCTCCCATCGCCCACGCCTCGGTAAACACCCGAAACGGCACGATATTTATGAGCCGTTCTGCCGCCAAAATATCTTCTCCCCCCAACAGTCCGATCAAAAATACATCGAGCACGGTCGCCGCGAGTATCACCAGAACACAGGCCGTAAAGAGAAAATACGCCGCCTGCTTGCGAAAAGACATTCTTCCTTTCATCAGCAAAAAAACCGGCAGCCAAAAGACGCCCAGGCAGACGATAAAAATAAGCCCGATCAAACAATATCCTGCTATTTCCTGCAATATCACCATCACATTTTCCTCCTATCAAGTTAAGCGGACAATAAAAAACAGCGTCCACAATCTTGATCTGATTCTATCAAAATTGCAGACGCCGTTTGTTTGTTTTTTCTTCGTTATTTCTTACGATTTTCCTACAAAATCGGTAAAATAATTTTAAATGAAATGCGCTCCTCCTCACTCTCCGCCTCGATCGCCCCGCCATGCCGTTCCACAATCTGTTTGGCGATCGCCAGCCCCAACCCGGCTCCGCCGCCTGTCCCGCGCGCGATATCCAGCCTGTAAAATTGTTCAAAGATCCGCTTCAAATGCTCCGGGGGAATCGTATCCCCGTGATTGACGAAGGTAACCGACAGATTTTCGCCCTGCGGCACGACCGCAATCTCAATCTGCGTCCCCTCATAGCTGTACATCACGGCATTGCGCAGCAGATTATCAAAGACACGCTGCATCTTTTTGGCATCGCAGCGCAGCATCACATCCTCCGGGGCATTGATCGCACAGGTCAGCTGTTTTTCGCGCAGCATCGGGCCAAACTCATACAGCAGCTGCTCTAACAGGCGCGTCAGATTTATTTTGCTGTATTGAAGCTCCACATAAGTCAAATTAAACTTTGCAATCTCAAAAAATTCGTTGATCAGATCTTCGAGACGCTCCGCCTTGTCGAGCGAGATCGCGAGATATTTCTCCCTCAGCTCCGGTGAGATCTCCGTCTCATCGTGCAGCAGATTGAGATATCCGATCACCGAAGCCAGCGGTGTTTTCAGATCGTGCGCCAGGTATACAATCAGATCATTTTTCCTCTGCTCGGCCAGCCTGGCATCGAGCTTCCTCTTTTCCAATGTGTGTTTAATCGTATTGATCTTCTTTTCGGTCGCCGAAAGCTCCGCCGCCAGTGCGACGTCCCCCTCGCCCTCCTGAATCAGCGTGTCAATCCCCCGGTTGATTTCCGTAAAGTATTTTGCAAACCAGTTCAAGTATATGCGGAACACCAGCAAAAAGATCAGGATCATGGCAACGATAAACACCGTTTCCGCGTGTTCACGGAATGTTTCCTGATACAGCGCCAATGCGGCTTCGTACTCCATGCGCAGCACATACTGATACAAAAAAACAACCCCGTTCGCAAATTTGCCATAGAAAACAAATGAATACAAAAACAGGATACTGAACACCGCAAAAATTGCCATGCACGCCGTGCGAAAGAAGATCATTGTCTTAAATTGTCTGAAATCATCCGTTTTTCTTATGAATCTATTTTTCAATGGTATATCCGACTCCCCACACATTTACAATAAATTTCGGCTTTTTGGCGGACTCGTGCAGCTTTTCCCTCAGGCGGCCGATATGCGCCATTACCGTATTATTATTATTATTGAGATATTTTTCTCCCCACACCGCCTCGAATAATTCTTCCGAGGGCACGACCATTCCCTGATGCTCACACAGATACCAGAGAATCGAAAATTCGATCGGCGTCAGTTGCAGCTCTTTGCCATACAGGAAGCATTTATGCATTTCCCTGTTGATCTGCAATCCTCTGATGTCGTACTCGCCTGCCGATTCTGTCGTTTTTCCGGCCAAATTATTATAGCGCGTGTAGCGCCGCAGCTGCGTCTTCACCCTGGCCGCCACTTCGAGCGGATTAAACGGCTTGGTAATATAATCATCGGCGCCTATGGTAAGTCCCATAATTTTGTCCCCGTCTGCGCCCTTTGCCGTCAGCATAATGACAGGATAATAATAGTTTTCTCTGATTTTCTGACATATGCGAAAACCGTCGACATCGGGAAGCATAATATCTAAAATCGCCAAATCCGGCTCATTGTCCTCAATATACCGCAAAGCTTCTCGTCCACTGTAGAATTTGTGCACCGTATAGCCGTCATTTGACAGATAAACTTCCAGCAAATCGGCTATCTCTTTTTCATCATCCACCACAAGTATATGTTCGCCCATAGAATCCCCGCTTCTTATCTATTTTCCTGCATGTTAGTCTTTGCCACATGCCATAAAATCTTTCACTGACGCCGGCCATAGAATGAAATTATTATAAATCTTTTTTCGGAAAAAGCAACTGGAATATTGCGCGGCAAATCGGCGCAAAATAAAAAGGCCAGCATAAAACCATTTGCTGTGCCTAAAATATAAGTCTCCAAAAGTGAAAAAAACAGCCTTGGAATTGTAGAAAATGCTCACAGATTCACCAAGAAATGTTGTATGATAATATCAGGCAGTATTTTTGAGCGTTTCTGGCCCGGCATATCTTATTAGACTTTTTGCACATGTGATGCAAGAAAGGAATGATATGGATCAAAAAAAACGACAGCAGATAGAAAAGAATCTGGAGATCATTGCCAAAAAAGAAGGCATATCCGCCGAAGAAGTCAAAACTGAAATCGGGCGCGCTATCTCCTATGCCCTCAAAAACAATGACCCTGAAATCCAAAAATTCTGGAAAAATATTCCCTGTGAAAGGGAAAGCCCGACAGTGGAAGAAATTATCGCTTATCTGGCAGAGCAATTGTCAAATCCCAACGCATAACACCCCGGCCCTACTTAATCAAGCGGGAAAGATACGCCAACACGCGGTCAAAGAATTCATCTCTCTGTTCTTTGGTGCTGTTCGCCACATAATAGTCCAGATTGAAATCTTTTGGATTGCTGCTGACACCTGTAATCAGATAAGTCGGGTCAATCCCATAAGTATAATAGAGTATCAATATCTTGTCTGCGGAAAGCCCTGTCGTCCCTGCCTCCAGTTTACGGTAATGCTCTTCCGTTACATCGAGCAGACATGCAAATTCTGCTTTGCTTTTATTCATGTTTGTCCTTGCTTCCCGCAGCCTTTTTCCGATCAGTATATTGGTGTCTTTTCTGTCGATTTCCATGATTCATCTCCCCCTTTTTCTAAATCATATCAATCGACAGCATTGCCGCACAGCCCATAAAACAACCCAATGTCCATTATTTTTTAACCACCCGCAAATTACTTTTTAACTCTGCTGTCGTCAAAACGCCCTGGGTGGCGGCAATGCTAGAACGCGCCAATCCGGTATACCTTATTCTTTTTTCTTTTGTAATCGTCTACTATCGTCGTTTTCACATACCAATGCGGACAAACGCACTTATTTTGTGCGCACTGTTTTGACCGCCGACCAGTTGGAGCAAAGCGTTCTCTTCTTTCCGTTTACCTTCACCGTCTTAAAGGTCCGAATACGCACATAATACTTTTTATTTGCCTTTAGCTTAGAAACTTTCTTGGCCGTAGTATTTTTTTTGGCCGTTATCATCTTGGCCGTCTTACCTTTAAACTTACTGCTTGTGCTGTACTGAATCTGATAGCCGTCCGTCTGAGACGCCTGCTTTTTCCACGTCAATTGAAATCCCCGGGTCTTAGCGGCAGCTTTCTTTAAACTCGTACCTTTGGGCCTGATGGTAAATGTTTCCGCCACCGTGCCACTGTAGTCTCCACAGAATGTAACCGTCACTTTGTATACGCCGGGATTTTTTCTTCCCTTGGCATAGCTGACCTGATAATCGACGCCTTTTACAAGTTTTTTGCCGCTGTTGTCGTAAGCGATGACCGCAGGCGTCTTTACCTTGCCGTCGTAAATGTAATCCGCTTTGTCGCACTTCACCTTACCAGGCTTTTCAATCACTGCCACATCCTCTGTGTGCGCACAGACATCACATACCTGCTGCACCTTGCCGTCCTGTTGCGGGGTGGCTGGTATGCGCTGTGTGACATAATGATGACCCAACGGCGCAATTTCCTGCTCATAGCAATCTCCACAGCTACAGAGATAGGTGTGGATTCCCGCAGCTGTACAGGTTGGCGCTTTCGTGACAGTCCCTTGATACGCATGGTGGTGTTCCTGCGGCTTCTCCGTGCTCTCCGTTGCTCCCGGCTTTTCGCTGCTCTCCGTTCCTCCCGGCTTCTCTGTACTCTCCGACGTTCCCGGCTTTTCCGTACTC
>CANONN010000084.1 GCA_947567625.1 uncultured Roseburia sp. | reverse complement strand
GCAGCAAAAAACACTGCCTAAGAAGTATTAAGTTTCACACAAGAAAAACGCAAAAGCGGCGTTTTTCATACCTATTTGAGCCGCCAAAGGCGGCATGGGGATTAGTGTGAGAAGAACTTCTAAATTTGTTAAAATAACGGTAACAGAGTAAGATCATTATAAGTAGGAGGATATAAGAATGAAAAGCTATACGATTACGGTAAACGGGAATGTCTATGATGTCACGGTGGAGGAGAACGGTGCGGTCAGTGCGCCGGCGGCGGCTCCAAAGCGCGCAGCAGCGCCGGCGGCGGCTCCGGCTGCAAAACCGGCGGCGCCAGCGGGCGCAGCGGGCAGCGTAAAGATTGAGGCGGGCGCGGCAGGCAAGGTCTTTAAGATTGAAGCGGCTGCGGGCACTGCGGTCAAGAAAGGCGACACGGTTTTAGTGCTTGAGATTATGAAGATGGAGACGCCGGTGGTTGCTCCGCAGGACGGCACCGTTGCCAGTATTAATGTAAATGTCGGAGATATGGTAGAAGCAGGCGCGTTACTGGCCACCTTAAACTAATATAGTAGGAGGATTACAATGAGTTACTTTTTGGATACTATGGGCAACCTCCTGCATCAGACAGCCTTTTTTAACCTCACAGTCGGGAATTATGCCATGATTCTTTTCGCATGCGTCTTCCTGTTTCTGGCAATCAAAAAAAGGGTTTGAGCCGTTGCTGCTTGTTCCAATCGCGTTTGGTATGTTGCTGGTAAATATCTACCCGGATATTTTTGCAACGCCCGAGCAGATGAGCAATGGCGTGGGTGGTTTGTTACACTATTTTTATATTTTGGATGAGTGGTCAATCCTTCCGTCCCTGATTTTCCTTGGCGTGGGAGCGATGACAGACTTTGGGCCGCTGATTGCCAATCCGATCAGCTTTTTGCTCGGTGCGGCGGCACAGTTCGGTATCTTTGGCGCATACTTTTTGGCAATTTTATTCAAGTTTAACGATAAGGCAGCCGCTGCCGTTTCCATCATCGGCGGCGCCGACGGGCCGACTTCCATATTCCTTGCCGGCAAGCTGGGACAATCCGGCCTGATGGGGCCGATTGCCGTGGCGGCATACTCTTATATGGCGCTGGTTCCGATCATTCAGCCGCCGATTATGAAGCTTTTTACCACGAAGAAAGAGCGTCAGATCAAGATGCAGAACCTGCGTCCGGTTTCCAAGCTGGAGAGGATTCTCTTCCCGATCGTTGTCACCATCGTTGTCTGCATGATTCTGCCGACAACGGCTCCGCTTGTCGGTATGCTGATGCTCGGCAACCTCTTCCGCGAGTGCGGCGTGGTGCGCCAGCTCTCCGAGACGGCGTCCAATGCGCTGATGTATATCGTCGTGATTCTGCTCGGAACTTCTGTTGGTGCGTCGACCAGCGCGGAGGCGTTTTTGAACTTTACAACATTAAAGATTGTTTTTCTTGGTCTGGTGGCATTTATGTTCGGTACGCTTGCCGGAGTTTTGTTTGGTAAGCTGCTCTGCTGGCTCACCAAGGGCAAGATCAATCCGCTCATTGGTTCCGCGGGTGTGTCCGCCGTTCCTATGGCAGCCCGCGTGTCACAGAAGGTGGGCGCGGAGGAAGACCCGACAAACTTTTTGCTTATGCACGCGATGGGGCCTAACGTTGCCGGAGTGATCGGTACCGCTGTAGCAGCCGGTGTATTTATGGCGATATTCGGAATTTAAGGAGGAGAGAATTATCATGGCAGAAGTTGGAAAAAAACCAATTAAAATAACGGAGACCGTGCTGCGCGATGCGCATCAGTCCCTGATTGCAACAAGAATGACGACCGAGCAGATGCTGCCAATCATCGACAAGATGGATAAGGTCGGCTACCATGCGGTAGAGTGCTGGGGCGGCGCGACATTTGACGCATCCCTGCGCTTTTTAAAAGAAGATCCGTGGGATCGCCTCCGCAAGCTCAAAGCAGGCTTTAAGAACACCAAACTGCAAATGCTCTTCCGCGGCCAGAACATTTTAGGCTATCGTCCGTATGCGGATGATGTGGTGGAGTATTTTGTCCAGAAGTCGATCGCGAACGGTATTGATATTATCCGTATCTTTGACTGTCTGAACGATATCCGCAACCTGCAGACGGCGGTAACCGCATGTAATAAAGAGAAAGGACATGCGCAGGTGGCATTGTCCTACACCCTGGGCGATGCCTACACGCTTGATTACTGGACGGATATCGCCAAAAAGGTAGAAGAGATGGGAGCGAACTCCCTGTGTATCAAGGATATGGCAGGTCTTTTGACCCCGTATAAGGCCGAGGAGCTTGTAAAGGCGTTAAAGTCCTCCACCACGATTCCGGTGGAACTTCACACGCACTATACGTCGGGCGTGGCTTCCATGACCTACATGAAAGCGATCGAGGCAGGCGTCGATATTATCGATACCGCGATGTCACCGTTTGCGCTGGGCACGTCACAGCCTGCCACAGAGGTCATGGTAGAGGCGTTCCGCGGTACGGAGTACGATACGGGATTTGACCAGATGCTCTTAAAAGAGATTGCCGACTACTTTAAGCCGATGCGCGAGGAAGCGTTAAAGAGCGGCCTGATGAACCCCAAGGTGCTGGGCGTGGATATCCAGACCTTGTTGTATCAGGTGCCGGGCGGTATGCTTTCCAACATGGTTTCACAGCTCAAAGAGCAGAATGCCGAGGATAAGTTTACCGAGGTGTTAGAGGAGATACCAAGAGTGCGTAAAGACCTTGGCGAGCCGCCTCTCGTTACGCCGTCTTCCCAGATTGTAGGTACGCAGGCGGTATTTAATGTTCTCTTCGGCGAGCGCTACAAGATGGTAAACGGTCAGTTTAAGGACGTGCTTCTCGGAAAATACGGCCAGACCGTAAAGCCGTTCAATCCCGAGGTGATCGACAAGGTACTCGGCGAGGAGAAAAAGGATGTCGTTACCTGCCGATACGCGGATTTGCTGGAGCCGGAGTTAGATAAGATCGAGGCGGAGATGAAACAGTGGAAGCAGCAGGACGAGGACGTGTTATCTTACGCGCTGTTCCCGCAGGTTGCCACCGAGTTCTTTAAATACCGTGAGGCGCAGCAGAAAAAAGTGGATGCCTCTGTCGCAGACACCAAAAACGGGGCGTACCCGGTGTAAAACGGTAAGTGCAAGGCAAGGAAGCGTTTCGCGATAAGTTTATAATTTACAGCAGAGGATAAGACAACGGATGCCGCGTTTTTGTGCGGCCATCCGTTGTTTTACTGTAACAGTTCAGTTTTGGGCTTCACTGTTGCGTTTTGCTTCATACAGAAAACATGGTATCGAGTGCCGTATCTGCGGGATAGCAATATTTTGGCACGACAGAAGAAAAGGATAAAATTTATTGATGGAGTTTACGTTATTTGGAAAAAGGATCATTATAAAAAAGGAGTGGAAAACGGCTGTGGTTGCGACATGGGTGATTGGCCTTATGGCGCATGCCTACCGTTTTTTTAATTTTCTGCCCATATGGGACAGTATGTTTAATTTTCAGGGCGTCGGGGACACGTTCTATCTCGGAAGGTGGGGGCTTCATTATGCGGGACTGTTGTCGTCCAAATTTGATCTGCCCTGGGTGAACGGCATGTTGTCGCTGTGTTACATCAGTCTGACGATGATTTTGATTGTGGAGCTGTTTGAGATGAGCGATACGCTTTTGATCGTACTGACCGCCGGCGTGTTCGTCTCCTTTCCCACTGTGGTCGCGTCTTTTGCCTACATGTACACAGCCGACCCCTATATGCTGGCATTTTTGCTGGCGACGGCGTCCGTTTATCTCGTCTGGCGCTTTCCGAAACGGGGGATTGTTGTGGCCATGCTGTGTCTGTGCTTAAGTATGGGGACGTATCAGGCATATGTGGGGACGGCGGTGATCTTAGTTCTGCTTCTCATCGTCAAACAGTTCGCATTTGAGCATATCAATTTTATGGAGGCTGTCAGGCGTGACTGGAAGTATCCCGTCATGTTGGTCGGAGGGGCGGTGCTTTACTTTTTGGCGCAGAAGATTTTTATGGTGAGGCTTAACTACGAGTTGAGTAGCTACCAGGGCGTCAATGCGATGGGGGTGATGTCTTTCGGCGAATATAAACAGGCGCTGAAGCGGTCGGTCTTGCAGTTTTTGGAGCTTTTGGGCTTGAAGGACGGTTTTGACCGCCAGATCTATACCGAGATTCATTTTCTCCTGCTGGGGCTGTTTGCGGCGCTCTCCCTCTATTTTGTCATCAAAAAGAAGTTATATCAAAAGCCGTTGGAGCTGGCGGCGTCTGTGGCCGCAGTCTGTCTGCTGCCGGTCGGCGCCTTTCTGATCAATTTCACGTCGCCCTATGTGACCTATCACACGCTGATGGAGATGGGGGTATGTTTTTTCTATTTGCTTTTGCTTCTTTTGTTGCAGCAGCTAAACGGTAAGGAGCGCGTGGAACGGTTTCTGCGCGAGTGCGGCATCGCGGCGGTGTGCCTGCTTTTGTACCACAATGTGGTAAACAGCAATATCGCTTACTATCATCTGAATTTAAGTTACCACAAATCGTATGCCATTGCCGCCAATCTCTTAGACCGCATGGAAAACCTAAGCGAGTTTGGGGCGGTCACGACCAAAGTGGCGATCATCGGCGATTACGATGCCGAGACGATGGACCTTCCGGCGTTAAAGCCGGATATCGTCGGCATCAGCAACCAGTCGTTTCTCAACGTGCCCTACCATTATGTGAGCCTCTGGAATTACTGCTTCGGCGTGCAGACATGCGTGGCGACCGCGGAGGAGCTTGAAGCCGTCCGGGCTTCCGAAGAATTTTATAACATGCCGCTTTATCCGGCAAAAGAATCCGTGCGCTACTTTGAAGCGCGGGAATATAACGGCAGCTATATCGACAGCATGATTGTGATACGGATGCCGGAATGATACAAAATACAAGCGTCCATATAGGATGAGCGATAAAAAAGTGGAGAAAGCTCCCCGATGGGAAGGACATAAATCAGCCCGTGTCCATGCCCGTCGGGGAGTTTTTTTTCCTTATGGGAAACTGCGTCGTTAGACGTGTCAATTCTTAAGTTGCGGAGCAACTTGCAAAGAATCACGAAGTGTTTCTTTTTTATAAGGTAAGTCCAAAGTGAAAGGAAAACAGTCATAAGAAAGCGGACGGGCTCATACAATGGAATATGCCGGAGGAAAAGGAGGACAGCCATGGAACTGAGCAGGATTTTCCCGCTGCGCCTGCGCGAGGCACTGGCGCCCTGTCTGGGAGAGCAGGATTTGGGGCGGACAAACTCCAAAAGGGCGGCCGACAACGGCGTCGAGGAGATTCGGGTCCGCGTCGGACAGCCGGTCGAATTGATCTATGACAATGGCGTCAAAAGGCTCGAGGGGGCAACGACGGTGATCGGCCGGGAGGATATCGCCGAGATGCTCAATTATATCAGCAGTTATTCCCTCTATGCTTACCGCGAGGAGATGCGGCAGGGGTTTGTCACGATAGACGGCGGGCATCGGGTCGGCATGGCGGGTCATGTGGCGATGGACGGTCAGCGTGTGACAGGGATAACGCCTGTGACATTTTTAAACATACGCGTGGCTCACGAAAAGAAAGGCTGTGCCGCAAGGGTGCTTCCCTATCTTTACAGGGACGGCGCGGTCTGTCACACGCTTCTTTTTTCCCCGCCGGGAGTCGGTAAGACCACCTTTCTCAGAGACCTGGTCCGCAGTATCTCCGACGGACAGGGACAAGATATGGGTCAAAAAGTGGGACTGGTGGACGAGCGCTCGGAAATTGCCGCGTGTGAGAAAGGCTGGCCGCAGAACGATGTCGGGAGCAGGACGGATGTGCTTGACGGGTGCGGGAAACCGGCAGGTATCGAGCTGATGCTGCGCGTAATGTCGCCGCAGGTGATCGCGGTGGATGAGCTCGGCACGAAAGAAGACTTTGCGGCAGTGCGGGCGGCGGCGGTGAGCGGCTGCAAGGTGATCGCCACGGCACACGGGGGGACGATGGATGAATTAGAAGAAAAGCAATATCTGCATCAGCGGGTATTTGAGCGGTTTGTACGCCTCTTTAAGACGGCGGACGGCAGCAGGGGCTATGAAGTTTTCGACCAAGATAAAAGGTGTATCGGTCGTTACGGCGGAAAGTAGCAGCCAGTAATGTCAAATAAACAAAGAATCCGCCCCTTTGCCGCAGGCAAACCTTAAATGGGGGGTCGTAACAGGGAAGCCGAAGGCGGAACGGTTACAGTTATGGATGTTTGGAACGCAGGCTGATTATGATATGGAAAGTATGGTGAAACGTATGAGCCTAATGAGACTGGTTGGATGTTTGCTGATTGTCACAGCGAGCGTCGGGTTTGGAATGCAGCTTAAGAAAGAATTGGCGGATCATTTAGAGTTATTGTATGAACTTCGGCGGTTATTTGTCGCGATCTCTTATGCGGAAATCTACGCGATGCAGCCGATGGAACAATTGCTGGGACAATCCTTATCGACACATCCCGCTCTGCAAAAAGCGCTGGATGAGATCAAGCGGGCGCTGTCAGAAAAGAATGTGGCGGGGGGAAGGCTGATCTGGCAGGAGACATTTGGCGCGGCGCAAAAAGAGCTGAGGCTGACGGAAGAAGAACTCGCCATTGTGGTCGACGCCGGCGGAACGTTCTTCGGAAACAGCATAGAGGAAAATAAAAGGCAGCTGGCACTTTGCCTGGAACGGTTGGATTTTGTGATCGAGCAGAGCCGGGCGGGGCAGAAAGAAAAGCAGAAGGTGTACCAGACACTCAGTGTGGTGTGCGGATTTATGCTGATTCTGTTATTACTATAAAACGAGGAGTGATGCCACATGAGTGTTAATTTGATCTTTAAAATTGCGGCGGTGGGAATATTGGTGACAGTGATCAGCCAGGTTTTAAAACACAGCGGCAGAGACGAGCATGCATTTCTTGTCAGTCTGGCAGGGCTTTTGATCGTGCTGTTTTGGATTATCCCCTATATCTATGAACTGTTTGAAACGATGCAATCGTTGTTTGCGCTCTGAGGCAGGGAGGATAAGCAGGAAGGATGGATATTTTAAAAATTGCGGTTCTCGGCATCGCCGGGACGGTGTTGGCGCTTGTACTCAAGCGGGAGAAACATGAGTACAGCATCTATATCAGTATCACCGTGTGTATCTGTATCTTTATCTACCTGATGACAAAACTGGAGACCGTGATTCATTTCGTGGAGGAGCTGGAGCGCGCCATCCCTGTGGACAGCCGTTATATTGGACTGCTGCTCAAAATGACGGGAATTGCCTATGTGGCGGAATTTGCCACCAATATCTGCAAAGACGCGGGGTTTGCGGCGCTGGGCAGTCAGATTGAGGTGTTTGCGAAAATGTCGATTATGGTGGTGAGCATACCGGTGCTATCGGTCTTTTTGGAGACGATCGGAAGCCTGATTACATAGGGAAAAAGGAGATGCTATGGCAGGACGGATATGGAAAAATAAAAAAAATATAAGGCATATCGCACGCGCAGCCGCCATTTTGATTTGGTGTGCGGTCGGTATTTTCGGCGGTAATCCGCAAGCTGTGTGGGCTGCGCAGGAGGACAGCTATCTGGAAGATCTGCGCGCGCAGATGGATTTTACAGACCTGGATGGCCTGACGGAGGAAGAGCTGTTTGCAACGAGGGATAAGATACAATTTTCGCAGGTATTTGAGACGCTGTTAAACGGCGGCGGACTGACGGAGGGCGGAAAAATGTTTGCGGCCTGGCTGAAGGATGCGCTGTTCTACGAGGTATCGGAAAATAGAAAACTGATGGCTCAGGTTGTGCTGCTGGCAGCGGGTTTTTCGATCTTAAAAAATTTCAGCGAGGTCTTTCGGCTGGCGTACATAGCAAAGCTTTGCTATCTGTTGGTGTATTGTGTGCTGGGGATTCTATTGATGCAGAGCTTCGTCAATTTTTCGGCCATCGCCGAGGAGACTTTGACGAAAGGCATTGACTTTATGCGCGCTCTCGTTCCCACCCTAAGTCTGGCGCTGGTGTTTTCTACAGGCGCCGGGACGTCGGCCGGATTTTATCAGACTGCATTTCTGGCGATCTATTTGATTCAGTGGGTGTTTTTAAAATTTTTGATGCCGGGAATCCGCATCTATGTCGTGTTGCAGCTTTTAAACTATTTTTTTGAGGAGCCAAAGCTTGCCAACTTAACCGACCTGCTCAAAGGGGCGATCTGCTTTGGGATGAAAGCGGCGGGCGGCATTATACTGGGGCTCAATGTGGTGCAGGGCATGATATTTCCGGCAAAAGACCGGTTGGTATACGGCGGTATCGGCAAGGCAGCGTCGATGATTCCCGGCGTAGGCAATGTCGCCGGCGGCGTGCGGGATATCTTGCTTGGCTCCGGCCTGCTCATCAAAAACTGTGTCGGGGTGGCGGCGCTTTTGATTTTACTGGCGATCGGCCTGCTGCCCATGGCGAAAATGGGGATTTTGGCGTTTTACTACCGTCTTGCAGCGGCTGTGACGGAACCGGTGGCAGACAAGCGGATTGCAGGGTGCTTAAAGGGCATGGCGGAGGGGGGAATGCTCTATGTGAAGCTGGCCGGATACAGCCTGACGCTGTTCTTTCTGACCATTGCGATCACGACCACCATGTCGGGAATCGGGGTGACATAATATGGAACAGATACGGGGGCTTTTTATTCTGTTTGTGCTGCTGGGGTTATTTATGTATATCGTGCCCGGGGAACACTATAAAAAATATATTCGCTTTTTTTCCGGCGTGATTTTGATCGTTGCATTTTTGTCACCGCTTTTGTCACTCTTTTGGGACGACGGAGATTTTTTTGACAAAATTGAGTATGAGGCGTTTGTGGAAGGGCTGGAGGAATTGTCGAGAGACAACGCCAGAATCGAATTTGCCCAAAATGACTATTATCGAAAGAAATATGAGCTTGCCATCGCCGAGGACGTGCGTCAGATTGCCGCCGCAGCGGGCTATGAGACGACGGAGGTCGCAGTGCATCTTACGGAGGATTATACGATGAAAGGGATATCCCTCACGGTCAAAAAAAGCATGGAGAGCGATATCTTTGTCGCGCCGGTGGAAATCGGCGGCGATGCGGGTACCACAGATCACGGTCTTATACAGCTGCGCGATAAACTGGCGGGCTATTATCAGATGGAGAAAGAGGAGGTCACGGTATGCGGGGGCTAAAAGAGATCTTGGAGCATGGGAAATGGAAGCAGATGAAAAAGCAGGATTGGCTGGTGGTGTGTTTAGTCGGCGTGCTGCTCTTGGTCGTGATGCTGCCAAGCGGCGGGAAAGACCAAAAGGAAGCGGAACAGACCATGGTGCAGGAGGCTGTTTCGGACAACGAAAGAGACTATGTCAACCGGCTCGAGCAGCGGTTGGAGCGTGTGCTTAAGCGGATGCAGGGCGTGGAGGACGTCTCGGTCATGATTACCATAAAAGACAAGGGGGAGAAGGTGGTGGAAAAAGACGTAAACCGGGAAAGCAACATCACCAGCGAGACGGATGGCGGCGGAGGCAGCCGCTCTGTCACGGAGAGCAAAAACGCCAGCACCACCGTGTTTACAGAGCAGGGCGGCGGGTCGGCGCCCTATGTGCAAAAAGAATTGGAGCCGTCCATCGAGGGGGTTGTGGTAGTCGCAAAAGGAGGTGATCAATCGAGAGTAAAAACGGAAATTACGGAAGCGGTGCAGGCGCTTTTTGCCGTGGAGGCACATCGGATAAAAGTGATTGCCATGGGAGAATAAAAGAGAGGCATAAACGAAGAAACGGCGTCATAAAATTATGATAGTTAAATAAGCCTAAAGGAGGATGGCATTGAAAAAAATATTTCGCAAAAATCAATTGGTGATTACAGCACTTGCACTTATGATAGCGGTGGCAGGGTATTTCAGTTACATGCACAACAATGTTGCGGACGATGAGATTGCGGCCGAGGTTTCGGCGGATTTGACAAAGGAAGAATATGAGATATCGGATGAAGATCTGGCGCTCGAGGGAGAAATTTTTACCGACGAGGGAACCGGCGAGGAGATCGCCGCAGCGGACATGAGCACAGAGCAGACGGCGGAAAATACGACGGAGATGCTTGAGGAGACGAGCGCGGGAGCCGAGGATGGCATCGAAAATCCCGGCGAGGCCGTACTTACCTCTACCACAGTCGGCAATTTTGATTATGCGGCCGAGATGAAGCTCAACAGAGAGCAGGTGCGCTCGAAAAACAAAGAAGCGCTGCTTGAGATTGTCAACAGCAGTACCATCGACGATGCCTTGAAACAGGACGCTGTGAATAAGATGGTGGCAATGACGGATATTGCGGAGAGAGAGGCCGCGGCGGAAATGCTTCTGGAGGCAAAAGGATTTACGGATGTGGTCATCAGCATCACGGACGACAATTGTGATGTGGTACTTAATATGGGCGAGGTGACGGATGCCAAACGGGCACAGGTGGAGGACATCGTCCAGCGCAAAACAAATATTTCTGCGGATAAGATCGTGATTACGCCTATTGTAGTCAAGGAAGAGTGACAAACATAACAGTTTCTGTGGAAAATCTGCTCTGTCGGGTTGTGTGCATCGTGTTGAGGCACAGCGACGGAGCAGATTTTTTATCGTGCGGGAAGTCCGGCAAAAAATTACTCTGTACTTGTACTGAAACATGTAATAGGGTATAATCCCGTCTTTGACAGTTTACAGAAGAAAAAAACGCTGTAAGCCCAGAAA
>CANONN010000083.1 GCA_947567625.1 uncultured Roseburia sp. | reverse complement strand
AAAACAGACGTCCTGCCGCCCCGAAGGGGGCGGCAGGACTGTTTTATGGTCTTATCAATATATCTATTCCGGTTATCTTATTATATCTTTTATTTCAGCTGCGCGTGTTGGGTGCAGGTGATATCAAATTGTTTTCCGTTACAGCTTGTTATTTTTCGTTATATCAGATTGTTGGGTTGATTGTGACTGCGCTTATGTTCGCCGCAGCCGTTGGAGTATGCAAGATTCTGTACCGAAAATGCAGGGGAACCTATGATTGGAAAGCAAAAACTCAGATACATTTCTCAATTTTCATATTGGCAAGTTTTCTTGTCACAGTCTGGAGGTGTACCATTGCATAAAATTACAATTGCCTTTTGCGAAGAGGAGGAGGAGTATCAGCAACGCTTTGTGACTTATCTGATGGAGCACAAGGCGGAGGAGATCGCGGTTCATGTATTTTCTGACGTCAAGCATTTTGTGGAAGTGGCGATGGAGAAGCATTTTGATCTCATTTTAATCGGCAGCGGTTTTTTTTCGCTCGCGCAGGCCCTGTGGGAACGCCGATTTCCAGTTCTTTATCTGGCGGAAGAATGTACGCAGGTAGCGGAGGCGGAGAATTATCAGAACGGGGAAGGCAAGATGCCGTGTGTCTTTCGCTATCAGAGCATGGAGACGATACTGCATGAAATCATTGCCCTGTCGCAAAAAAATGTGCCGCCCGGCCGAAACGAATACAGGCTCTCACACATGCAAGTGATTGGCGTCTATTCTCCCTGCGGACATGAGATGCAGATGCCATTTTCTATGGTGCTGGCTGGACAGCAGGCAGCGGCGGGCCGAAAAGTACTTTATATGAATCTTATTTCCTGTTCAGGGTTTATTGAATTATTTGATCTGGAGGGGGAGCGTGATCTGGGAGATCTGTTGATAAGGCTGCGCAAAAACCGTCTAAAGCCGGAGACGTTTTGCCAGTGTGTGTATCAAAGTGAAGGAATATCCTACATTGCCCCGTTTTATAATCCGGCGAACCTGAGGGAAATGACGATGGAGGATTTGACGGCGCTCATAACATACATCGAACAAAATACCGATTTTGAGATAGTATTGCTCGATTTTGGCGATGGATTGGCACAGTTTACGGAGATGCTTAAGCTTTGCAGTGTGGTGTACTGTCCCGAGCGCCAGGGATTTTACTACGAATGTAGAAAAAATCATTTCATGAAATATCTGGAAGAGACGACGGGAGGATATTTCCGGCAGAAATTATGTTTTGTGAATCTGCCCTACAGTGCGAAAGGCATCCGGGGAGGTATGGACGTTTGGCGCCAGTTAAACTACAGCGATTTTGGCGATTATGTGCGCAACTATCTGGAAGGGGGCAAAGAATGGACCAGTCCAAGACAGTGAGGGAGCTGCAAGCACAGATTTTGCAAGAAATTGATTTTGATCAGGAGCTTGCAGATGAGGACGTATATCGTATGGTGGAGGAAAAGACCGCTGTTTATGCCAGACAGAAAATGCTCGGATTAAAGGAAAGGGAGAATCTGGAAAAAGAATTGTTTAATGCTCTGCGCAAACTGGATGTGATTCAGGAGTTACTGGAGGATGATGAGATCACGGAGGTCATGGTCAACGGCGCTTCCTGTATCTTTTACGAAAAAGGCGGAAAAATTTATCGGGATGAACGTCAGTTCTCCTCAAAGGAAAAACTAAATGACGTAATCCAGCAGATTGTGGCGGGAAGCAATCGCATGGTAAATGAGGCGTCGCCCATTGTTGATGTGCGATTGTCGGACGGTTCCCGCGTCAATATTGTGTTGGAACCGGTGTCCTTAGACGGTTCGGCCATTTCAATCCGAAAATTCCCCCAAAATCCGATTTTGATGGAAGACTTGGTGCGCTGCGGCTCAATTTCGGCAGATGCGGCTAAGATGCTCTCGATGTTAGTGGGGGCGGGATATAACATTTTTGTATCGGGCGGGACAGGCTCTGGCAAGACTACATTTCTCAATGCCCTGTCTCAGTATATACCGGCGGAGGAACGCATCATAACCATCGAAGATGCGGCAGAATTGCAGCTGGTGGAGAAGCCTAATCTGGTGCGCCTGGAGACGAGAAATGCCAACACGGATGGCGTGGTGCCGATCACGATACGCGATCTGATCAGAGCCGCGCTCCGTATGCGGCCGGAACGGATTATCGTGGGTGAGTGCCGCGGCGCAGAGGCATTGGATGTCCTGCAGGCTATGAATACCGGCCATGATGGCAGTCTGTCCACCGGCCATGCGAACTCCTGCCGCGATATGTTAAGCCGTCTGGAGACGATGGTGTTGATGGGGATGGATTTGCCGCTCGCTGCCATCCGCAGCCAGATTGCGTCCGGCATTGATATTTTAATTCATCTTGGCAGATTGCGCGATAAAAGCCGCAGGGTGTTGAGCATTACAGAGGTGACAGGTGTGTTTGAGGGAGAGATCGCGCTCAACGAAATATTTCACTTTGCACAGTCGGGGATGGAGCACGGAATGGTATGTGGGGAGTTGAAGAAAGTCGGATGTCTGCTGCATACGGATAAATGGCTGAACGCGGGCTATTCTCTGTGGGAGGAGGGCGGAGGTACTTAATTGGATTACAGGAAATACCAATGTGAGATTTCGGACTATGCGCTGTGTGCTGCGGTTGCCGCCGCTTTCACTTCAGTAGTTGCCTGGCTGTTTTATCACAGTATGCTGGGGTTATTGCTGCTGCCGCTTGTGTACGGGTATGCTCTGCAGGTTTATAAGGGCTATCGTGGGGCCAAACAGAGGAGTTTGTTGTTGTCCGGTTTTAAAGAGGGCATGATGGCAGTGTCCGCCGCGCTTATGGCGGGCTATTCTATGGAAAATGCATGGAAGGAAGCGGAGCATGATCTTGTGCTGCTCTATGGCATGCAGCGGCCGATTGTAAAAGAATTTATACAGATCAACAGTCTGGTTGGCATGAATCAGCCGTTGGAAGAGGCGTTGACAAATTTTGCACTTCGCAGCGGGTGCGAAGACATTGAAAGTTTTGCTGAAATCTTTTCGTTCGCCAAGCGCGGCGGCGGGGATTTCGCAGCGATCATTCAGACCACGGTGCAACGTTTAGGCGCAAAGATAGAAGTGGAACGCGAGATTCAGACAACAATTGCCGGGAAAAAGTTTGAAAGCAGAATTATGTGTATGATGCCGTTGTTTTTGTTGGCCTATATGAATTGTACTTCTATGGGATTTTTACAGCCGTTGTATGGAAATCTGACCGGAGCGTTACTGATGACAGCAGCCCTGGCGGTTTATGCTGGGGCAGTCTGGTGGTCAGGGAAAATGATGGACATTAGAGTGTAGGAGTTTCAAATGATTTTATGCGGGGTACTTATTTTATTTGTTATGGTTTTGCTGTTTGTATGGCGCAAGCGGCTGTCTCCTGTTTTGAAAAGGTCATTGCTGCTGGTTTTGACGGCCAGTGTGTTTGGGCTTTTGAGCGCGTTTGGCGCATGGAAAACCCCCGTCCTGATGGAAGGGGGGCGACTTGCGCGAAATCCGGCCGGGGAGGGTGATTATGAGCAGCGCATTGTAGCATGGATGGGAAAAGAATCAGCAGAACTGGTTCTAACCGTCCCGGAACAGAGATTGACGGCTACCGGGGAGCGGCAGTATCTTACGGCAGCCACAGAGGAACTTACAGGGGAATTTCCCGGCGAAAACGAGTCTGTTGACGATATCTGCCGACCGGTTGTTATGCGCAGCAGTTATCAGGAAGGGCTGGTGGAGGCGGAGTGGCGCTTTGCCGATGAGGTGATCGATCAGCAGGGAAACATTGTCATGCAAATGGTGCCAGAGCAAGGGATACTGACCGAGGCTTCCGTTACCCTGACATGTGGCGGCAGTCAGAGCATCTACCGTTTCCCGCTCCGTGTATATCCCCCCAAAATGAGCAGGAGAGAGCAGCTTGCGGAGGCGCTTAAGCAGATCATGAAACAGGAAGGGGAACGGCAGGGCACACCATATGTAACACTGCCAAATAAAATACTGGATATGCCGGTCACATTTTCTGTCCCGAAAGATTTTATGCCGGAAAAAATAGTATTGTTCGGCGTGGTAGTGGCATTTTTGCTGCCTGCCGCCGAGCAGAGCCGGCAGCGGGAAAAGAAGAAAAAGAGGGAGAGAGAGCTTTTGCTGGAATATCCTGATATGGTGAGCAAACTGGCGCTGCTCTTGGGGGCAGGAATGTCATTGTCCGGCGCATGGGAACGCATCGTCTCTTCCTATGTCAAGGGCAAAACAAAGGGACGTAAAGAAATTCTGCCGGTTTATGAGGAAATGTATCTTACAATGCACGAAATGCAAAGCGGGGCAGGCGAACGGAGAGCATATCAGCATTTTGGAGAGAGGTGCGACTTACAGCGTTATCGGCGGCTGGGTAATATTTTGGTGCAGAACACGAAAAAAGGGAATCACCGGTTAATGGAACTGTTATTGCGGGAAGCAGAGGCGGCATTTGATGAACGCAGGAGTCTTGCCAAAAAGTACGGGGAGGAGGCGGGGACAAAAATGTTGTTTCCGATGATAGTGCTGTTGTTAGTGATGATGGTGATCTTGTTGGTGCCGGCATTATTGTCCTTGCAAATATAAAAAATGTAAGACAGGCGAAACAGAGCTGTAGTTTGTGTGTAGGTATCAAGATAGACAGAGCAATTGTTTTGCGGTTACAGGCTTGCCGGTTTTAAGCGACGACAAGACTTATTTGAATCGTGATAGTGAAGGAGGAAGTGATTATGCGTGGATTTATGGAGTTTTTAAGAGAAGAGGATGGTGTCGGTGTTGTGGAGCTGATTTTAATTGTGGTTGTATTGATCGGGTTGGTGGCATTGTTTCAGGACAAGATTCAAGGTGTCGTGAATACCATATTTAAAACCATCAATTCTGGGATTAAGAAGATAAAATGAGAAAGCAGGGGAGTATCACGGTTTTTGCCGCACTGACGATGATGTTGGTCGCATCTTTTCTGTTTGCGCTGCTCGAGGCCGCTTATGTTCAGGGGTTAAACACTGCGGCTGAGGAAGTGTCCGAACTTTGTATGGATTCCGTTTTTGCTCAATATCAGCCGGCCCTGTGGCAGAAATATGGTGTGCTTGCACTGGACGGGGCGTTTGGGACAGATGAATTTTCCATAGATTTTGTGGAAGGCGCTTATCTTGAGGCGCTCAGGGAGAACTTAGAGAGCGAAGAAGATGGGGGCAGCTTTTTTACACTATCGGCCGGAGATATCAGCTGTACAGAGTATCAGCTTTTGACAGACGCAAAAGGCACTGTGTTTCTCAAAGCGGCAGCGGCAGCGATGAAAGAAAAGCTTCCTGCCAGTGTGCTGCAGGAGAAAAAGCAGCAACATGAACAAAATAAGCAAGCGGAAGAGATGTCTGAGGCGAAAGACGGTGTGGAATCAGGTTTGGCAGCAGTGGAAGAAGCCAAAAAGCAGCAGGAACAGGCAAAAGACGACAGCGAAGCCACGGAAGTGATACCGTCATCGCAAACACCCGGGCCAAATGACAATCCGTTGGAGTTGGTGCGGCAATTAAAGCAGACGGCAGTACTGGGACTTGTTGTGCCCGATTTGGAATCTGTCTCTAAGAATACGGCGGATTTTACCCGGAGTGTCTCAAAGAGGGCATTGAAAAAAGGAACCAGTGATGATACAGGCAGCGCTACGTTTACGGAAAAGATCTTAGCGGTGGAGTATTGCGGGACAGTACTCAACGATTTTGTCAGTCCGGCGTTAGATCGTCAGCTTGCATATGAATTGGAATATGTACTGTGCGGCAAAGACAGCGACAGAGCAAACCTGGAGGGAGCGGTGGAGCGCCTGCTGTTAATGCGGGAGGCGGCTAATTTTTGCAGCATATCGCTTGACGCGAAGAAAAAGGCGGAGGCGATGGCGGTCGCCTCCGGGTTGGCCGGAGCGTCGGCTAATCCTCCGGTTGTCCGGGCAGTGCAGGTGGGAATCATGGCTGCCTGGGCTTTTGTGGAGAGCTTGCTCGACGTGCGGGCGTTGTTGGCGGGCGATCGAATCTCTTTTCTAAAAAACAGCGCCGAATGGACGACGGATACCGCTGATCTGATGCAGGCGATCAGCAGTGGAGCCAGGGCAAAGCATTGTGAACATGGTTTTTCCTACCAGGATTACTTAAAACAGATGCTGTGGACAAAAGGCAAAAAACAGCTTTCTTATCGCATGATGGATTTGATGGAAAAGCAGATTCAAAATGACGGATATCCGAATTTTGCCATGGATGCCTTGATAACAAAGATGACGTGTCAGTCAACTTATCAGGCGGACGGGAGGTTTGCGCCGCTGGTTTTTGTCGGCAGTCCGGGAGAAGAGGGCTACTGTTTTTATAAAACAAAACAAATATCGTATTTACCGTAGAAAGGCAGGTGTCGCATGGTGTCTCTTCACCCATTGTCCATAATCAAAAAAAATGAAAGGAAAACTCTCCCCAAAAAGAAAATAGATAAAAAAGCCATGATAACTCCTTTATATCAAGGGAAAGAGACACCATGCGACACCTGCCTTTCCGGTTCCATGACCGTGGAAGCAGCATGGATTCTGCCAATCTGCGTGTGCTTTTTTGTCTGTCTGCTATTTTTGTTTCGTGTTATGCAGGTGCAGATTGTGATGCAAAGGGCAGTTACGCGTGCGAGCGCCAAGCTTGCAGTGGCAATGGCGGAAGATGACTGCCAGGGACAGACCATGGCATGGCTTTTGCTCGGTCGGGAGTTGTCTCATGCCGGTAATATCGTGGATGATATCGACGGCGGCATGATGGGCATCCGGCTGACAAAGTCCGACTGGGACAAAGACCGCGTATCGCTGGTCGCAGATTATCAGATGACGTGCCCTATCACTGTATTTGGGAAAATCAAAATTCCTTTGATTTCAAAAGCGGTCTGTCATAAATGGATTGGATATACAGCAGGGAGTGAGGGCGAGACAGATCATCTGTGGGTCTATGTGACGCAAACGGGAACCGTATACCATCAATCCGAAGCTTGTAGTCATCTTAACCTGTCGATTCAATGCGTGCCGATGGGAGGGCTTGGCGAGATGCGAAATGAGGATGGCGGTAAATACTATCCCTGCCGCCGGTGTGCAACCGGAGAAAATCCTAATCAAAACGCCAATATTTTTATTACCAATCAGGGAAATGCCTATCATTACAAATTGCAGTGCAGCGGTTTAAAGCGGACGGTCTATCGCATCAGATTGTCCGCAGTGGGTGATAGAAGTCCCTGCCGCCGCTGTGGAGGAGCGTGAGAATGAGTCTTACAGAGAGCGCGAAAACAATATTTTTCGTAGGATTATCACTGTTATCCTTTCAGGATTATAAGAAGAAAGAAGTAAATATGGCTGCTTTGGCGGCATTGGGGTTTTGCGGCTTACTGATTCGCACCGCAGACAGCGGGACGCAGTGGATTTCCGTGTTGGCAGCAATTAGCGTAGGTATTGTGATGCTTATTGCCTCTTGTCTGTCGCGGGGAAAAATCGGCGCCGGTGACGGATGGATTCTGATTGTCGGTGCGCTGTATTTAGAGTTATGGGATTTCCTGCAAATGTTAATTAATGCGCTGTATCTGACAGGAATCGCCGGATTATTGCTGCTGCTTGCCAAAAAGTGTAACCGCAAAGCTAGTGTTCCCTTTTATCCTTTTTTGCTGGCGGGGTATGTCACGGTGTTGTGGTTCAACGGCAGCAGGAGGCTGTCTGAATAGGTGGGGTGTGTCGGCAGATACAGCGTGAAAGGAGACGAAATGAGAAAAGTGAAAGCAGAGTTTACGGTGGAGGCGGCACTGGTGCTCCCCATTGTATTGCTGGTATTTGTGGAAGTGATGCGGCAGGGCATTGATCTTTGTGTAGAAGTAAAAGAGACGATGGCAAATGAGAGCGCTTATAATGCAGTAGCCGATTTCAGACAGAGACAGTTGTGGAATCGATTCATTGAGCAAAGGTAGGCATAGTATGAACATGGAATATATCAGACATCTCAATGCCAGCCATATGGTGGCCGGGCTGGAAAAGGAGCTGACCCGATGGGAGGCGTCTATGGTAGAATGTAATCGAATCGAAGGCGTGTTGTTTGCAAAACAGGTCAGTGTAAATCAGACCAGTCAACTTTGGTATGATATCACCGGCAAACAGGCGCTCGATGTCTTATTGGAGGATGGCAGACTGGATTATGCCCTTTTGTGCAGGCTATTGACAAAACTGTTGGAGGTTACCGATCGGTTGGAGAAACTTTTACTTTCGCCTGATTATTTGAGCCTTTTGCCGGATACCATATTTGTGGACAGCCTTGAGGAAACGATCAGTTTTTGTTATTATCCGGGGAATGATCGCAGGTTGTACCGCTCATTTGCCGAGCTGGCCGAATATTTGTTGACAAAAGTGGATCACAAGGACGACAAAGCCGTGGAATTGATGTATGCGCTGTATGAGCACACGAGACAGGAGGGATATAGCCTGACAGGATTATTACAGGATATTCGGTATGATTACAACAGAGAGGAGGAACCTTTGCCAGAGAACGGGCATCTGTCACAGAAGGAGCAGACGGTGGAAGCCTCCCTCAAGGAGACGAACGAAAAACAAATGAAACAAGAGGCATGCAAGGACAGTTGGGATATCACGACATGGTGGCAAGCAGTCGGCAATATAATAAAGCGGTATTTTGGAGCGAGTGTAAGTAAAACGGTACAGAGCAAGGCGATAAAAAAGAAAAAGGATAAAAAAGAGGAGATATTTGTATTTTTGCCGGATGATGAACAAGAACCGCCGAATCTGCACCCGACCGTACTTTTATCTGAGATCTCTCAAAAAATAGAGGGTGTGCTGCGCTATGAGGGGGAAGGGGAACAGGAGGACTTCGTGCTGGATTGTTTTCCCTATGTAATCGGCAGCGATAAAAGCTGTAATGGATATCTGCCGGGAGAGGCAGTCAGCCGCAGGCATGCCAGAGTAACCCGGCAGGAGGAGATCTATTTTATCGAAGATTTGAATTCGACAAACGGAACCTATGTGGACGGAGAATTGCTCAACTACCGTGTGCGAATGAGTTTGCAAAAAAATGAACTGGTAACGTTTGCGGATAAAAAGTTTAGATTTATTTAAGAAGTACACAGAGGAATCTGTTTGCAATCTCCCGTGTTTCTCATTATAATAGAACGAAGCGGAAGCGAGTGTATGGAGGATGAAAATGAGAGAAAAGCAAAGGGAGCTTGCAGAGCGCATCAACAAAATGCCCTGTGTGATTATTTTTTTTGCAGCAGCCAATATTGCTATTTTTTTGTTGACAGACTTTATGGGGGATACGCAGAGTGCGGAATATATTGAGCGCTGGGGAGGTATGTTTCCGCCTCGCATTTATGGGGAGGGACAATACTGGCGTTTGCTTTCGTCCTGCTTCTTGCATTACGGGGCGGATCATCTGACAAACAATATGGTGCTCCTGTGCTGCGTAGGCTCCCGTGTGGAAAAACTGACCGGCCATTGGAAAACGCTGACGATTTATCTGCTTTCCGGTATCTGTGGCAGCCTGCTCTCCTGCCTGGCAATGATAAGTAAGGGGGAGTATGCAGTGTCGGCAGGCGCCTCGGGTGCTGTGTTTGGCATGATTGGCAGCCTGCTGTGGATTGTGGTCAGAAACCGTGGCAATGTCGATGGGATAACCACGAAGGGAATGGTATTGATGGCCGCCCTCAGCCTGTATTACGGATTTGTCTCGGTTGGTGTGGATAATGCAGGTCATATAGGAGGTATTCTGACGGGCTTTTTGGTTACTATACTATTGTATCGCCGCAGACCGCACGAAGTGGGGGCAGCGTAAAGAGAAGCTCTGTGATAAGCCGGTCGTGCAACCGGTTGGCCTGCAACTGTGCGTCTGTTGCACAGTTAGTAGCCGGTCATGCCAAATACCCAAAAATCCGCCCCTCTGCCGCAGGCAACTTTAAATGGGCGGATTCCGTAACAGGGAAGCCGCAGGCACAACTGTCCCGGAGTGTGGTAATTTTGTATCAAATATGTTGATTTTATATAAAAAAATTTATATACTAGACATACGGCATTATTTGGCGATACGAAATGGAGGCGGCTATGAAAGTAACGATTTATTATGGAGGGCGCGGGCTTTTGGATGATCCGACCCTGTATGTTTTGAACAAGATGGAGGAAGTGCTGCGCGAGCTTCGCGTGACGGTGGAGCGCATTAATATATATGAATACAAAAATGAGATTGCGACTTTACCTCAGACTATGCGTGACGCTGACGGCATTATTTTGGCGACTACAGTGGAGTGGCTTGGAATCGGCGGATATATGCAGCAGTTTTTGGACGCGTGCTGGCTGTATGGCGATAAGGAAAAGATCAAAACGACCTATATGCAGCCCATTGTGATGTCCACCACTTACGGAGAACGCGAAGGGGAGATGGATTTGGCCAACGCGTGGGAGATTCTGGGAGGACTGCCCTGTCCCGGCCTTTGCGGTTACGTCGAAGATCTGGTTGCCTTTGAGATGAATAAGGACTACACGGTTATTATCGAGAAAAAAGCGGAGACATTGTATCGTACCATCTCGCAGAAGATGAAGAGCCTGCCAAACAGTAATCAGGCGGTAAAGCAAAGCGTTTTGCGGACGCCGCAGATGGAATTGACACCGCAGGAGAGCGAGCAATTGTCTCAGTATGTGTCAGATGACCGGTATGTAAAAAAACAAAAAGAGGACATACAAGAGTTGGCTTCCATGTTCAAGGATATGCTTGGAAAAGAACAGAAAGAAGATAAGGAACTCTATATTGATAAATTGCAGGAACATTTTGTACCGCAGGCAGGGTTCGCTGCGCGGTATCTGTTTATGTTCTCTGATATGCAAAACCCGTTGTTTTTGGGAATAGATGGTGATAATCTTACCATTCAGTATGGAGAGGAGGACAATATTGATATCTATGTTAAGCTTTCCATGCAGGTTATGGATGATATCGTATGTGGGAGAATGACGTTTCAAAGGGCGTTTATGACAGGGAAAATGCCTGCAAAAGGGAACTTTAAAACTCTTACTATGTTAGATACACTGTTTAATTTTGCATAGGGGGTAATAAAATCGTAAACGTGCAGCCGTCACCCGGTCTGGAATCACAGGTAAGCATGCCTTGATGAGATTCGATAATTTTTTGGGTAATGGAGAGGCCAAGGCCGCTTCCGCCGGTTTTTGATGTGATGAAAGGTTCAAAGACACTTTCTGCCATAGCC
>CANONN010000082.1 GCA_947567625.1 uncultured Roseburia sp. | reverse complement strand
CCGCGGAAAGTTGCCGGCTCTTCCCACGCCTGGCATCGGCTTGCTCCCCTGAGAACCGCGGAAAGTTGCCGGCTCTTCCCACGCCTGGCTCGGCTTGCTCCCTAGAGAACCGCGGAGGGTTCCTGGCTTGTCCGGTTTCTTCTCGACGCCTTTTTCGTCTTGAGCGGCTTTGGCGTTGCGTCTGCCTGACGCTTCTTCCATTTGGACTTGCGGCCCTCTTTCTGCTTCATGCTGCTGCGGATGGCATCGTCCAGCTTGCGAAAGCGCTCCTCCTCCGCCTCTTCCCTTTCCCTCATAAGATAATTCATTTCTTTGATCACCTGTTCCCCCACATCTTCACTGATATTTTTACTCAGTGCCTGGTTATTTGCAGCCAGTGCCTTTCCGACAATCTGTGTCATCAGCTCCGTGAATTGAGCCATCTTATTTGTATTGTCCATCACGCTGCGCGGAATCTCATCCTGCGCCACTGCGGTCCCAGCCGTCATAGGAGCCGCCTGCGGGAGCGCGGCCTTAACCGGCGGCTCCACAAAATGTATTTTCATGGGACGATTGGCTGACTCGGCCTGCTGCTCTACCATTCTCTGTACGGTCTCGGGATCGGGAATCTCCCCTCCCTCAAAACCGTTATGTACGATCATGCGAATTGCCTTCAGCTGATATCCCTGCTCTTTCAGTTCTTTGATTTTTTGAAACTGCTGGATGTTTTCCTTGGTGTAGTAGCGATGTCCCATCTCGTTCCTTGGA
Organism: uncultured Roseburia sp.; assembly: GCA_947567625.1. Lineage (GTDB taxonomy): Bacteria > Bacillota > Clostridia > Lachnospirales > Lachnospiraceae > Roseburia. Next base: position 10,875 of record CANONN010000082.1, on the reverse strand, counting down.
ATACTAAGATCCAGTTCATCTTCCCAGTAACGTAATACATGCGACTCAACGTTGACAATACCCGCTGCGTCTGAAATCATGTAACGTACTTTTTCCACTTTTTTTCCTCCTTTACTGTTTTTACCTGGCAAAAATGTACTTATTTTGCCATAATGAAAAGTTTTCCTCAACTTCTATAACCTACATTATACTCTTCCGGGCAACCGCTTACAACGAAAACCGTTCGTCTTATTGCGACAGGAATCGTGTGTTGCCCCGGCAAAAACAGTAAAGTATGCGTATTTACTATATGTATTGCTATTTTTCCATATTGGCGAATTTGGTGTATTCGGGCAGCCAGACGAGGTTGATCGTACCGATCGGGCCGTTTCTCTGTTTGGCTATGATAATCTCGGAGATGCCTTTCATCTCCGAGTCATGATTGTAGTAATCGTCGCGGTAGATAAACATGACCACGTCCGCGTCCTGCTCGATAGCCCCGGACTCGCGCAGGTCCGAGAGCATCGGCCGGTGATCGGGCCGCTGTTCCACCGCACGCGAAAGCTGCGAGAGCGCGACAACCGGAACATTCAGCTCGCGGGCAAGCGCCTTTAGGGAGCGGGAGATATCCGAGATCTCCTGCTGCCTGGAATCCGAAGAACGGCTGCGGGAGCCGCTCATCAGCTGCAAGTAGTCGATGATAATAATCTTCAGATCGTGCTCCAGTTTATATTTCCTGCACTTGCTGCGCAATTCCGCGATCGAAATGCCCGGCGTATCGTCGATGATCAGGTTGGAATTGCCGATCACGCCCGCCCCCTCGATCAACTTCTCCCAGTCGCTGTCGGAGAGCTTACCGGTGCGCAGCGCCTGGGCGTCCACGCGCGCTTCGAGAGAGAACAGACGGTTTACGAGCTGCTCTTTCGACATTTCCAGCGAAAAGATAGCGGCGCACATATTTTCATGGAATGCGATATACTGGGCAATGTTTAACACAAATGCCGTCTTGCCCATGGAGGGACGGGCTGCAATCAAAATCAGATCGGACGGCTGTAATCCCGCGGTGCGGTAGTCCAAATCGATAAATCCGGTGGGAATACCGGTGACATTGCCCGAATTTTTGGCCGCGTTCTCGATCTTTTCGAGAGCGTTTAGCACCACCTGGCGAATCGGCACATAGTCGGTATTGCCTCCCCTTGCGGACAGCAGGTCAAATACCTTCTTTTCCATGATATCCATCTCGGCCTCGACGCTCTCTCTGGCGAGATAACATTCATTTTCGATCTCCTCGCTCACCTTAATCATCCTGCGGCGAATCGCATTGTCTTTGACAATCTTGGCATAGGAGCGAATGTTTGCCGAGGTCGGCACCGAGGACACCAGCTCGCCCACAAACTCCAGGCTCGCGATTTCCGCAGGCACGTCCATCTCTTTTAGTTTATTTTGCAGCGTAATGATATCGACCGGTAGACTGCTGTTGTACAGTTCTACGACGGCCTGAAACATAAGGCCGTACTGCTGGTGGTAAAAATCCCCGGGTTCCAGCATCTCCATGGCAATGAGTATGGCATCCCTGTCCATAATCATCGCGCCCAGCACGGACTGCTCCGCCTCCAGGCTGTTCGGCATAATACGCTTAATCAGAGCTTCTTCCATATGTGAACCGGGCCTTTCCTACTCCTCCACCACATGCACGGTAAATTTGCCGATTACCTTGGGGTGAAGCTTGATGGGCACCTCCGCCATACCGAACGACTTGATCGGCTCGGTGAGCTGCATTTTCTTTTTGTCAAGCTCAAGGCCAAGCTGCTCTTTGGCCGCCGCCGCGATCTCTTTGGTGGAGACGGAACCGAATGTCCTGCCGCCCTCGCCGCCTTTCATTTTTACGACGACTTTCTTGTCTTTTAACTCGTCCGCCAGCGCCAGCGCGGCCTCATAATTCTCCTGCGCCACTTTGTCGGCGTGCTGATTCCTCAGCTTTAAATCGTTGAGATTCTTGGAAGTCGCTTCCACGCCAAGCTTTTTGGGGAATATCATATTGCGGGCGTATCCGTCGCTGACCGTTACGATCTCGTCTTTCTTTCCCAGTGATTTTACATCCTCTAATAATATAACTTTCATTGCTGCCTCCGTTTCTATACTCTCGTCCTTTTCTTATATCTAACCTTTTTCCTGTTTTAACCTCTTCCTATTCCGATCTTATCCCGGCTCTAATCCAGTTCGCCCTCCTGCTCCATGGCGTCGAGCACATGCTCAACCATATGCTTGGCCTGTAAGATAGAGCAGTCTTTCAACTGCGCCCCGGCCACGTTCAGATGACCGCCGCCGCCGAGCCTCTCCATAATCAGCTGCACGTTGATTTCGTCGATCGAGCGCGCGCTGATGTAGATCTTTCCCGCGTGCTCCGTGAGCACAAAAGAGGCTTTGATGCCGATGATATCCAGCAGTTCGTCCGCCGCCTGCGCGCCCACGATCGTCGGGCTCTCGATGTTCTCCGCCGGACATACGGAGATCGCATAACAGCCTTTGTACACCTCCGCATGGCGCACGGCCTCCGCCCGCGCCTTGTAATCCGCCATATCGTTTCTGAGCATCTTTCTGACCCTCGTCACTTCCGCCCCCGCGCGCCGCAAAAACGCCGCCGCTTCAAAGGTCCTGACACCGGTTTTTGTCATAAAATTGTTGGTGTCGATCAGGATACCCGCATAGATACAGTCGGCCTCGGCCGGCTCTAGCTTGATATGCTCGGCAAAGTATTGCAGCACCTCGGCAATCATTTCGCAGGCGCTGGACGCATAGGGTTCTACATAAGAGAGCACTGTGTTTTCGATGATCTCGCTGCTCTGTCTGTGATGGTCAAAGACACAGATCGTATCGCTCCTTTGCAGCAATTCCGGGCACTCGGTGTAGCTCGGCCGATTGACGTCCACCACCATCACCAGCGTATCCTTGTTGGTGATCATAAGCGCCTCTTCGTTTTTGATAAAAAGGTCCGCCGGATATCCGTTTTCCGGGCTAAAGCTTTTGATCACCGGCCGCAGCGAGGATGTGACCTCATTGATGACAATCTGCGCTTTCTTTCCCAGCGCGCGCGCCGCACAATAGACGCCGATTCCGGCCCCCAGCGCGTCCACGTCGCTTAGGCTGTGTCCCATAATCACGACATGCTCGCGGCTCATAATAATCTCGCGCAGCGCGTGCGCTTTCACCCTGGCTTTGACGCGGGTATTGCGCTCCACCTGCATGGTCTTGCCGCCGTAATAGGTGATATCCTCCCCCTCGCGCACCACGGCCTGATCGCCGCCGCGCCCCAGCGCCAGGTCGATCGAGGTGCGCGCATACTCATAGTTCTGTATGTATGTGCCGCTGCCCACGCCGATACCGATGCTTAAGGTCACAATGCTGCCGTTGCCCACCTTGATCGTCTTGACATCCTCAAGGATACTGAAGCGGTCCTGGTGGAGCTGGCTTAAATACTTATTTTTGAATACGATAAAGTATTTATCGTTCTCGATTTTGCGGACCAGTCCGTCGATCTCCGTAAAATATTTGTTGACCTTTTTGTCGACCAGCGCCACGAGCAGAGAGCGCTTGACGTCCTCTATGCTGTCGAACACTTCCTCATAGTTGTCGATATAGACAAGACCGGCCACCAGACGCTGCTCATTGTTCTCTTTCATATAGAGGTTGAGCTCTGTCTCGTCAAACAGGTAAAGCGCCGTCATGTATTCCTCGCTCTGCTCCATGGAAACGGCCGCGCTCTCCTTGGCGAGCGTCTGAAAATAGATGCGTTTCATGCAGATACGGTAATCTCTGTCGTTGAGCGCCACCTGAATGGAGGCGGTCAGCTCGCTTCTCTGCAATAGCTGTTTTGTCAATGCCGGCAGCACGGTAGTGACCGACTTGTGGTAACCCTTATCCTTGCCGCTGATTTCGGTAAATTTTTCATTGACCCACAGGAAACGCCCGTCATAATCGAGCAAAGCGTAGGGAATCTCAAACTCGTTGAGCAATTCTTTTTGCACGGTCGCAAACTGTGTGGCAAAATTAATCATTTCCCTGGTGACAATGCTGCGGCTGTAGCGGTAAAAAAACAGCATCAACAGAAAATAAAGCACGACAATGAGTGAAAAACCGGCACCCATTGACACGTTTCTCGTGTAGATATATGCATTGTACAGTACTAATAATATCGTAAAAAGCAACGGCAGATACAGATATGCCCCCAGCTTTCCCCTTATTTTAACCCTTTTCATCTTCAACTAAAATTTGCCCCTCTTTTGGTCCGCAGGGCAGCCTGCCCCGCCGGTAAACGTATTCGGATATATTATACCATTTTGTATGACCGGAATAAAGTATTTTTTTATGATCGGTTGTTTGCCATCTCTATAAGAACGTAAAAAATGCCGCTGATGGAACCTTCCAACAACGGCATCTCTTAAAAAACAACATCTCTAAAAAGTTTTTCGCATATTTCTTGATTATCTATATCATGATTAATGGTATCAATCCCTTCTCTGCGCTTATAAAAAAGATAAAAGAAATCATCCCGATCTCTCGCCTTAGCTTCTAAAGCGGATACGATTTCTCCTACTGCGGCGACTTTTTCCCCCTCTTTCGTCTGAAAAGCAATATTCGTCGACGAAAAATCAGGCTTTCCAAAACCACTGTTAAACTGAGATGCTTTTAATATGACAAAGTTACAATCTATGCTTTTTTCGTCTGCATAGTCCTCCAGCGAATGAATGACTTTCAAAATCATTTCTTTATTTTGCAACTGCACATCTTTGGTTTCTTTATCCATTTCTGTGTCTTTTAATGTATCTTTTTCCTTTTCAAGCTTAGCAATCAAGGCTTTATCTATAACCCAGGAATCCGTACTTTTAATCAGGTACATTGCCGTAACGCTCATGGCCTTTTCAAATTTTTCCAGCCATTTGCCGCCTGAAGTCAAATCTAAAATAAATGCCTTATATTCAGCCTCCGATTTCCACACAGGATGTCTCCTAATCCTTCGCTCAAAAAATTCTTCGCACAATTCATTGTGAAAATGATTTTTAATTAAATATATGATATCATCATCACATAATAGCGAAATAGATAAGCCATTCGCAAACTGTTGTCCCCTTTTACTCAATGACTCAAGTGAAAATAATTTTTTATCCCTATCATCAAACTGTTCACTCAGATATCCGATTATATGCTGAAGTATGTATGCTTCATATAACACCACGGGATGTGCCTGAATCCATTTGCGCTCCGCATCATGGGCATATACAACATTTTCTATAACGCTGATGGCATTTTTGTAGTAGGCTATTTTGTACTTATTACCGTCTTTTGAAATTGTAAGTGAATACAAAAGGCGCTCAAAATCAATATTGACAGTATCAAAACCTGTGATATAGGCATCTCGGATGAGATAATCCAGTTTATCAACATCTATCACTTTTGAATTGAGCATGGATATAAAGCAATTCTTGATACTATTCTCCAATGTTTCTTCTGAATATTTGTACCCGGTAATGCAGCGTGCAAAAAACTCTTTTTGCTCTGCTCCCTCAAAGAACCGCTCAAATTCGGATATACCTATGATGGCACTCATAATCTCGTGAGGCGCCGCCGCCTGGCTCGAATCCCGCGGAATATCTTTTGAAAAGTTTTCGTTTCCGATCGTTTCTATTAGTTTATTGTGCAATTGGGTATAATCATGATCGTTTCCAAGATAAAAGTTTTCTCCCGTATGCGAAAACGGGGCATGCCCCACATCGTGCAGCAAACATGCAAGCTTAAATAATTCACCAACACTGTTTAAATCGACTGGTGGATTAAGCTTTTCTTTGATTTCCTTTATAAGTTGATGAACCGTTAATTGCCCCAAGTAAAAAACTCCCATTGAATGGACAAAACGATTATGGACCGCTGAAGTATAGAGCGGGGAATAACTGGTCTGAATAATTCGACGCAGCCTTTGAAATACAGCGGTATCCACAATGTTTGTCATATAGATAACGGGAATTTTTATATAACCATATATCGGATCTTTTACTCTTTTGTAATCTTTCATGACTACACTCCCAATACTTGCACGCAGCGCTGGTTCATAAATGCCAATAATACGTCCAGCGCTAAATATCCTCTAAACTGTTGTATCAAATCCTCTACCTCTTTATCCACTTTCAGTTTAATCCCTCGTTTACCGTTTTGTTCCCCCTCTTCAAAAAATTCCGAATAATTTCTAAAAAGTGCATCCGTATTTTCCCTTGACAATATTAGAACCGCTTTTTCTCCATTCTCCTTAAGAATCTGCACCACCTCTGCCCCATACATTTCGATCTCGTTGTAGGTCAGAAACCGCCGTTCACCCTTTTTTAGCATCTCAATCATAGCGTTTGCTGCCAAGTCTTCAATTCCAATGTAAAAGCACATCTCCCCCACTCCTTTCGCTTTACTCGCTTTTAAGCCGTCACTGTATCACTTACCCATATGTAAACCTGTATATTATGTAGACCTGTGCATAATAAAAGTAACGCTTTATTCAACGATGAAAAAGCGTTAAAAAAATCTATATATGAAACGACAGTCCTATATGTTTTCAGATATTTTATAATGATCTCAGCTTTCTGAAAATACCTTTCTGCTCCTTACTCCGATTATATGTCACCGTACCTAATTAGTGATAACCATTATAACATTTTTTTATTCCAATTTCAATTTATTTTTTATCGAATACGCGATATCTAGGTATCTTGTGTTACTTTTCACATCCAATGTCAATTAGTTTAGTACCAGGTTAGATTCTGCTATAGGAGTCTAACCTGGTACTAAACTAATTGACATTGTTTCACACCTACGCCAGATTCCATAAGATTTTTACTTTATATAGGTGTGAAGTGTGACCGCCCATATTTCGCTAGTCCCCCAGCGTAAGATATGTCCCCTTATCCCTGTCGTCGATCATATTGTCAGACAACAGCGCATCGCCGGTCAGCTCCTCTGGAATCTCGTCCAACAGTTCGTTGCCCTCATGCTGATAGCCCGCGCCCTCCTCATAACGGCAGTAGAGATAACCGGATTCCTGGCCATTTCCATACTGATTGAGGATGAGGTCATGCCAGCCGTTTGTCTGCTCATCCGCCGCAATAATTGGTGTGTGTACCCGCTCAAAGCTCTCTATCGTGGTAAATGTATTCTCTTCTTTATTTTCTTCCAGCAATAATGCCGGGTCTCCCGCGCCGTCCCGCGTCTTCTCCGATACCAGCACCGCAAAAATCTCGTCCGCGCCATCCCCGTCGAAATCATAGTACTGATAATAATAGGCCGTTTGCGCCCAGTCGCTTTCCGGGATACGATAATAATCGGCGAGAAAACCCGCAAGGGCCCCGCAAGGCTCCTCACTGGCGTAGGACGGCTGAATCGGAGCCGGGGCAAAGGCATCCTCCATAAACTCCGTCATGTCGATCAAATCTCCCGGTTCTTTTTGGTCATCTGTCTTTTTTCTGCCGCAGCCGCCCAAAATAAGCAGCGCAACGATAAATAACAAACTGTATTTCCCTATCTTCTTCACTTTTCCTGACCTCTCCTCCGCCGATTTCCGCTTTGCCCAAGTATCCAGGCCCACGTCGGCCCGCAGGCAGCGCTCACCTTCCCAACCAGACAGCCCTGCCTCTGCCGTTTCTATCCGTTATGATCATAGCCGATTCCCGCGCAAATGAAAAGTGCTCTTTTCAAGTATTAAGAAAAGTTTTAGAGAATCTTTTGCTTTTCCCAACGTCCCGACAAAAAGCGCCAGGAAAAGATCACGCTGCGGACCGCCCAGTCCGCAAACATACCCACCCACACGCCCATGGGACCGATGTCGGTGCTGCGCATCAAAAATACTGCCAGCGCCACCCGGCAAAACCACATCGTACCGGTCGCCGTGATCATGGAAAATTTAACGTCGCCCGCGGCGCGAAGGCCATAGGGCGGGAGAAAGGAGAGCGCCCAAAAGAGGGGTTTCATAACCGTGATGGCGGCTACCATCCGGTAACACATGCGCATACTCTCTGGCTCCATACCCGCCAGAAGCATGACGGGTTTTGCGATTACAAACACGAGCAGGCAGCAGACGATCAGCGCCAGCTCCCCATAACCGGTCATCTTGGCGATATAATATTTCGCCTCCTCTCTCTTTCCCGCGCCGATCGCCTGCCCCACGACTGTCATCATGCCGATGCCCACGCCGACCGCGGCCACGCCGTTGACATTCTCGAAAATAACGGTCATCGCCTGCGCCGCGATCGCCTGCGTGCCCAGCGTGGAGACGGTGGACTGTATGGCAAGCTTACCGAACTGGAACATGCCGTTTTCGACGCCGGACGGAATACCGATCGCCAATATTCTTTTGATCAGTGCAAAATCGGGCCGGATAGACAAATAGCGGTCCAGCACAATCTGCTGTCCGGGCCTGGATAATGCAGCAAATATCACAACTGCACAGAAAATGCGCGAAATTAGGGTTGAAACTGCCGCTCCGGCCACTCCTAAGCGGAATATAAATATCAATACAGCGTTGCCCGCCACATTGATGACGTTGCTCATCATCGAAATTTTCATCGGAAACCGGGAGTTGCCCTGCGCCCGGTAAATGGCACTGCCCGCCTGAAACAGCGCAATGAAAGGATAGGAAGCCGCCGTAAACAAAAAATAGACGACGGCGTCTTCCATCACCCCGGTCTCCACGCTGCCAAAGATAAGCCGCAGCAGCGGGCGGCAAAACAGCAGGCACGCGAGAGAGAGCGCCAGCGAGATCACAAGCACCGTCAGAAAAATCTGGCGCGACGCGCGATTTGCCCCATCCCCGTCGCCGCTGCCAAGATAGTGCGAGCAGATGATCGCCGCGCCGGCCGCAAGGGCGCTGAAAATCTGTATAACGAGCAGATTGACCGCATCCACCAGGGACACGGCAGACATCGCCACACTGCCCACATTGCTCACCATCATGGTATCGACCATGCCCATCATCGAATTGAGAAACTGCTCCAGCATGATCGGCAGCAGCAAAAGCCACAGACTTTTCGTGGGAAACAATAGGTGCTTCCAGTCGATTTTGCCGCTGTCAAAACAGCGGTTGCGCAATCCCGCAAACCTTTTTTGTTTCGTTCTATTTAGCTCTGGCATGGCTTACGGCCGCCCAAGGACGGCATAGGGGATATCCAGCAATTGCGCCACCTTCTCAAACAGCGCGCTGTTGTGCCCCACGCTCATGGCGAAGTGATGCGTCGGGGCTTCGGCGAACCACTCGTCCATATAAGAATCCGGGTCCTTCGCAAACCGTACCGGCGTCTGCGTATTGCCGATCGCCATAATGGCTCCGTCCGTGGCCTCCGCCTCGGTAATCGTAAACTTTAGCGTGCCTTCCATCAACTGCGTACAGCCGAGATTGGTGATCTTGCCCGGGCGAACCTTCGCCTCCACGGACACGCCGCTGCCCTGCTTGCCGTGGTAGAGGCCAAGGCCGCGCAAATACGGCTTGCCCTTGGCGATCGCCAGATGAAACGGGCCGTCGTGCCCCAGAAGAATCGTTCCGTCCTCGTAATCCGTCACCACAATCTCGCAGAAGCTTCCGCCGACATCCAGCATATCGCAGATCTTCATCGCCAGACAGGTTTTCAAATCGCCCTCTCCCGCGCACGGTATCCCCTTGGCCGTCAACAGGGAATGACCCACAATAAAACCGCTCTGCAGCTGCTCGTACTCTCCTCCCGGAGCGCCGTGATAATAATAGCAGAGCGCATCCAGGCCATATTCCCGCACCATTTTTTCCTGCGCCGCCGCCACCCGCGCAGACCAGTCAAGCTGCTCGGCCGTCGGTTTCTTGGCCAGCGGGTCCGCCGCCGAATCCTCACTGATGATAAAAAATTCTTCGATCTCCCGCTTCTTTCTGGCGATATCCTCCCCCGTCACCGTTTCCAGGCATCGTTTCAGGTCGCACATTTCGAGCACTTCCACATGCGCTCCCGTCTGGCGCGCAAACATGGTAAAATCGCTGTACATATCCAGCATACCGCAGTAATAATTTCCCAGGAAACCAAAACGGCTGCCCCGAAGCCCCGCCTTGACCGTGGCGGCCGCGGCCCACTCCCCGATCTGCTTCCAGGCGCGTTTCGCCTCTGGCCGGTGCGCGGTATTTTCATCGGTCATGGAGATGGCCGGCGTCTCATTGAGGCCGAGCAGGCCGTTTACAATCCTGCAGGATATCCCGGCACGTTCAAAGGCATTGGCGATCTCGGGAACCGGGCACGCGCCGCAGTGCGCCAGCCATTCGCCCGTCGTCGTGGCCGCATAATGGATGCGCGCGGTAGGCTGAAGATTGAGGATTACGGTAAACGCCTTACAGATCTGATGCACCGGCAGCACGGACGCGCTGGTGACATACGTTCCCGCATGGGCAAAGATGAGGTCCACATGATTCTGATTAAAGTATTCCCCCGCCTGCTCTCCCGCTCCCGGGGAATCCACCAGGCCGTAAAAATATACCTCCACATTTCCCATATTTCTGATTTTTTCCGCAATAAATTCGCCGTAAGAGAGCAGCCGCTCCCTAAGCCCCTCAAACTGGTTCCAGTATGCCGCCAGGCCCATCGTGTAGAGCCCGATACGCGCCGGCTTTGTCTGTTTTAACTTCTCCATATGCACTGCCTCCTTTTTCTTTCATCATACATTTTTTCAATCCGTTTTGCAATGTAATCTGTGTCCCTGGGAATAGATAATAGTAACGATTCAGCCTTCGGCTTCATAGTTACGGAATTCGACTCATTTAAAGTTTGTCTTCGACAAAGAGCCTGATTCCCGCTTGGCTAGATATACGCGTTCTTACGGACTTTGCAGCGAGTGCAAAGTCCTGAGCTGAAC
>CANONN010000081.1 GCA_947567625.1 uncultured Roseburia sp. | reverse complement strand
GAACAAAGGAGCAATTTACCGAAGATACCACTATTCGAGAAGCAATCAACAACATCAAAGAAGATTTTGTCCGTCTGGGTATACGTTATATTGCCATTATGGATAATATCGACACAAAAGACGGATTGAGTGATTTTCTCCCAGTGCAGGACTGGTTCAATGAGATGCACGCCAAGAATACCTCAAAAAAAGTGCGGGCAGTATTCCAAAATAAAGGCATGTCGGGGAAGCCGCTTACAACGGTTATCCCTTATGGTTATAAAAAGAACGAAGCCGAGCCTGCCCATTGGCTAGTTGACGAAGAAGCCGCCGAAGTTGTACGCAAAATATTCCGCCTATGCGTTGAGGGATACGGACCGACACAAATAGCAAATGTCCTTTTTTCGGAGGGTATAAAAACGCCAACGGAGCATTGGCAAGCGCAAGGGCGAAAAACATCTGCACTTCCTGCTGTTCCACATAAATGGGCGGCGAGGACAGTTGCGGATATTCTGGAACGGCTTGAATATTGCGGGCATACGGTTAATTTCCGTTCTACCACGCGCTCATTCAAGGACAAAACCATGATACGCAGACCAAAAGAAGAATGGAAAATCTTTGAGAATACCCATGAAGCTATCATTGACAGTGAAATTTGGGCACTCGTGCAGGAGCTAAGAAGCCATAAACGCAGACCAAACCGCACAGGCGAAATCAGTATTTTTTCTGGATCACTTTATTGTGCCGACTGCGGGGAAAAGCTGTATTATAGTGTGACGAACAATTACAGCAGGGAACAGGCATATTTCTTTTGTTCCAATTACCGCAAGAGTACGGCAAACTGTACCGCCCACTATATTCGTGAAAAGGTTGTTTACGCTTTGGTTCTTGAAAGTTTGCGGCGTGTCTTGTTCTATGTGCAAGCATTTGAAAAACAATTCGTGCAGGAACAGCTTGACAAATCAAGCGAGGAACAGCGGAAAGAGCTTGCCAAGAAACGGCGGGAATTAGCCATATCCGAAAAGCGTATTGATGAGCTTGACATATTGTTTCAGCGGATTTATGAGGATAACGTATCGGGCAAACTGAGCGATGAGCGTTTTGCAACAATGTCGGCAAACTACGAAGCAGAGCAGAAAGCCTTAAAAGAATCTCTTGTCCAGTTAAAAGCAGACATTGAAATGCAGAATGACAAAACCACAAATGTGTCAGAATTTGTGGAGAAAGTCAGGCGTTATACGGAAATCAGGGAACTTACGCCCGCCATCGTTAATGAGTTTATTGATTACATTATGGTATCTAAGAAACAGATGATAGACGGAAAGACCATATATCCGATTGATATTTATTATAGTGGTATCGGTATTATTGATGCTCCATCTGCTGAAGAATATGAAGATATGTTTCAAGAACGCTTAAAACAGAAGCATTCAGATAAAGAAAAAACGGCATAGTCACTAAAACTATACCGTAATTTGATACAGCGTTGCCCTCGTACCCTTCACTTCCTTATGTGAAGGGTACAAAGGGCAATCCGTTGTTTAGCTGCTAAGAGAACCCAAGGTAACATTAATTGTTTTACAGATTGAGAGCACAGGGTGACATCATTTTTCAGCGGTCGTCTTCGGGGGCAGTAACGGGGAGCCGGTTCTAAAATTACGGCACAAGAGGGTGACAAGTTCCTGGCAAAGCTGCTGGCCGCCGGGCGGTAAGCTGCGAAACTGGCTGACAATGCGGTTCTCAGGCTCATTGAGGGGAACCTGCGGGTAGGTTCTAAGGCAGCTGTTTCCGATGAGATAGTCGACGGAAGTGTCGAGATAAGAAGCGATACGGCGAATGGTATCGCAGTCGGGCGAACGGTGGTTTTTGATATAGCCGTTTAACGTGTTCGGATGCATGTATAGGTCCGCGGCGAGCTGCCGCTGGGTTAAACCCCGCTCCGCTAGAATCGAAGTAAGCCGTGCACCGTCTATCATGTGGATGCTCCTTTCCGGTCCGCGGCGGTGTGATTACGTCCATCCGCCGTCTAAGGTGATAATCTGGCCAGTGAGATAGGGATGGCCAAAGGAAAGCTGTAGGGCAAGCGTTGCTACTTCCTCCGGGGTGCCGAAGCGTCCCGCCGGTATCTCTTCCAGGAGCGCTTGACGCTCGTCTTTTGTAAAGCAGCCGTTCATGCGGGTGTCGATGACACCGCAGGCGATCGCATTGACTTGTATGTTGCTTGGGGCCAGTTCTTTGGCCAGAGCCTTGGTAAAGGAATTCATGCCGCCCTTGCAGGCCGAGTAGGCCACTTCGCAGGAGGCGCCGACATTGCCCCAGACAGAGGAGATATTGATGATCTTCCCCTGCTTTTGGTGAAGCATGTGCGGGATTGCCAGCTTACAGGTGGAAAAAACGGAAGTCAGATTCGTGTTTACGATATGATTCCATTCCGCGATCTCCATATCATGCAAAAGACCGATATGTGAGACGCCGGCATTGTTTATGAGAATATCAAGGCCGCCGAAGCGGTTGTCAATTTCGGCAAACAATTGCCTGGTGTAGTCAAAATCGCCGATATCTCCCACGCTTGTAAGGATATCAATATCGAATTCTCTGCGCAGGCTGTCGCTTAAGATGGACAATTCTTTGGGAGAATGGCAGCAGGTGATGACAAGGGAACAGCCTTTTTTGGCGAAAGCCGTGGCGATTGCGCGCCCTATGCCAAACGATGCGCCGGTAATCAGGACAGTTGGCTGCATGAGAGCTCCTTTCACGTTACACATAAAGTACAAAAGTCATGTGTAAAGTATAACATGAAGATGAGGGGGATGGCAATGAAAAGTGGGAAAATGATAAAAAAATGGCCAAAAAATGAGGAATAAAAAATTTTTAAATTATTTTTAAAAATCATAAAAAAACACTGGACAAACACATAACCTTGTGATATTATAATCAAGTACGATTTTTATGTTTATCGATGCGTGGCTCAGCTTGGTAGAGCGCTGCGTTCGGGACGCAGAGGTCGCAGGTTCAAATCCTGTCGCATCGACTAACGGAAGCCGGTATTATAAGAACAAAAAAGCGCTCCATGCATGGAGCGCTTTTTTGTTCTTGTAGCGATAAATCCTAACCGGTTTGCTGTGTGAGAAAACAAAGACTGCGCTTCATGCACAGTATCCAGATGATTTCTGCCGCGCAACCGAGGCGAAGAAAGACGGTTCTTTCAATTGTTTCAATTGCGCGGCTATGAGGTTTAGAGTAAGAGGCGGTATATGTCAGAATTAGAAATGCAATACATGACGTCGCGGGATGCAACGGCGGTATATGAAGCCATGCAAACGGTGCGTGCGCAGTTGGAGCAAAAAGAGCTTTACATTGCGGATGAACTTCCCTATATCAGGGCATGTATCACATGCCGGGGCTTTGGCGTAAAAGCGGTCTGTGAGGGGAAGCTGGCGGGTTTTCTGCTGGTTTCCTTTCCGTCTGAGACGGATGAGGAACATTTGGGGCATGACATATGCTTGAACCCGGAAGAGTTTTCACATGTGGCGTATATCGACAGCGCCGCCGTGCTGCCGGAGTACCGCGGCAGAGGCTTGCAGCGCAAGATGATCGAGTTTGCCGAACGTTCCGTGCGCCTCGAAGGTTATCGCTATCTGCTGGCGACGGTCTCGCCGGATAATCGGTACAGCCTGCGCAACCTGAATGTGCTTGGGTATGAGACGGTATGCCGCAGCGTAAAATACGGCGGCTTCGAGCGCTGTGTGATGTGCAAAGTGAGGAGCAGCGCAGCCCGCCCTGGCTTGGTATGAGCCAAGTTGGAAGGAAATCACTAAACTCGAAAGCACCTCGGTAAGTGATTTCAAGCTTCACACGGATTGTTTGTGACGCCTTTGGCGGCATGTTTGGAAGTGTGAAAAATAACTTACGATGTCAAAACGCACCTAATTTGTTAAGATAGAGAAGGAAACTGTGGAGAAGCAGGGGCATATGAAAATAGTAATTTGTGACGATCGAATAGAAGATTTATTAAAGATGGAAAAGCTGTTGCTTGCCTACGGACTATCACATGCAAAGGAAGAATTTGTCATAGAAAAGTACTCGGACCCCGCTCTCTTATACCATAAAATACAGGAAAACGAGCTGGCGGATCTTTATCTGTTGGATATGGTTATGCCGGAGCGGACGGGGGTCGAAATTGGACAATTGATCCGCAAATGCGGCGCGGACAATATTATTATCTATATTACCTCCTCCGACGATTTTGCCCTGGACGCCTACGGTGTGCACGCGGTGCGCTATCTGCTCAAGCCGATCGCGGAGGCTGAATTTTGCGAAGCGCTGGACTATGCGCTGTCTTGCTTGAAGATGAAAAAAGAAGCGTTTTATCTGCTCAAAACAAAAGAAGGGCTTGTTTCTCTTGCCCATTCTCAGATTGAGTATATCGAAAATTCTTCGAGGATGCTTTGCGTGCATCTGGCGGGCGGGGATACGCTAAAGAGCATATTTATCCGAAAGTCTTTCGACGAAGAGATCAAGGAGCTGGTCGGGGACAAGAATTTTATGAAAGTGCACAAATCATTTCTCATCAATTTAAAATATGTGAAAAAGTTAAACCAGCATGATATCCTCATGGAGAGCGGCAATTGTGTGCCGGTCAGCAAAGTGCGGGCGGCAGATGTGAAAAAAGAATACTTATCCTATGTGATCGAGAGGTATCAGTGATGTTTTGGGCGGAGTATTTTAAAAATATTTCCTATATGATCAGCCATATTTTTTTGATGTTGTTTATCTATTTATTTGTGCTGCATCGGTATACGAAAAAAAAAACAATCGTGATCTGCGTTCTGGCATTTTTTATCCTCAGTTTTACCGATTGCTTTAAGCTGAATTTATTTTCGGACAGTGATCTGTGTTATGCGGTTGTCACGGTGATACAGATCATCGTCACGCAGTTTACCGGGCTCTTGATTGCCAAAAACCGCGACAGCAGAGTATTGTTCATGAACTTAAGCGCATCTAATTATGTCATAGCGGGCAGTGTGATACCGGATGTAGTATATATTTCTACTCAAAATATGATCGCTGCCCTGTTAGTGAGCATTGCGCTGCATTTGACCATTCTGCTGTTTTTGTATCACAGGATAAGACAGATCTGGCTGCAATGCTGCGAAAAAGAGTACAACAAAAGCTGGTGGGAATTGTGCCTGATTCCCGTATTTTTTTACTGCGGTTTTTCCTGTCTCGCATTTTTCCCCTATACGCTGTATGACAATCCCCACAATATACTTGGAGTGCTGGTATTTATTTTGACGATGTTTGTATCCTATGTCGTGGTGATCCGGTATGTGGAGAGCGAATCGAAGAATACGGAGCTGTACTGGAAGAACGCGATTTTCGAGTCGTACATAAAAGGTTTGGAGAATCAATATTATCTGGTGGAGCAGTCGGAGCGCAATCTGAAAATTATGCGGCATGATATGAGGCACTACTCGGGAATGATCGATTCTCTGCTCGATCAGGGAGAGTACGAAAATATCAGAAAAATAACCAGCCATATCAACGAAGTGGCGGATGACAATAAAATTGTAAAATACTGTGAAAATCTGATTGTCAATACCGTGATTGCCAGGGCCATGGAACAGGCCCAACGCCTGAAGATCGTAATGCGCTCCGATATTTTGGTGCCCAAAGAGATTCCGGTAAACGAGTATGAATTTGCGTCTGTCATCGCCAATCTGTTAGAAAACGCCATTGACTGTGTGAAAAATTTTGAACAGGCGAAAAGATATGTGGAGATTAAGGTTCAGTGCACGGGGGGACATCTGCTTCTGGACACAAAAAATGAATACGAAAATGAGATACAATTTCATCCTGTGACAGGGCTTCCAAAGAGCGGAAAAGGGGGAGGACACGGGCTTGGCATGCAGAGTGTTTCGGCATTTTGCGATAAGCTGGGCGGCAATATCAGCAGCTACTGTGAGGACGGGGTATTTCATATGGTTTTGTTTGTGAAGTTTTAAAGATTTGTGTGAAAATCCAGCCATTTTTTGTGAAAGAATGGGAAGTATGTACTATATAGATGATGATATAATGTACGAAAGACATTTTCAATCAACGAGAAAGGTAATTCCCATGCAGAAGACATTCCTCAAATATACATTTTTTATTTTGACAGGCGCTATTTTGTTAATCCTGTTTATCAATTTACTGTTTACGCTGCACGCGTTGGAGGCTCAGCAGTTTGCAACATTTCACGTCAAAATCGACCAGGTCATACACACGCTTGAGAGCAATCAGGCGGAACTTTCGCGCATGAACGACAACCTGGACGAGGATTATCTGACGAGAGCCAAAGCGGCTGCCTATGTCTTAGACAGACAGTCCGACGTGACGATGGACGTGGCGGAGTTTCAGTATCTGGCAAAGCTTCTCAACGTAGACGAAGTTCATGTAATTGATGAAAACGGGATGATCGTGTCGGGTTCCGTGTCAAAATATATCGGCATGGACATGGCGGATCATAAGCAGACGCGTGAATTTCTCGCTATTTTGGAGAGCGGCGACGAGGACGCCTATCTGATACAGGACACGCAGCCCAACGCATCGGAGGGCAAGGTGATGAAGTATGTGGGGGTTGCCAGAAAGGGCACCAAGGGTATTGTGCAGGTCGGATTTGAGCCGACCAGGCAGATGGAAGCCGAATCGAGGAATACTTACGATTACATTTTTACCAAATTCCCGACGGATGTGGGGGAAGAATTTTTTGTGGCCGACGCCGTAACGGGTGAGATTCTGGGCCATTCAAACGGTCTGGAACATGAATTTAACGCCGGATATTATGAACTGTCCAATCTCTACGACAGCGTGGAGGGGGCATTTATCAGAGGCGGCGATGGCAAAGTGTCTTATGTGGTGTGCAGTGTCTATGACACGGTATTGATCTGTGCCGCGATGCCCGGTGAAATTATGTTCCAAAGTCTGTTGAGCAGTGTCGGCAGTACGTTTTTATATCTGATCTTTATCGAGATCGTAGTTTTGATTCTTTTAAATTATCTGGTGCGGCAGAAAGTCATCGACGGCATCCACCGCATCATCGAACATTTGACGGCGATCACCGACGGCAATCTCGATACGACTGTGGCCGTGGGGGGAAATAAAGAATTCGAGGAGCTAAGCAGCGGTATCAATACCATGGTAAAAAGTATTGTCAATCTCTCCGACCGTATCTCCGCGATCATTGAGCTGAGCGGGATTCCCCTGGCGGCGTTTGAGTATGAGAGAGGGGGCGGCCATGTGTTCGTCACGTCGGGCGTGAAGAATCTGCTTGCGCTCCCCGAGCGCGAGGCCGCCGCGCTCTGCCGGGATGCAGATCTGTTTGACCGCTATATTCATACATTGACGAAGGCGCCGCTTGCGGGGGAGACGGATATTTTTGCGGTCAAAGATGCCAAATTTGTGCGCATCCATATGTCGGAATCCGCCGAGCGGTGCCTGGGCGTTATAACCGATGTCACAGGTGATATCGTGGAAAAGCAGCGGATGCAGTACGAGAATACACATGACGCCCTCACCGGTCTGTACAAATATGCACATTTTAAGCAGCTCGCCGAGCAAAAGCTTCGTCATATGCCGCCGTCGATGGCAGACGCCATCGTCATGTTGGATCTCGATTATTTTAAGGAGATCAATGATACGTTTGGACACAATATCGGTGACCGGTATTTGCAGACGTTTGCATCAATTATGCAGTCGATGCCCACTGAGCATTTTCTGACGGCGAGACGCTCCGGGGATGAGTTTTGTATGATGATTTACGACTGTAGTGATGTTGCGGAGATTAAAAAATATCTGGATGATTTCTATGAAGCGCTCGGCAGACGGCCGGTGGCGCTGTCCGATACCGAGAGCAAGGTGATTCGTGCGTCCTCCGGCTTTGTCCATACGACGGACCGGGGCGCAGGTGTGGATGGACTATTAAGCCAGGCGGACGAGGCGCTGTATCAGGTAAAACGAGAGACAAAGGGATGTTATGCCGAATATAAAAATGCCTAGCCGGTTAGCGGCTCAGGCATTTTTTGGTGGAAAAGCATTTTTTGTGCAGTTTTTAACAAAAAGGTTTTGGTTTTTCGGCAGTTTATGATACAATCGTAAGAAAGAAAAACAGGCATGATTTTCATGCCGGCAGAAAAGGAGAAATTTAGTTATGGGCAATGGAAAGAGAGACACTTGGGCATCCAGAGGGACATTTATTCTGGCTGCGGTCGGTTCTGCGGTAGGGCTGGGAAATGCCTGGCGTTTTCCGGGACTGGCGGCAAAGCACGGCGGCGGCACCTTTCTTCTGGTATACTTAGTTGCGATGTTCGTGATGGGTATTCCGCTTCTGATGATGGAAGTGTCGATTGCGAGAAAGTTTCACAAGGGCGCGGGGGAATCTATGCGCGGCATCAATAAAAAGATGGAGTTTGTCGGCTGGGCGGCGACCGCCAACGCGTTTGTCATCGTTACATACTACGCGGTAGTGTTTGCGTGGGTGATAATGATGGTAGCCGGAGCGCTGAAATTCGCCGGAATGACCGGCGATGCGAAGGCGGCGAGCGGTGTATTTGTAAGCCTGACACAGACGACATGGGATGTGACCGGTTACAGTATTCCGCTGCCGGTATTTATCGCCTGGGTGATCGCGTGGCTGGCCATCTATTACTGTATCCGAAACGGAGCCAGCAGTGTGAGCAAGGTCGTGAAGTACACCGTATTCCTGCCGGTGTTGCTGCTTATTTTTATGGCGGTCAATGGATGTACCATGCCCGGCGCTGGCGCGGGGCTTCAGATGTTCTTTCTGCCCAAGCTGGAGGCGTTTGCGGACCCGAGCCTGTGGATTGACGCTGTGGGACAGGTGTTTTACAGCCTGTCAATCATGATGGCGATCATGTTTGCCTACGGCTCTTATTTGGACGAGAGTTCCAATGTCGCCACCGACTGTGTTATTATTGCGGTCTCTGACGCGGCGGTCAGTATCCTCTCCGGTATCGTGATGTTTTCGACGATGGGTGGCGTGGGAATGTTGGATTCCATCTCGGATTCGGGAATAGAAACAGCATTTTTGATTTATCCGCAGGCGATCGTAAACCTGACGAAGAACGGTTGGTTTAACGCGGTCTTTGGTATGGTTTTTTATCTGATGCTTGTCACACTGGCCATTGATTCCGCATTTTCGATTGTCGAGGGCGTGTCTGCTTCCCTGGCGGACAAGTTTCACGCCGACCCGAAAAAGACGACGCGTAAGATCTGTGTCGTGGCGGCGCTGATATCTCTGCTTTATATCACAAAGGCAGGGCTCGCCTGGCTGGACATTGTCGATAACTGGACGAACCAGATCAATCTGATCTTGATCGGCGTGCTGGAGTGTATCGCCGTGGGCTGGTGTTTTGACGTCGATAAAGTGTTAAGACAAGTAAATCGGAATACGGACAAATTTAAAGTGCCAAGGTTCTGGTTCCGCACATCCATCCGCTACATTGCTCCGATCGCGCTGTCGATTTTGTTTATCTGGAATCTCTATAATCTGTTTGTGGTAAAAGGCGGAACATACAATTATGCTGTCTGGGCGGAGTGCCTTGCCGGGTGGCTGGTGTCCGCGCTTGTGTTTGCCAGCGGATTTATTATGAAAATTATCGTAAGCCTTAAGAAAAGAAAAGGCTATGTGGAGTCGGAAATTGTCTGGGAGGAAGAGAAAGAGCTGGAATAACGGCGCATAAGGTAGTGTGAATCTGCTGCGGAGGCGTTTAGAATGTGGATTATTGTCTACAATATAATTGATGATAAAGATTTGTATACAGCAGGACGGTGACGCGAATGATTTATCAATGGAACGACGACGTAAGCGGCATATCAGAGGAACGGGCGGACTGGGAGATTGAGATTCTCAGTCTGCAGGAGTTTCAGGCGGCGTATCCTGCCTATTACCGCAGGATATTTCTGGCAAATGAGCTGAGTTATCTGAAGTTCTGCAAGGCAGAGCGCTTAAAGGAAGCGGTTCTGGGGACGTACGCGATGCCGGCCTATCTGGAAAACGGCAGAAGGCAGCTCGACTTTGGCTACTGCATCTTACAGGACAAAATTATTTTTGTCGACGACTATGATGCGATCAAAAAAGTGCTGGATGAGATGCAGGAGCACCGTCCGATGGGGGAGGTCAGTACCACAAGATTTTCTTTTGATTTTATGGATTTTCTGTTGAAGGATGATATGATTTTTTTGCAGCAGTATGAGGAAAAGCTCTCCCACTTAGAGGAGGCGCTCTTGGACAATGAGGCGAAGAATTTTGAACAGAAAATTCTCATGTTTCGCAAAGCGCTCTCTTCTCTGAGCGCGTATTACGAGCAGCTTACCGATATCGGGGATGCGCTGCAGAAAGGCGCCGCGGAGTCGGAGGATGACAAGACGGGCGCGCTTTTTGGCCTCTACACGGAAAAGGTGCGCCGGCTTTACGATACGGTCTCGATGTTAAAAGAATATTCGGTACAGCTTAGGGAGCTGCGGCAGACACAGATCGGGGTGCGCCAGAACAAAATCATGCAGTTTTTGACGGTTATCACCGCAGTGTTTTTGCCGCTCAACCTGGTTACCGGATGGTATGGCATGAATTTTTCCAATATGCCGGAGCTGAATTCGCCGCACGGGTATGTGGTGTTGTGTGTGATTTGTCTGGGTATTATCGGACTGGAACTTTTTTTCCTGAAGAAATACAAGTGGCTGCAATAGGACACAGGGAATGGAGGAATCTATGAAAAAATATGTGAGTGCGCTGCTGATCGTGTGCGTGGCGATTGTCATAGCTTTCTACGCGGACGCGGCAAGCGGCGGCGATATCAGCAACGTGACGCGGCGGATGTATGAGTCGCAGGTGTACAATACGGCGGAGATCAACGCGGCGATGAATATGGTGGAACAGAAGTTCAAGGATTCCTTTGTGGGCTGCCGCATGACGGAGATCTGGTATGACGATTATGTCAGCAATGCCTCCGCGCGCGATTATGCAAGACAGTTCGGCTATGTGGAGGCAATCGTGATTTTGTCCGATTTTATTGTGGATGAGAGCGGAGCCGGAACCAGATTTCTGCCGGGGGAGACTTACGAAAACTGGCAGTGGGTGCTGGTGCGCAACACCGATGACAGCAGCTGGGAGCTGAAAACATGGGGATTTCAGGTCTGATCTATGAAACGCAGATCATGTAAGACGCGATGCGTCATGGCCGCGGGTGCCTGCGGTTATATTTTGTGCGCGCAGATATCATCGAGGACACAGCGGTCGCAGTGGGGCTTGGTGCGCGCTGTGCAGATGTCTCTGCCGTGATCTACCAGGCGATGGCAAAAATCGCTGCCCTCTTCGGGCGGCACCAGCTTCCAGAGTTCCATCTCTACCTTTTTCGGTTCTTTGATTCCGTTTACAATTCCCATGCGGTTTACCAGACGGATACAGTGTGTGTCGGTGACAATGGCGGGTTTTCCGAAAACGTCGCCCATGATGAGATTGGCGCTTTTTCTGCCGACACCGGGAAGCGCAAGCAGCGCGTCGAAATCATCCGGGACCTTGCCGCCGTGCTCTGTTACGAGCTTTTGCATACAGGCGCTGATATCCCGCGCCTTGCTGTGGCCCAGGCCGCAGGGCTTTACGATCTCCTCGATCTCTTCGACGCTGGCAGCGGCAAGAGCCTCGATCGTGGGGAATTTTTTGTAGAGCTCCTTGACGATGACATTGACCCTGGTGTCCGTGCACTGTGCGGCGAGCCGCACACTGACCAGTAACTTCCAGGCTTCGTCGTAAGAAAGCGTGCACGTTGCTGCGGGGTATGCCTGTTTCAGGCGCTGTATAATCTCTAAGGTGAGTGCTTTTTTTGTCATATGTAAGTGATTCCTTTCTGGGATAACATGATCGCGATAAATAACCTGGAAATACCTATATTATAAACACAGAGGACGCGCGTTGCAATGGAAATATTGATGAAAAGCAAAAAAAGGTAACTATTCAGCCTTCGGCATCATAGTTACGGAATCCGGCTCATTTAAAGTTTGTCTTCGCCAAAGAGCCGGATT
>CANONN010000080.1 GCA_947567625.1 uncultured Roseburia sp. | reverse complement strand
GTCGAGACCTCCGCCGG
The DNA here is from genome assembly GCA_947567625.1 of uncultured Roseburia sp. Classification (GTDB taxonomy): domain Bacteria; phylum Bacillota; class Clostridia; order Lachnospirales; family Lachnospiraceae; genus Roseburia. The sequence goes on along the minus strand of CANONN010000080.1, from coordinate 12,240 downwards.
AATCAACAATGGCGATGCGCAGCCAATTGTCAGAAAAAGTGACGTTTATCTTGACGGTGCCGGTTTCCTGCATCGCCTCGTAAGCATTTTTAATCAGATTAACGATAGCCTGCCGCAACAGCTGTTGGTCGAGCATAACGGGGGGCAGGTGTTCCTCCATGAAAAGCTCGCAATGGAAATCATCGGAGGAAAGCATGTAGGCAGAATTCATAATCTGCGGCATATAGGTTTTGAGATCAACCTCCGTGAGATTTAGATTGTCGCCAAGTCTGCTGGAGGAGAGCTGAGTCACCATATTTTTTAAAAAACCAATCTCGGAGATTGTTTCATTCCAGTAGTCAAAGCCGATGACTTCCGGATGTTTCTTGGCAACTAATTGAAGCGAACTGTTGATGAGAGTAATTGAATTTTTAATTTCGTGAAAAATAGTTAGGTAATTTTCATTTTTTATCATAACTGTACACTCCATGCGTCTTCTTTTATATAACAGTTTAGCATTATCGCGGATAAAGTTCAATATGAACCATTCAACAAAATCAGATAGAAATCGAGCAAAAATGAACAAAAGCGACTTTTTACGACGAAAAATGATACAAAGTGGAGGATTATTATGAGAGAGGATAATTGTATTTTTTGTAAAATTATAGCTGGTGAGATACCGTCAAACACAATTTATGAGGATGAGGAGTTTAAAGTAATCTTGGATATTTCGCCAGCAACGCGCGGTCATGCTCTGATTTTGCCGAAAAATCATGTGGCTGATTTGTATGAAATACCAGAAGAGACTGCGGGAAACGTATTAAAACTGGCAAAGAAAATGGCGGTTCATATGACGGATGTTCTGCACTGCGATGGTTTTAATCTGTTACAAAACAACCACGAGGTGGCGGGACAGACCGTATTTCACTTTCATATGCATCTGATACCGCGTTACAAAGGGGCAAAAAATGATGATATTTTGTATTATACGCACGAAACCTTTAGCCCGGAAGAGATGAGCGAAATCTGTGAATCCCTGAAGATAGAATAAAGTGCGAAAGCATGCCAATGATGTCACTATTTGTCGGATATCATTGGCATAAGTAAAGTTTCGATAATGAAAGTTCCGTTAAAATGATTTCATGGGAAATGACGGAGCGGTCAGTGGGATGATTTTGCAGCATCCATGATTAATTTGACGATCGTATCGACGGGATTATGGCTGCTGTTGTTGTTCATGGCGCTTATGTAATCATCTTTCTTTTGGAAAACAGTCTCGATCGCTTCCAAAAGCGTGGTGTTTGTGAGATTCTCTTCCTCAAGCACATAGCTAAATCCCTGTGCGCGGAAAGAATTTGCATTTAGAATTTGATCGCCTCTGCTGGCCGCAGCAGGAAGAGGAATTAATATATGCAGCTTTTTCAGCGCTAAAAGCTCGCAGATTGCGTTAGCGCCAGCGCGTGAAATCACCAAATCGGCGAGGGCAAACATGTCGGAAAGCTCTTTGTTTGCATATTCAAATTGCGCGTAGCCCTGGGTGCCTTCTCTGGAACTATCCAGGTTGCCTTTCCCGCAGAGGTGGATAATGTTATAATTTTTTCGCAGTTCCGGCAGCAGATTGCGTATCGCCGTATTGATGGCGCGGCTGCCGCTGCTGCCACCGATAATCAGAATCGTCGGTTTGCGCTCCGTGAAACGGCAGAGGGAGAACGCGGCGTTTGCGTTGCCTTTGAGTAATTCCTTGCGCAGCGGGGAACCTGTCAGGATCGCTTTGTCTTCCGGGAGATATTGCAGGGTTTCCGGGAAATTGCAGCACACTTTGGTGGCGCTGGGGATCGCGAGCTTGTTTGCAAGGCCGGGTGTCAGGTCTGATTCGTGAATGATGGCGGGGATTTTACAGTGCTTTGCCGCCATCACAACAGGAACGGACACGAAGCCGCCTTTGGAAAACACCACATCGGGCGCTAACTGCTTTAAAAGTTTGACAGACTGCCGATAGCCTTTGATTACCTTAAACGGGTCAGAAAAATTCTTCGGATCAAAATAGCGTCGCAATTTTCCAGACGAGATACCATAGTAGGGAACCCCCTGTTCTTCCATCAGACGTTTCTCAATCCCATCATAGGAACCGATATAAGAGATCTCAAAACCTTCGTTGCGCAGCGCAGGCATCAGGGCAATGTTGGGTGTCACATGACCTGCGGTGCCGCCTCCGGTCATTATAATCTTTTTCATAGGATTTAGTCCTTTCCATATAAAACTCACTGATCTATTTTATAATACCTTGACGCTAAAAAGTCAAGAAAAGTCTTACATATTAAAGAAAATTTGGTAACTATTCAGCCTTCGTCTTCATAGTTACGGAATCCGGCTCATTTAAATTTGTCTTCGACAAAGAGCCGGATTCCCGCTGGGCTAGATATACGCGCTCTTACGGACTTTGCAGCGAGTGCAAAGTCCTGAGCTAAACTGTTACAAAATTTTTGACAGTTTAGCCTGCAACTGCGCACTTGCTGCGCAGTTGGCAGCCAGTAGTGCCGAATAGCCAAGAAGCCCACCTTTGCCGCAGGCAAATTATAAATGGTGTGGATTTCACAACAGGGAAGCCAAAAGCTGAACCGGTACGAAAATGTGTACGGATATGACTGCCAAAAATGTCGAAAGTTGCGAGCGTTTTCCTGCTTGGGGGACTTTTCAAATTGAAAAAAAGAATTATAATAGTTGGTATGGGTGAACAGAAACAATTTGTCTTGTCCAAAATAAATGGGACAAGCGGGAATGGAGGGTCATTGATGGAACAGGTATGGACTTTTATTACGGAAAACACCCTTTATGTGGCAGCAGGATATGCGATACTTTTGTTGGCGCTTACGGTGTATTCCATACATAGGATTAACCGGTCAATCCGGCTGCAAAAAAAACAGATGAAAAAAATACAGGACATGCTGTCCGCGATAGAGCCAGGACAGGATAGAGTTTTGACGGAGGAAGAGGCAATGCCTGCAAGCACTGTGGACCAGGAGGAGCAGGGACAAGCGGTGCCTGCGGAGGGCTGGACCAGGGAGCAGGAACACTTGGTGAACGAGGTGCTGGGCGAGGTGTTTTCGTGAGGAAAGCGCTTGCTATTCAAAAACAGGTCTGATAAAATATTTCTAAAGTAATTCCTTTTTGTGAAACAAACAATAAAAAGACAAAGGAGCGTGGAACAATGGCAAAGGTTACGTTTGATTACTCGAAAGCATCTGATTTTATCAGCGAGGAGGAAATTTCCTACATGAGCGGTCTTGTCGCGAATGCGAAGAAGCAGCTGGTGGCGAAAAGCGGGGCAGGAAATGATTATTTGGGTTGGATTGATCTGCCGGTCGATTACGACAGGGTAGAATTTGACAGAATCAAAAAAGCAGCGGCCAAAATTGCGGGGGATTCGGAGGTTTTGGTTGTGATTGGTATCGGCGGCTCTTATTTGGGAGCCAGGGCGGCAATTGAATTTTTGAGACACGGATTTTATAACAATCTGCCCAAGGACGTGCGCAAGACGCCGGAGATCTATTATGCGGGCAACAGCATCAGCGGTACTTATTTAAAAGGACTGATTGATGTGATCGGTGACAGGGACTTTTCTGTGAACATCATATCCAAATCCGGCACCACGACAGAGCCGGCGATTGCATTCCGCGTATTTAAGGACATGCTCGAGAAGAAGTATGGCAAAGAGGGAGCGGCGAAGAGAATTTACGCCACAACCGACAAAGCGAGAGGAGCTCTGAAAAATCTTGCGACAGAAGAAGGGTATGAGACATTTGTAGTTCCCGATGATGTGGGAGGACGCTTTTCCGTACTCACCGCAGTTGGCCTGCTTCCCATTGCAGTCAGCGGAGCAGATATTGACCGCTTGATGGAGGGCGCCGCCGAGGGCAGGAAGATGGCGCTCGAGAAAGACTTTGCTGAGAATGACGCACTACAGTATGCTGCGATCCGCAATATTTTGCTTCGCAAGGGCAAAGCGGTTGAGGTTTTGGCGGATTATGAGCCAAGTCTGCACTATGTAGCCGAGTGGTGGAAACAGCTGTACGGCGAGAGCGAGGGCAAAGATCAGAAAGGCTTGTTCCCGGCATCCGTCGATTTGACGACTGACCTACATTCCATGGGGCAGTTTATTCAGGACGGCGCCAGGATTATGTTTGAGACGGTTTTAAATGTGGAAACATCGAGAGAGACCGTCATGATCGGTGAGGAGCCTGTCGATCTCGACGGCCTCAATTATCTGGCAGGCAAGGATATGGACTTTGTCAATAAGAGCGCGATGAACGGGACTATTTTGGCGCATACCGACGGCAATGTCCCCAATTTAATGGTAAAGATACCCGAGCAGAATGAGTTTTATCTTGGAGAATTATTCTATTTCTTTGAATTTGCCGTAGGTATCAGCGGATATCTGCTGGGTGTTAATCCATTTAACCAGCCGGGAGTTGAGAGCTACAAGAAGAATATGTTTGCGCTTCTTGGCAAGCCGGGCTATGAGGAAGCCAGAGAAGCCCTGATGAAGCGTTTATAAATTGCCGTGGTTCATTCAGTGGAAGTTGTGTAATGATTCAGCCTTCGGCTTCATAGTTACGAAATAGTTTGTTTTCTGCAACCCCATACAGGTTGCAGTGATGCCGAATGTAGTTGAAACGCAGCAAAAGATTCATCGCTGCAAATTTGTGAGATGTGCACAAAAAGGCCGCCATGTAACATTTTCGCAAGAAAAATTGTCTGTATTTTATAAAAATCTTATAAAATTTGGAAGAATTTATTAAGAATTTTGTGGAATCGCACAATGGTTTTTGCAGAAGAAATTACATGGCGGTTTTTACTTTATGGAAGAATATAGTTAGAACTTGACAAATAGTTCCTCCGTTGCTATAATCATAGCCGTAACAAATTCGTAATATGTTGTAATAAATTGTGAATAAAATAAAAGAACTCGCGTAATATATTACAAATATTAAGAAAGGTACGGTTAATTCTATGAGTTTAAAAAGGCGGGCACTGGAAGGCATTGTAGTGGCAGGCTCTCTGATGATGATGTGTGTAGTGGTTGAGGCGGGACAGCAGGGAAATGAAACCGCGGACACTGCATCCGCAGGAGAAGTAAAGTCTGTTGAGATTGCAGCAGTTGTATTGCTTAATGAGGACCACACCGCGGGGCTGGGCAAATACATGGCGCAGCTGGAGGAGGAAATCCCGGCGGTGGAAGTAGAACAGACCAAAACACAGATCGTGGCTTCGGCGCAGGAGGACTTATCAGGCGTTGAGGCGATAGCGGCAGATCATACCATGGAAGAGACGGTTTTGGCAGAGGATGTGGCGGCAGAGGATTCTGTCAATGAGGAACAACAGCAGTGGCAGAATTGCCTGATGGCTGACGTAGATGAATTCTTATATGTGCGCGCGTCGGCGGACGCCAATGCCGAGATCGTAGGGAAGCTTTATAAAGGCGCCGTGGCGGAAATTGTGGATGAGAGCGAAGAGTGGACACACATTACGTCGGGCAATGTAGAAGGATATGTCAGCAATGAGTACTGTGTCAGCGGTACGGAGGCGATGGAGTATGCCAACGCCAATTTTGATGTGACGGCACAGATCGAGACAGACGGGCTGCGCGTCAGAAGCGAGGCGGATACCGACAGTGCGATTCTTACTTCGGTTTCCGAGGGTGCGACACTGGCGGTGGACACCAGCGTAGAGACGACAGACGAGTGGGTGGCAGTACAATATAAAGGAAATATCGGATATGTCAGTGCAGAGTATGTAACGACAGGGCTGGCGTTAGGCGAGGCAGTTTCAATAGAGGAGGAGCGCGCGGCGGCCAAAGCAAAGGAAGAGGCAGAGGCGGCTAAAGCGGCGGAAGCGCAGGCGGCAGCTACGGCTACAACAGTACAAAACAGCGCGGTGGCGGCTTCTTATGATGAATTGACGCTTTTGGCCGCGTTGATTCAGTGTGAGGCAGGAAATGAATGTTATGAGGGCCAGGTGGCGGTCGGAGCCGTTGTCATGAACCGTGTGCGCAGCGGAGCTTATCCGGGAAGCATCTATGGCGTCATTTACGACCCATATCAGTTTTCGCCAGCAGGTTCCGGTCAGGTTGCTGCGGTGGCGGCAAACGGGCCCAAGGCAAGCTGTATACAGGCAGCGCAGGAGGCGCTGAACGGAATGGATAATACGGGCGGCAAACTCAGTTTCCGCAGAGCTTCCTCCGGCAGAGCGGGCGTTGTAATCGGCAATCATGTATTTTTTTAAATGAACAGAATAACAAGCAAAAAGACAGGGTATGATAACACTGGCTAAAGATGGGATGTAAAGAAGCCCGGGGCCAAAGTGTTGCGACACTGTCTTTTTTGTTGTTACTTAAGCAAGCGTGTGATAAGACCGGGTTGAACCGATATCGATGTGTTGTAACCGTTCCGCATGCAACTGCGCACTTGCTGCGCAGTTAGCGGCCGGTAGTGTCGAATAGCAGGGAATTTGCTCCTTTGCCGCAGGCAAACTTTAAATGGAGCGGATTCCGTAACAGGGAAGTCGCAGGCTGAACGGTTACGATGTGGTAACGATTCAGCCCAGGACTTTGCACTCGCTGCAAAGTCCGTAAGAACGCGTAACGGTTGGTATAGAATCCGGTCTCTTTGCCGTTAGGCAAACTTTAATAGGCCGGATTCCGTAACTATGAAGCCGAAGGCTGAATAGTTACACGATGTGTTCTTTTTATGCAAATGTTTATTGTAATTAAATTTTAAATATAGTAATATAAAATAGTAAATAATCACAGACAGCTATAATTTGACAGGAGGATACAGGTATGGGAGCAGTTCTAGCGTTATTGTCACTCATTATCGTCGTATTTGTGATTGTGGTATCGTGTATTAAAATCGTACCGCAGGCACAAGCAGTAGTAGTAGAGCGTTTGGGCGGTTATCTGTCTACATGGGGAGTTGGTATACACTTTAAGGCGCCGTTTGTGGACCGCATTGCGAAAAAAGTTGTTTTAAAAGAGCAGGTGGTAGACTTTCCACCGCAGCCGGTTATCACCAAAGATAACGTAACTATGCAGATTGATACGGTGGTATACTACCAGATTACCGACCCCAAATTATATGCCTACGGTGTGGAAAACCCTATTATGGCGATCGAAAATTTGACGGCGACCACCCTGCGTAATATCATCGGTGACCTTGAGCTGGATGAGACGCTGACTTCCAGAGAGACGATCAATACCAAGATGCGCGCTTCCCTTGATGTGGCGACAGACCCTTGGGGCATCAAGGTCAACCGTGTGGAGCTGAAAAATATTATTCCTCCGGCTGCGATTCAGGACGCCATGGAGAAACAGATGAAGGCGGAGCGCGAGAGAAGAGAGGCCATATTAAAGGCGGAAGGCGAGAAAAAATCTACGATTCTTGTGGCCGAAGGTAAAAAGGAATCCGCGATCTTGGATGCAGAGGCCGAGAAACAGGCGGCAATCTTGCGTGCAGAGGCTAAAAAGGAGGCTACCATCCGTGAGGCGGAAGGCCAGGCGGAGGCAATCTTAAAGATTCAGCAGGCCAATGCGGACGGTCTTCGTATGTTGAAAGAGGCAGCCCCGGATGCGGGTGTGATTCAGTTGAAGAGCTTGGAGGCATTTGCCAAGGCAGCGGACGGAAAGGCGACGAAGATCATTATTCCGTCGGAAATACAGGGGCTTGCCGGACTGGCAAAATCTGTGACGGAAGTGGCTGGAAAAGAGACATTTTATAAATAGGAAGATTATTATAACTGTCGCGGCAGGCTGTCAAAGTCTGCGCGACAGTTTTTGTAAAGAGATATGGAGGTAAGTTATGACGTTAAAAGGACGCAATTTTCTCAAGCTGTTGGATTATACGCCGGAGGAGATACTGTATCTGATCGATCTGGCAGCCGATTTAAAAGCCAAGAAGAAAAACGGTATTATACATAACACGCTGGCGGGCAAAAATATTGCGCTGATTTTTGAAAAGACAAGCACCCGCACCCGCTGTTCATTCGAGGTAGCCGCCCATGATCTTGGCATGCAGGTGACGTACTTAGACCCGGCCGGTTCGCAGATTGGAAAAAAGGAAAGCATTGCGGATACGGCGCGTGTTCTGGGCAGGATGTTTGACGGGATTGAATACCGCGGTTACGGACAGGAGATCGTCGAGGAACTGGCGAAATATGCCGGGGTTCCCGTATGGAACGGACTGACAAACGAGTTCCATCCGACGCAGATGCTGGCCGATATGCTGACGATTCGGGAGCATCTTGGCAAGCTGCGCGGTGTGAAATTTGTCTACATGGGAGATGCCAGATATAATATGGGCAATTCTTTGATGGTTACTTGTGCGAAGCTGGGGATGGATTTTGTCGCCTGCACCGCTTCCAAATATTTTCCTGAGCAGGAGCTGATGGATACCTGTAAGAAGCTGGCAGAACAGACAGGAGCGACGATCACGTTGACGGAGGATGTGAAAACGGCCGTGAGCGGCGCCGATGTAATATATACGGACGTATGGGTTTCTATGGGCGAGCCGCAGGAAGTCTGGGAAGAACGCTTAAAAGACCTGATGCCGTATCAGGTCAATGCCCAAGTGATGGCGGAGGCCAAGCCGGAGGCAGTCTTTATGCATTGTCTGCCGGCTTTCCACGATCTGAAGACCGGAATCGGCAGAGAAGTGTACGAAAAGTTTGGCTTCCGTGAACTGGAAGTGACCGACGAAGTCTTCGAGAGCGCACAGTCAGTGGTGTTTGACGAGGCCGAAAACCGAATGCATACCATCAAGGCTGTCATGCTCGCCACGTTGGGGGAGTAAACCGTATCAGTGTAATGGGGGCGCATTTTTTTGGCTATATCGTTGCCGCAGGTTGTTTGGCGTGATTTAGCCGTGTGAGAGGAATCAATGACTACATGAAAACGAAGATATTGACCGCCCTGCGGGAAGCGGGGGATTATATTTCAGGCCAGCAGCTTTGTGAGCAGTTGGGCGTGTCGCGGACGGCCGTTTGGAAAGTGATAAAGCAGCTGCGGGAAGCGGGGTATCAGATTGTTTCGGTGCAAAATAAGGGATATAAGCTGGTGGAAGCGCCCGATATTCTCAGCGAAGAAGAACTTAAGAGCCTGCGCAAAACTCGGTGGGCGGGCGTGGAAACACGCTATTATCCGGTTTTGGATTCCACCAATATCAAAGCCGGACAACTTGCGCAGGAGGGATATCCGCATGGTACGCTGGTAGTGGCAGACCGCCAGGAGGCGGGAAGAGGCAGGCGGGGCAAGGGATGGAGTTCCCCCTCCGGGCTCAATGTTTATATGACCTTGATGTTAAAGCCGAAGATCGCGATCGGCAATGCGTCTATGCTGACGCTTGTGGCCGCGCTCGCGGTTGCGCAGGCAATCCGCCGCCAGGCACAGCTTGAAGCCGGCATCAAGTGGCCCAATGATATTGTGCTGAGCGGTAAAAAGGTCTGCGGTATCCTGACCGAGCTGAGTGTACAGATTGATTATATTGATCATTTGGTGATCGGTATTGGTATAAATGTGCACAATGAGAGCTTTCCGGAAGAGATTGCACAGACTGCCACATCGCTTTTTCTGGAGACCGGCAGGCATTTTAGCAGAGCCAAAGTGATCGAGGATGTGCTCGAATATTTTGAACAATATTATGATGTGTATCTGAAAACACAGGATTTGAGCGGTTTGATGGAGGAATATAATGCTATGCTGGCAAACCGCGGGAAAATCGTGCGTGTCTTAGACCCAAAAGAACCATTTGAGGGTGTGGCGATCGGGATTGATGAGCGCGGAGAGCTTCTGGTGAATTCGGAGGGGGAAGTGCGCAAGGTTATTTCCGGTGAAGTGTCTGTTCGGGGCATCTACGGTTATGTATAAGCAAGATATGTCAGCAGGCGGATGAGACCCGGGGCGTTTGCAGTTGGCAGACCGCTTTGGGCCGGTGCGTGAGAGAAGAGTAACGCGTTTATGGAACGGAAAAGAGGGGCTTATGAGCCGGAAAGAAGTTGTGCTGTGCGGTGCCAGCGCTTATAACCGCAAATTTTATTTGAATCAAGATTTTAGAGGTCTGCCGGAACAGGTAAAAAACGAATTAAAAATAATGTGCGTGTTGTTTACGGAAGATATCGGCGGCATTTTACAGTTAGTGTTTGATGCGGGCGGAGAACTCGTGTTGCGCACTTCCTGTGACGAGGGCGACTTGCTCTATGATGAAATTGGCTGCGGCTTAAAAATTAGGGAGTTGCAGCGCACCAAACGGGAGCTTATGGAGTCGTTAGAGATGTATTATAAAGTATTATATGCGGGGATAGATCTATAGCGGAGATTTATCGAGAGAGAGTCGAGATTAATACAAAAAGGGAAATATAGCATATGATAATGACAATTGATGTTGGGAATACCAATATAACGGTAGGAATTTTTGAAGACGACGAGCTGCGGGCAAGTTTTCGCATTACCACAAAGATGCCCCGCACATCGGACGAGTACGGTATGATATTGTCCAATTTGATTGAACAAAACGACATTGTGCGCACGGACATTCGGGACGCCATCATCGCGTCCGTCGTGCCAAACGTGATGCACTCTCTCGAGGGAGCCGTTGTCAAATATTTTAATATCCGCCCGATCATCGTGGGACCGGGGACAAAGACCGGTGTGCGGGTGGTGACGGAAAATCCGAGACAGATCGGCGCGGACCGTATCGTGGATGCCGTGGCGGCCTATGAACTTTATGGCGGGCCGGCGCTGGTGCTGGATTTTGGCACCGCAACCACATATGACTTGGTAGATGCCTCCGGCGCTTTTATCTCCTGCGTGATCGCGCCCGGCGTCCGCATTTCGGCGCGTGCGCTCTGGGAAGATGCGGCAAAGCTGCCGGAGATCGAGATAAGAAAACCGGAGAGCATTTTGGCAAAAGAGACGATATCCGCGATGCAGGCAGGGATTGTCTTCGGTCAGATCGGTCAGACTGAATATATTGTCCGGCATATGATCGAGGAATCCGGCATGAAAAATGTCAAGGTCATTGCAACGGGGGGACTGGGGAGAATCATTGCCAATGAGACTGAGGTGATCGATATCTACGATCCAAACCTGACATTGAAGGGTATGAATCTGATCTATAAGAAGCAAAACCGGAGAAATCAGTAAGGGAAGGAGCAGGAAATGGAGCTTGTAGAAATCGGCGCAGAATGTTTGGATAGGCGGTTTGATTTTTTTGTCAATAAGATGGTTGAAAACATGTGGAGAAATGGTAACTATTCCGCCTTCGGCTTCATAGTTACGGAGAAACAGGCTAAAAATACAGAAGCACGAAAGGTTGGCAGAAAAAATGAGTGAGGCGAATGTGATCAAGAAACTTCAGATCGGAAATGTGACACTCGAGAATAACTTGATATTGGCTCCCATGGCAGGCGTGACAGACCTGCCATTTCGTTTGCTATGTAAGGAACAGGGCGCCGGCCTGCTCTGTATGGAGATGGTCAGCGCCAAAGCAATCCTCTATAATAACCGCAACACGAAAGCGCTTTTGGCAATTGACGAGTGCGAGCCTCCCGTATCATTGCAGCTATTCGGGTCGGACCCGGACGTGATAAGCCAGATGGCGCGTCAGATCGAGGAGCTTCCTTTTTCCATATTAGATCTCAATATGGGATGCCCTGTGCCCAAAATCGTGGGAAACGGAGAGGGTTCGGCGTTGATGAAAAATCCGTTGCTCGCGGGCAAAATAATAGAAAAGACTGCCGCTGCGATAAAAAAGCCGGTGACGGTAAAGATAAGAGCCGGTTTTGACGCACAGCATAGAAATGCCGTGGAGATGGCGCATATCGCGGAGGAGTCCGGCGCTGCGGCCGTCGCAGTCCACGGCAGGACAAGAGAACAGTTTTATGCGGGAGAGGCCGATTGGGATATCATCCGGCAGGTAAAGCAGGCGGTTTCCATTCCGGTGATCGGTAACGGAGACCTCTCGTCCGCAGAGCATGTGCGAAAAATGTATGCGCAGACCGGATGCGACGGTTTTATGGTCGGCAGAGGGGCCCAGGGCAATCCGTGGATATTCTCACAGATTTTGGAGGAGTTCTCCACAGGAAAAAAAGCAGAAAGGCCCGCTTACACAGCAGTAGTTGAGATGCTTTTGCGCCACGCCAGACTGCAAATCAAATATAAGGGGGAATATGTCGGGATACGGGAGATTCGCAAGCACGCGTCCTGGTATACGT
>CANONN010000079.1 GCA_947567625.1 uncultured Roseburia sp. | reverse complement strand
ACGTCAACCTTCGGGAACGCATAGATAAAATTGTCGTCCGGCATGGTGTCCGTTCCCACCAGCTGATCATTCACATAAAGCTCCACTTTCGCAATATTGGCGGAACCTATGACGTACACCGTCTTGTTGGTTGGATCGCGCTGCAGCCAGGTGCCGTTGCCTTCGTAAAACGTTCCGTTAAAAGTCTTATCTTCATACCAGTAATTGCCGTTTTCTCTGTCCCCTTTTATATAGGAAGGATAATTCCAATGTCCGACAATATTGATCTTCGCCTCTTTGGACTGCATGGCCTGTATCGCGTAGAACGATTCCTTCTTGACACGAATCGGGTCCACGCGCCCGGATGTGCGGGCATTCTCTGTACCGCAGTTGCGGACATGCATGTTGGAATCGGACCATACCATCATCGCCGCGCCGGAATACTGGTTTTTGCCGGTACCGCCCACGCGGTTATTATAGAAGTAAGAGTAGCAGTCGCCGCTGCCCGCCATGGAACGTATAAAGTCTTCCTGTGTCTGGTCCCAGATATCATAGCCGTCGGTCTTAGTGCCGCTCGGCCCCAGCCACTTGTTGACATAATCGTAATCATCCGGGGTGTAATCATCCCACACGCGCCGCGGAGACTCATTCCTGTGATACTCCGTCTCAATAATCGGCATATATTTGTTGAGCGTCTTCATCGACTCATAAGCGGCGTCACCGTTGCGGTATATCATGGTGCCGACCCACTCCGCCTCTCTGACTTGATCGACGGTATTGATCGTGCGGCATCCCATAAAACGGTCGCCGGAAGGGTCAAGCGCTTTTCTGAGATCGGTCATCTGCTTCATGTGTTCGGGCGTGATCTGATTGTTTCCCGCCTCCCAGAACAGAATCGAGGGGCTGTTTCTGAAATAAATAATCACGTCGCGCATCGTCTCCAGACGCTGATCCCACGCTCTGCCCGTAACATCCGCCTCCTTGTCGCCGGCCGGACAGATGGAAACCACGCCGTATTTATCGCCGGCACGGATGTCCACTGGGTTCGGCGCGATGTGCATCCAGCGGATCATGTTCGCGTTGGACTCTTTGACGAGCTTCATATCAATATCGGAAAGCCAGTCGTTGGCAACGCCGATCGCTGCCCACTCGTTGGTAGAGCGCTGTGCATATCCGGCAAGATAGGTGGACACGCCGTTGATCATAAGGCCCTTATCCTTGTCATAAGTAACCTCACGGAAACCGGTTGTCGTTTTCTGAACATCAATAACCGTATCGCCCTGTTTTAAAACAGTATAGACATCGTAGAGATTCGGCGCCACATCGCTCCAGAACTTTAATCCCTCCACGTTCTGTGTCGCCGTGATCGTCGTGACATCCACGGTACTGATATCTACAGTTCCCGTCTCCTGGCCCGCTCCGCTCGCGTCATAAGCCGTTTCGGGCACCATGGTAAGAAACTGGTCGCTCGCGGTGTCGGCCGCGGCCGCGACACTCTGTGTCTTCTGGAAGCTCGCCGCCACTTTTCCCTCGCTGTCAACGACATTGACCTCAAGCGTAATGTCTTCTGCACCTGCTGTCTCGTTGCGGATTTCCGCCTCCACGGTAATGTCCGCGGAACTCTCGCGGAAATCAAAATTATCCGCGTGGATATAGTTTCCTCTTGTCTTTAAGTTATTGTAAAGCGGCAGCGTCTGATAGATCTTATTCTTAGCATAAAGACGTACATTGCCTGTCAGGCCGCCCTGCACCTCGTTGAAGTCCTTGCAGTTCCACTGATATCCCACACCGGAAAGATCGCCCGGCTCATGTCCGGCAATCGTCTCCTGGGTGTTGAAAGACGACCCCCTCGAGGACGCGTTGTCAGTGGCTACCGCAATCAGGTTTTCCTCACCCGCTTTTATGTAATCTGTGATATCAAAGCCGACTGCTGCCACGCCCGCCTCATAATATCCCACCATCGTTCCGTTTACATACACATAGATCGACTGGCGGAACGCTTCAAATTCCAGGAAAAACTTCTTTCCCGCGTCTGTCGCCGGAACCGTAATGTTTTTGCGGTAAAACATAAATCCACGGTACAGGCTCAGCTCTCCGGCGTCCACTCCGACGCCGTCAAAGGAATCCTCTGCGTTGACGGCATGCGGGAGACTCACGGTCGCCCAGTCGGAATCGTCATACCCGACCTCATAGAACTGCTTGCCGTCTTTGGCCACACCTTCCTTGGCCGTCGCCAGCGGAAAGATCTTATCGTCCACTGCGCGCTTGTATTTCCAGTCTATGTTCATGTTGTAAGTGACTGCCGGCGATTCCGGTTCTACATACACATCGGAGACTTCACCGTCATTCGATACGGTTCCGTTCTCCTCCGCCATTACCGCTGTAGCCCCGATCGGCGACAACACCTGCAGTATCATTGTCAATGCTACTGCTAATGTCAGCACTTTTCGTTTTAGCTTTCTCATCTTAAACCTCCTTTAACCGTTTACCTTTGCTCTTCCCCCTGATGCCGCGGGCACGTTCTGCCATCCATCTGCCCGCCGGACCAATTTCCCTCCTTTCGCAATTTAATATTTATGTCCAAATTATATCCTCTTTTTTGCCAAAAGAACATTACCAAAGTTGCTGTTTATATTGCAAAACTTGCTACATTTGCATGGTTCCATGGTACTGTCCATAGTAGGTTTTGCTATTTTAAGGCCATTTTTTCCGTTATTTCTTATATAATATGACGTATATTGATTTTATTATATTTTTGTCAATATGCATTTTAAACAAACCGTAATATTTTGACAAAATAGTAAAATATTGACATATCGCGCAAATCATTAAATAATTATGAAATTTATCAAAAATTGGAGACAAACAGGGAAGTTTGTACTATAATGGAGGAAATATTCATGTCTATTGACACAGTGATGGCACAACGCAGCAGGTTCGATTGTCAGATCTGCTGCGAAGACTAATTCGTACGGGGGTATTGATTCATGAAAAAATGGAAAGACGTGAGCATCCGTGTTAAGGTTATGTTACCAATCTGTCTGTTTATGTTAGTCGCAGTGGTATATTCCATCATCACCATACACGGTGTCAAAAGTATGCACAAAGATGCGCTGTCACTGGATTTACAGGGGGCCGACGCCGCGGTAACGGCTGCGGTCGAACATATGATTGCAAGCCAGAAGTCTACCTATAATTATATCATTGTTGCCGCCGTCATATGTATCGTAAGCGGAATCGCGATATTTTTCTTCTGCATCTGGAATATCGACAGGAAAGTGACCTGGCGTCTGCGCACACACATCAAAAAGCTGGACGACATTATAAGCAGCATTGAGGCGGGCGAAGGCGATCTTTCCCTGCGCCTTATGGTTCTCAACAAGGATGAAATGGGGCGTCTCGCGGCCGACGTCAACCGCTTTATCGACATTTTGGAACAGATCATGCGCAAAATCAATATTGACTCTGCGTCCTTAAGCACCATCGTACAAAACGTCACCGAAAAGGCAAACAATTCCAACAACAGCGCCTGCGACGTATCTGCCGTGGCGCAGCAGCTTTCCGCGACGATGGAGGAGGTTGCAAGCACCGTGGCGAGCGTGGATTCCAACGCCTCGCACGTTATGACGGAGCTTGACAATTTACATAAAACAACGGATGAGATTCTCACCTATGCCAATGAGATGAAAATAAGGGCGGGTTCCCTGGAACAATCGGCAAAGGACAACAAAAATGAGACCACCAGCATGATCGCCCCGATTATCGAGAAGATCAAGCAGGCCGTAGAAAACAGCAAAGAGATTGAGCGCGTCAACGCGCTTACCGATGAAATTCTCTCGATTTCCAGTCAGACCAATCTCTTAGCGTTAAACGCCTCCATTGAGGCGGCGCGTGCGGGAGACGCTGGTAAAGGATTTGCGGTTGTGGCGGAGGAGATCAGGCAATTGGCTGATTCCAGCCGCGAGACAGCCAACAATATTCAGGACATTAACAGTATGGTTCTGGAGCTGGTAAATGAACTGATTTCGAGTTCCAAAGAGATTACCGATTATATGGAAAAAACAATACTGCCGGATTATGACAACTTTGTATCCAGCGGCAAGCAATACAGCGACGACGCGGCGCATATTGACAGCGAAATGGTTCAATATGCAAAACAGTCCAACGAAATCACCGGCATGGTAACCGAGATCGTGACCGCAATCACCAACATCACCAGGGCCGTTGACGAAGGAGCCAGCGGCGTGTCCAACGTGGCGGAAAGTATTCAGACACTGGTTTCCGAGATCACGGTGATCAATGCGGAGATGACAGAGAACAATGAGATCGCGGGAAGCCTCAAAGAAGAAGCAAATCGCTTTAAATTATAATTCATATATCAAATAGGAGGAGACTACACGTCTCCTCCTATTTGATATCCGTGATTCATCGGCCCGCTTCCGGCCCCCAGGTCCAGCATGGACGAGAGCACGCCGGACACATACGCTTTCGCCCGCTCCACCGCTTTGGGCAGCGAGAGCCCTTTCGCCAGGTTAGCGGCAATCGCGCTCGATAACGTGCAGCCTGTGCCGTGCGAATTGGGATTATGGATGCGCGTTCCCCGAAACCAGTGACACGCGCCGTCCTGGTACAACAGATCATCGGCGGCATCTGTCTGATGCCCGCCTTTTACCAGGACCGCACAGCGGTATTTTTGATACATCTTTTCCGCCGCCCGCACCATATCGGCTCCGCCGCGGATTGAGATGCCGCTCAAAAGCTCCGCCTCCGGGATATTGGGGGTAATCACCGCCGCCAGCGGCAGCAGTCTCTGCTCATAGAGCAAAAGCGCGTCCTCCTCAAACAATCTCCTGCCGCTGCTCGATGCCATCACCGTATCCACAACAATATTGCGGGCATGATATTGCTCTAATTTTTCCGCAATTATGACGATCAAGCTTCCGGAAGCAACCATACCGATCTTGACCGCATCCGGGTAGATATCGGTAAACACTGCGGTAAGCTGCCGGTCCAAAAACTCGGGAGTAACTTCCATTATTCCGGTAATTCCCACCGTATTCTGCGCGGTCAGCGCAGTGACGGCGCTCATCGCATAGACCCCGTTGCAGAGCATCGTCTTGATATCCGCCTGAATCCCTGCGCCGCCGCTGCAATCGCTTCCCGCAATCGACAATGCCGTCCTCATAATCTACCCCTTTCTGTCAGCGCGTACGCCTATCATCCTCTGTCCCGTTTAGGCGGCTGTGCCTGTTTGTCTAACACCAGCAGTTTTCCGCCAAACGCGCCGGCTTCTTTCGCGTCATGTGTCACAATCACCGTTGTGCGGTTTCCCCTGTATTTTTTGATATAAGCCGTCACAGCTTTCTTCGTCGCCGCATCCAGTTCTTTCAACGGTTCATCCATCAATAACAGATCGCTCTCGGACATCAGCGCGCGCACGATCGCCACCCTCCGTTTCATGCCGCCTGAAAACGAACACACTTTTTTGTCCGCGGCCTCACAAAGGCCCACCTCGCTCAGATGACGCCCGATATCCGCCCGGCCGCTCCCGCCGAAATAACCTCTGCCGCACCCCAGCCGCACATTGGTCTCTGCGGAAAACTCCTCACACAGCCGGTTCTCCTGAAAAACCATAGAAATTTCCCTGCGCTCCATCCCCCGTATCAAGCCGCACTGCGGCCTTAGCTGTCCGGTGAGAAGCTTTAACAGTGTAGTCTTGCCGCAGCCGGAAGCGCCCATGACACAAAGGATTTCCCCCTCCCGCAGAAGATAAGAAAAATCCGCAAAGATCTGTCGTTTGCCCGCGGCCCGCTTGCCCGCGTCGCCCTCCGTTCCATAGGCAAAATCTATATGCTTCAGCTCAATATCCATTCTCCCCTCTCATTCCGCCTCTTTTACGCTGTTTCACACGACAACATCCCTCTTCATTGAATCTCTTCTATGCCATTTCACACGATATGTTCCAAATTCTCATACAAAATACGCAGCACCCAAAGCGCCGCCTTCTCGGTCAAGACACTGATACACACAAGCACGGCGGTCCAGGCAAACAGCTCCGGCGTCGCGAGATAGATCTTGGCGTTGTAGATCATCTTGCCGATGGAACCGTCCGGCACACCGATCACCTCCGCCGCGATGCCCGCTTTAAAGGCCATCCCAATCGAAATCTCAAACGCCGCAAACAAATAGGGCCGCAGCTGCGGCAGATACACGGCAAACAGCTTTTGTGCCGGCCTCATTTGAAACAGCCGGGCCATCTCGAGAAGCTCTCCATCCATACTGCACAGCCCATTCAACAGATTGGTATACACCACCACAAGCACCATCAGAAAACTGATAAATACGGAAAGATTTTTTGCGCTCAGCCACACAAGGCAGAGAATGATAAAGGACACCACAGGCGTCGCCTTAAGCACAGCCATATAAGGCCACAACAACACCTTAAGCACACGAAACCGGGCGGCAAACACGGCCAGAAGCGTTCCGAACAGCAGGCCCAGAAAAAAACCGCCCGCGATTCTAAGCAAGGAGAACCAAATCGTATGAAGCCATGCGCCGTCAGACAATACAACGCCTAAAGCAGCCGCCACCTCCAACGGCGATGCCAGCAGAATCTTTTGATCGAGCGCCATCGCCGCAATCTGCCAGACCAAAAGAGCGGCAGCTACTGCCGCCGCTTTTTCCATATACGGTTTTTGCTTACTGCAAGCCATAATAGAAGTCATCCGCGGGCAGCGCACCGCCCACGCTGGCCGGATTCTGCTCATACAAGACCTGTAGGAAGCCGCCAAGAGCCGTCTTCATTTCTTCCCCGGCGAGGAAAGTGATATTGCAGTTTGGCAGCGCCTTCCTGGCGATATCGGCTTTGACAATATCCAGCTCCTCGACCATAACGGCCGCTTCCTCCACCTGACTGTTGGCAAATGAAATCGACGCCTGGTATTCTTCCAAAAATGTTGAGACAAGCGCGGGATGCTCGTCTGCGAAATCCGCGCGCGCCACCAGAACGCCGGTAATCAGTGCGCTATCGCCTCCCAATGCTTCCCACTGTTCGTTCATGTCCACGGCAACGCGCAGATTGTCTACCTTAGACTGCGCCACGGTCACAAACGGCTGCGGCAGCATGGCGATGACTTCTTTGGAATCCGAAGCCATCAGCGACACGATCTCGGTCGGCTCTGATTTCCACTCGATGGTTACGTCCGCATCCGGGTCAAGCCCCTTTTGCTGCAAAAGGTAGCGCAGAGTGTATTCCGGCGTCGCTCCCTGTCCGGTGGCATAGATCGTTTTTCCTTTCAAATCTTCGATTTGGCGAACCGCATCCCCCGTCTCTACAATATAAGTAACACCCAGCGTGTTGACCGCCAAAACCCGCACCGCACCCTCTGTTTTGTTGTAAAGCACGCTCGCAAGATTGCTCGGAACGGCGATCATATCAAGGTTTCCCTGTATAAATGCCGGCGTAAGCTCATCCGCCGCTGCCGCCAGCGTATAGTCGATCTCACATGCCGCCTCGTGCGACGCGGCGTCATGAAGAAGCTTCGCGAGTCCCATGGAAGTGGGCCCCTTTAAGCCGCCCACACGGATAACGGTATCGTCGGCCGTCTGGTCCTGCGTATCCGCAGACAGCTCTTCACGGTCAGTCTGCTCTTGCGCGTCCGGCATAAAAACATCATCTTGCGTATTGCCCGGCTCCATGCCGTCCGGCTGCGCCTCCTGCTTCACGCCGCATCCCGCCATCATCGAGACGCAGAGTGCCACACTCACCAAAACTGCCCAAAACTTCTTCATCCTTCCTTACCATGCCTTTCACTAAAATTATTCCCTCATTATACAGACCTTACAAACAGCGCCTGCTCTTCTTTCCTGCGTATCGTCAGCCCTGCGCGTTCTCTGCCATCCGCCTTATTGAACAACAGAATCTTTTCCGCAATTACGGCGGCATCCCTGCCCTCCATCAGCCTTTGCAAATTACTGCTTCCACAGTGAAAGCAAAAGCAGGTCAACGCGTCAAACTGGTTTTGTGTGAGCCGGAACGCAATCATTCCGCGCCGGACACACTCATTGACGCAAGCGCTATACTTTTTGAGATCCTCCGCCAGCAGTGCCTTTGCCTCCCGCTTCGACCGCAGCCGGTCTCCCTGCCTGACGCCCGCGGTATGCCCGTAACCGATCGTCCACACGCCTTCCGGGCACAGGTAAGCATCGAGACAGCATCCCTCAAATTTCGCAATCAGCTCGACACCTTTCATCGAAACAGCCATTTCCATGTTTGGCTCATTTGCAGCCACATCTTTTTTATCCACGACCTTTTCCCTCGCTCTATTGTCTATTCTGTTTCCTGTTTTATTTGGCGTCAGCCCATAAAACATTTTAAAACAATACCGCAACAAAATCAATGTCCAAATTATCTTTCTGCGCTTTCACGGGAATCCAGTAGTTTTTGTTGTCCATACGTTTTCTCCTTTCGTTTTTTCTGTGACCTTGGTACATACGCTATTCTACAGATTTGCAACCGCCATTTCAGCAAATTGGGATAAATGTAGCGCCGTAAACAGGCGAAAGCCAAACGGGCGGCTTTACCATCTTTCGGGTATCTGATTGGTCGGCGGGAGACAAGTTTGATCTTTGCATACATAGTAAGTGGTCTGATGATTCAAAACCCGGTATTCCTGCGTGGGGCGCTCTAACAAGGTGACATCGGCATAGAGCGGCAGCCGGCCAATGGATTCGTCAGGCGCCGCCGTCTCCCCGTCCTTTACGTTTCCTTGCCCCTCGTCCGCCAACACAACCGTAATCTTTGAGGGCGGAAAACGATAAAACAGATCTGCGATCAGAAACATGCTGTGCGCCGCCGGATACTGACTGGCCTCGCCGGCGAGAAACGAAAGCTGCCGCTTGGCCGCCCTCTCATACGCGTCGGATGGCATCAACTGGGACAGACGCACGAGGCTATAAGCCATCACGGCGTTGCCGCTCGGCAGCGCACCGTCGTAAGTCTCCTTCGGCCTCACAATGAGGCTGCCGTTTTGCGCTCCGCTCAGAAAATACCCCCGCCCGCTCCCAGCGCCAAACTGCCGCCCGGCCTCGTCGCAAATCTCTGCGGCTCGCCTCAGATAAACAGGGCGAAGCGTCGCCTCATAGAGACCGATTTGCGCCGCCGCCCAGAACGCATAATCATCCAGAAAGCCATTGACCGAGGGCGCATGACCCCGGCAGCTCACATAGAGACGGTCGCCGTTTACCAGATATCGCTCTATAAACCGCCCGGCGCGCTCCGCCGCCGAAAGATACCGCCGCTCCCCTGTCACACGGGAAAGAACCGATAACGCGCAGATGGCAAGAGCGTTCCACGAGGTGAGCACCTTATCGTCGAGATGCAGTTTGGCACGGGTTTTCCTGTAGTCATACAGGAGCTTTTTTTCCTGATCAAAAGCATCCGCTATCGCTTCGCCGCCCAGCAGGTTGGGAATATTTTTACCTTCAAAATTCCCCTGCTCTGTGATGCCATAACAGGCGCAAAACGCCTCCCCGCGTTCTTGCCCCAGTATATGCAGGATTTCCTCATAACTCCAGACATAATATTTTCCTTCCTCCCCCTCGCAATCGGCGTCCTGGGCTGAAAAAAATTCCCCTTCCTCCCCGCACATTTCCCGCAGGAGATAGGCTGCGGTCTTTCTGGCCGTATCCAGAAAAATTTCTTCTCCCGACGCCTCGTAGGCCGCCGCATACGCCAGAATCAACAGCGCATTGTCATACAGCATTTTCTCAAAATGCGGCACAAGATAGACGGCATCGGTCGAATACCGGGAAAAACCATATCCGATTTGATCAAATATCCCGCCTCTGCGCATTTGAAGCAGCGTTTTCGACACCTGCCGCCACGCCGCATCATCATGAAAGAGCGCGGCGTAGAGCGTCAAAAAGATCAGATTGTGCGGCGTCGGAAATTTGGGCGCACTTCCAAAGCCGCCGTTTTCCTCATCGAAGCTTGCGGCAAACAGTTCGGCGGCCCTCTGGAACAGGCGCTCGCCCTCCGTGTCGGCGCGCACCTTGTCACGGTTCTCACCGATTTCGCCGTTCTCCTGCCCCGCCCTAAGCTGCGCGAGTATCATCTCGGCTGATTCCGTAAGCCCCTCCCGGTTGGTCTGCCATTTATCGGCAATGGCAAGCAGCAATTCGCGAAAGCCCATTCTGCCATAGCGCGCCGCGGGCGGAAAGTACGTCCCGGCAAAAAACGGTTTTTGCTGCGCGGTCATAAAGACGCTCATCGGCCAGCCCCCGTTCCCCGTAAACGCCTGGCAGACTGCCATATAGACGCTGTCGATATCCGGCCGCTCCTCGCGGTCGACTTTGACCGACACAAAATATCGGTTGAGTATCCCGGCGATCTCCTCATTCTCAAAACTCTCATGCGCCATGACATGGCACCAGTGGCAGGTACTGTACCCGACGCTCAAAAAAACAGGCTTATCCTCGCGCTTTGCCTTAGCGAACGCCTCCTCTCCCCACGGATACCATTCCACCGGATTGTCGGCGTGCTGTAAGAGATAGGGGCTTGCCTGTCCCTTTAGATGATTGCTCATAATCACATCCTTCCTGCCGTCATAACGGCCATTCTCCATTTTCTGCTCCCGGTGACAGGCATACGTCTATATCTTCATGTCACCGGCTGCGGGATTATCAATCAGCTCTCCGTCCTCCTCAAAACGGGAACCGTGGCAGGGACAATCCCAGGTGTGCTCGGCATCGTTCCACTTTAGCGCACATCCCATGTGCGGACAACGTTTCCCCGACGGCGTCAGCAGACTCGTGACAGCCTCAAACCCGTTGCAAATGAGCTGCGGTTTCCAGATGCTTCTCGCCGGGTCAAAAAGACCGGCATATGGATTTTGCTGTCCTGTCACCAGATCGGCCAGCACCATGGCGGCCACCATGGAGGTGGTCATGCCCCATTTATTAAATCCGCAGGCCACGAAACATTCACGCATTTTGGAGGAATATTCCCCGATATAAGCCGCGCCGTCGAGTGTCATGCAGTCCTGCGCCGCCCAGTGATACTTTTCCACAGCATCGGGATAATAGCGCTCCGCAAATACCCGCAGCTCCCGCCAGTTGCCGCCCTGTTTACCCGTGCGGTGGCCGCCTCCGCCGACGAGCAGCAAATCCCCATAGCCGCGGAACGACATGCCGCCCGTCGCGGCATCCACATACATACCGTCAACCGTACCCGCGTGTTCCAAGGCAATAACATAGGAGCGGTGCTGATACATTTTTAAATAATACAAGCCGTGTTTATTGTCCATCGGAAAATGCGTTGCCACAATCAGTTTTTGAAAAATGATCTCCCCGTTTTCTGTCTCGGCGCGGTTTGGGGCGAGCTCCGTGACCGCCGTCTGCTCATAGACATTCAAATTTTTTGCAATCTGCGCGGCAAATTTCAGCGGATGAAACTGTGCCTGGTGTTCCAGGCAGACCGCCCCGACCGTAGGAAACGGAAGCTCCTCTGTCGGGATGATCTTGGGGTTAAATCCGATTTTTGAGAGTGCTTCCGCTTCTGCTTCCAATATTTTCCTGTTGTCCAGCGAATAGACGCAGGACGGCTTTTCTTCAAAATCGCAGTCGATCGTCTGCGCGAGTTCTCTATATTTTTTGAGTGCAAGCTGATTGGCCTCCAGATAGAGCCTTGCTTTCACCGGCCCTCCGCTCTTTAGGAGCTTATGATAGATCAGCCCGTGCTGGGAGGTGACCTTGGCCGTGGTATTCTTCGTGATACCGGAGCAGATTGTTTTGGCCTCCGCCAAAACATAATCTACCCCCCGCTCCTGTAAACAATGTGCACACAGTAAACCGGCCATGCCTCCGCCTATAATCAGCACATCCGTCTTTACTCTGCCCTCCAGCGGCTCAAACCGCGGGAGCGCCGCGTCCGCCATCCAAATCGATTCCATAAATTACCACCTTTCCTGCGCTGTTCCTTTATAATCTGCTCATTTCTTCCGCGGTTTATACATGAGATACATAACGGCCCTTTCGCGCCTAAAACGGCGAATACTGCCTGCGTCACGGAGATTGACTTGCAGGATATTTCTCTATAATGTGTTAGGGCACCCATATGACAGCAGTGAGACAGATGAAAAGAGACAAAAAAGAGACAACATATACGATCAGGAAATGCAATATCGGGACTTTGACCGAGTATATCCGGCGGGAACAGGGATTATGCCAATTTTTTCAACAACAGGATGACGGCAGTATGGAACGCATGGCACTTTTGTGGGAAATACTGGGAGAGTGGAAAAGCGTGCAGATGAGGCGGGAAAAAATGGAACACTTTAGTTCTGAACGCTTGACCTGCAAGATATATTTATATGGAAGCATGATAAAAGAACAAGGGGCTGTCGCTTTAACGAATGAAAATTCGTGAAGCGGCAGCTTCATTTTATC
>CANONN010000078.1 GCA_947567625.1 uncultured Roseburia sp. | reverse complement strand
CTTGGCTAGATATACGCGTTCTTACGGACTTTGCAGCGAGTGCAAAGTCCTGAGCCGAACTGTTACTATTGACATACTCTATTTCGCCGATTAACTTGTCAAAATTACAGCCGTCTCAACTTTCGACACTCTCATAAATCTCCCGCATCATCCCCTGCACGGTCTCTCTGCCAAAATCCTTCACTTTAGTCTTCGCCTGCATCGCACACCGCCTGGCAAAAGCGGGGTCATTTTTCATCTCCACGATGGCTTTGGCAAAACCTTCGCCGTCTTCCGGCTCTACGAGAATCCCCTGCTCTCTGTCGGCAATTAAGTCCGTATTGCCGCGGATCTTGCTGCAAATTACCGGGATTCCTGATGCCATAGCCTCCATCAGAGCCACGGGCAGCCCCTCCTGCTTCGACGGAAAAACAAAACAATCCGCCATATGCATAAGCGCGGGGACATCACCGCGATAGCCTGCCAGTATCACGCGGTCCTCTATCTGCAATTCCCGTATCAGTTTTCGGTCGTGCGCCTCGAGCTCCCCCGCTCCCACAATCAAATAT
Source organism: uncultured Roseburia sp. (assembly GCA_947567625.1). Classification (GTDB taxonomy): domain Bacteria; phylum Bacillota; class Clostridia; order Lachnospirales; family Lachnospiraceae; genus Roseburia. The sequence goes on along the minus strand of CANONN010000078.1, from coordinate 11,898 downwards.
TTAATCTGCTTATCCGCCAGCCGGGCCACCGCGCGTATGACAGTCTCCTGATTCTTGCGGTGTGATAACTGCCCCAGGCTAAGCAGCACATAATCCTCCGCCAAAAACCCAAACTCGTCACGCAGCGCCTGCAGCTCTTGCGATGAAAAACCGGCTCCATCCGGCAATGCTTGCGATCTCTTGTGCGAACCGCCCGGGTCTTTCTGCATTGTTTCCAATTTCTTATACGAACCGTCTGGGTCTTTCTGCATTGCTTCCAATTTCTTATACGAACCGTCTGGGTCTTTCTGCATTGCTTCCGAATCGCCCGGAGTCTCCCTCCCGGCGCCTGCAAATTTATCGAGATCGATTCCGATTCCCGGCACACAGACCGTTTTCCCGGCATGAAACTTCCCTGCCCGCGCAAAATCTTCCTGGTTAATCGTAATCAGCACATCGGTGACGCGCGAGAAAAACTTCTCAATCGGATAAAAAAGCAGCCAGTTTGCTTTCGGCGCGCCCCGAAAAAAATGAAATCCATGCGCCGTGTATATGACTTTCATGCCCGCTTTCCGCTGTTTTGCCGCCGCCATGCGCGCCACCACGCCGCCGATCGGCGACTGCGTGTGCATCAGCGTATACCCGCCCTCTTCGCACAGCCGCTTCATCGCGCGGTAAGAGCTTATGATATCCTTGATGTCTGAAATACTCCTGGGAATCGGCACATGGTAGGTCCTGATGCCCGCGGCCTCAAGCTCCCCGCGAAACGCGTCGACACGTTCCTGGCTGGTAATACTGCCGAACGCAAAATTGGCCGCAACCTCCACTTGATATCCCAGTGATTGCAGCAGATGAATATTGTCCATATTAAATAAATCGATCATCGAGGCGACCGAGGCCGTCATCAAGGCTTTCTTTTTCATCGCACGCTGTTCACTTTCCCGTATTCTTTGCTAATTCTCTGGCTTTTTTCTTTTCCCCAGCTGGCGTTTTTGGCGTTTTCTTGATAAATCCGTTTAAAAACACCAGCGCGTCTCTCCACAAAAACAAGAGCCTGAACTCTCTGTTTCCGCTTACCGTAAGACGGTATTCACAGATCTCTCCCTCAATGTTATCCCAAAAATGGGTTTTTCTGCCATTCCTCTTATCTTCAATCAATCTTGGTATATTAGAAAATATTTTCCAAAAATCTTCCGGCAGCAATCCATTCTCCAGTAATGCCTCCTTGGCATAACAACGTCCACTCAATACAGCAAAACGAACGGATTTTGTAAAGGAGTATGTCTCAAATATGTATCGAATATCCGCCGCTTCCCACAGCAAAAGTAATTTGTACAGCCGCAGCTGGCTGTCTATATTTGCAATCTGCCGTTCTTCCCCGTCACAACTGCACTTATAAACTTCTGCCATATAATCCTTATGCTGCAAAGAGAGCAGCGGGCAGTTTCTCTCAATCGCCTCCGTAAAACAATTTGGCTCTTCACATTTCCCAGGATAATCATAATTACCGTCTTTCCGCGACTGCATTCCCTGTAAATCCCAATGTGGCTCATGGTACGCTAGCTGTACCAGCTTCTGTTTCATAATCGTTGCTACGGTGCGGTTCGCCTGCCTTAAATATTGCTCCAGCGTTATCCGGTCTGTAATACGCCTGCTATAAGTATCTGTTTTCTTTTGCAGCATAATGTGCTGTTTTTCCATACATTCAAAAACAGGCAGCATTTCTTTCTTAAAATAGGCTTCAAATAGTTCCAACGATGCAAACTGTCCGTCAATTGCCTTATCATTGAGTATAATTTCCATAAGCTCCTCATAGACCGATCATTTTATTTAAATCCAAATCAAATTGATCAAAAAGATTTTCCCGCTGATTCTCGACTGTTCCATATTTTCCTATCGCAACGCGCATGGCTTCTGTTGCATTTTCGTCATTCATATAAATAAATTGGACATTGATCTTTTCGGCATCCATTTCCTTTGTCGCAATCCCTGCACGGAACCCGTTAAAAATATGGTCACTGTGCGTCTCCACAAAAATCTGTCTTTCTTTTTGTGACAAAAAGTACAGCAGTTCACAGACTTTTGCCTGTGCGGACGGGTGTAAATGAATCTCAGGGTTTTCTATAATAAGAATAGAACCTTTTGTCGAGGCCATGCACATCACCAGGATACTGATCAGATAACTAATACCAGAGCCCACATTTGCCGGACGGATATTTGGCACTTCATTCATTTTGTAATAAGCCCGCACTGCATCCGCGCCGGCGATTGGTTCTGTGCTGATCTGCGTCTGTGTAATGTAATTTAACCACCAATTGACCTGCCCCAACAATGTGAAATCGGCATTTCCCCTGCACATATCCTGTTCCATCAGATTATCCCCATGCTTATTGAGAAACGATATCGCATATCTTCCGTCCGTCCCCAGCTGTTCGTTGATATCCATGTTCTCTTCATATAAATTCTGAGGACCAATGCGATGACAGGAAAGATATTGTAAATTTCTGCGCCTATAATCAAACAGCGACTCAAATACCTCTCGCCCGCTTTGGGAATATTCTGTCTTAATATCCCACAGCTTTGTCTCCCTGTTAAGCTGTATCATTTCCTTTACGCTCTCTCCCTGGTCAGTCTTAACACACACGCATATTTCCCTGTTTGCCAGGTATCTGCAACAATTTTCTTCCAAAGTCCCTAATTTAATCAAGCTTCCATTTAAACCCGATTGTTCTGTGATATTTTGGCCTAACAAAAGCAGTGCCTGGCAAATTGTAGATTTTCCTGCTGAATTAATGCCGATCAGCAGATTCAAATTGGAACATTCCATTTTCAATTCTTGTATACTTTTAAAATTGTAGATCTCTGTCTCTTTTATCATTGACTGCCACCGTTCTCCTTATTTCCCGCCAAATTTTTTCCAAGCCTTACCGCCCAGTCTATCCTTAAGCCAAAATTCGTCATACTGTCACGATGATTGCCTATATTATCCCGAAACTGCCGGCTGCCAAGAAATTGGGCAATACTTTTCCCTGCGAAATCCATATATGCCCTGTTCACAAATTCCTCTGGCATATAAAGCATAATGAACATTACAGTCTCAAAAACATTCATATTTACCGGACTTCTCTTCTCGCCTTGGTTTAAGCGAAATCCATCTTTTCCCAGATAACGGTAAGACTTTAATAAATTACTCTTCGTCAAAACCAATAGCTCCGAAACTTCCTGCTCTGTCATGTGGTTGATCGCATCCATCCCCCTGCCCAGAAGTTCATCCATATCTCCCCGGTACGCGAATCGTTCTCCCCTATCGTCCAACAGCCTGTTTCCAACACAAAGGTAAGCGGCAATAAATCTCGTCACCAGGTATTTATCTTTCATACGTTTTTCACTTTTAAACGCCTCCCCCGTTGCCAGTACAAACTCTTCACTCTTTACCACACGATTCAAAAAATCAGTAGCTTTGCCCTGATATAGGGCATTGCGCATTTCCTGCTGTGTAAGCTTTACTCCGCCACGATTGACACGGTCAAATATATCGAACATAATGCGGTCGGGCGTCGGCGGCTTAATCACATGTGCCTGTATCTGATAATCTTCCAATGCCCCTGCAAAATAAGAATATTTTGACGACAGCAGCTGTGAAAATTTTAATCCGTCTAATTCAGGCAAAATTTTCAGCTTTTTCAATGGATAAGCATCCTCCATATAAGAAAATAGCGCCGTCAGCCGCTGTCTGCCGTCTACCACGATCAGCCTTCCATACTTATCCTGATTAAAATAAAAAATAGGCAGCGGCAGCCCCATCAGAACACTCTCAACTAATTCACATTTTCTAGTAAGAGACCACACATTTTGTCTTTGAAAATCACTGTCCAAAATAACACGTCGCTCTTCGGCATCATATTTTCGCTTCAACTCAAAAACAGAATAATATCCCTTGTCAACTTTGATTCCATTCATAGGATAAATCTTTTCCTCGATCTTTTCTGTGGCATTTCCTTTAATTTCCTCTGCCACATTGCGGTTATTCCATATCATCCTATCCATTCATAAGACCTCCTATGCATCTTCTAAGCTCCTCAGTATATTTTTATGGCAATGCTCCTCTCTCCTGTTTCCATGCGCTTTCCGTTTTTCCCTCCCCAAACACCCTCTGCACCGCAGGTATCGTCAAAAACGTCAAAAACACCAGAAAGCTCACAGAATGTCTGGCATGGGCCTCCCAGAACACATAAAACAGCAATCCGCCGCCAAAATATATGACAAACAGCAGCAGCTCCTGGTTTTCCTCCGGCCGCCGGAACAAAAGGAACAGCCCCGCCGTCATCGCCGTCAGAAGTATGATCGTCTGCGCCTGCATAAAGGCCCTGGTGAAATCGCCATACCTGCCGTTAAAAATCTCATAGTAGATATTTTCTTCAACCACATTCTCGGTGTAGGTCGTATAGGCATGGGGGCCAATACTCCAGACGCGCAGCTCTTTTTTTAGAATCAGCAGGACATTTCCGACAAAACCGTTCTTTTTCACGCGCTTTATCATCTTATCGGTCGTCTTTTCCACCTTTTCCTCGTGTGTCTTAAGTTTTTTCGTAAAACGCACATCCTTGCCGTTAAAGCGCCCGCAGGTCTCCCCGTTACTGCCCATCATCAGCCAGTGCGTCAGGGGCGCCGCCGTATCCGTCGTGTCAAAGTCAACGTGCACACGGTAGATTCCGCCCCAGAGAACAGCGAAAATACCGATACCGATGAGCATCAGCAAAAATCTCTGCAACAGATGTTTCCATTTTCCGCGCAGTAAATAGTAAACTGCCAGCGCAACTGGCAAAAACGCGCAGGTCATTCGGATTTTGAGCGCCGCCATAAGCAAAATTCCCGCCGCGACAAAGCACGCTGCCCCGGCCGCTTTCTTTGTCTGCCGGATTCCCGCCGCAAACAGCGCCGCCCCCGCGGTCATAAAGGCGAGGGAAACAGTATCGGTGTAATAAAAGGATGCGTATGCGTAGTAGACAGGATTGGTCAAAAGAAGAAGCATCACAAATGTCTGTGTCCGTTTGGACACATAACACTTGAGCATATAATTGGCAGACAGGTAGGTGATAAGCAAAAGCAGCACATTAAAAATGCCGCCCACCATCCGGTAGTCGGTACATCCGAGCGCTCTCCCCAGACGAAATACCCAGTACACCACGATCGTGACCGGAATGTTGTTGGGATAAAAGCCGTAATAACCCACATCAGAGATCAACAGACTGTCATGCTCCAGCATCCCTATGCACTGGTCGATGACATGTGACAGATCAGTCTTTGGCACAAGCTTCATATTGCAGGCAATCGACATCTGAAGCAAAAAAGTGATCAGTATGCAAAAAATAAGCAGCATATTCATGGCCCTATCATCCATGCGCAATAGGGCGCGGTATATACCGAACAAAACGAGCGCATAAACGGCGCAAAACAACAGCGTATACCATCTGTTGATTCCGCCCGCCACCCAAGGTTCCAAAAAAGAAGCAAGCGCAAGATACAGTGTACCAAGCGCAACAATACCGATGATACTTCGTATCAAACATGGTCTGATTTTCTGCATACGAATCACTCTCCATTTATTCCGGCCGTTATCCGAAACACCGATATCCCGGATGTTTCGGACTGTTGCCGGAACACAGGCATTATTTGGTTACAACCGCAGCCGGACTGCTGAAATCTCCCAATAGCTGGATATTTCCGCTCTCCGTATAAGCCGCAACCTTATAATAATAAGCCGTTTTCTTTGCCAGCTTATTATTTTTATAAGACGTCTTTTTGGTCTGCGCCACTTTCACGTAGGAACCGTTCTTCGCGTCGGAACGATACACAAGATATCCTTTGGCCCCGGCAACTTTTCCCCAGCTAAGCTGCGCGGATTTCGCGGTCACTTTGGAGGCTTTCACTCCACTTGGCGCAGTGAGCATCTTGCCGGCGTCCTTGCCGCCGATGCTGGTATTCACTTTGTTGCCCGACAATTTATTGCCGCCAAACGTCCCTTTCACACCCGGATTGACCAGGACGCCGTGGTAACATTTTTTGACCGTATTGCCGGTGATCGAAACCGTTCCGGTTGCCGCCCAGATTCCCTGCGTGCCGGACTTTCCGGTAATCGTATTGTCATTGATCGAAATCAGGTTTTTCGACTCCACCTGCACATAAATCTGTGCCGTATTGCAGGCTTTGACCGTATTCAAAGAAATCTCCATATCGGAAGTCAGGCTGGCAATATTGATGCCCATAGCCGCCGCAGAATTGATCTTATTTCCGGAAATCTTCTTGGCATTGGAACCGACGGTAACCACAATCCCCACATTTTTGGGTTTTGTGATCACATTGCGATTGACTTCATCCGCGGATGAGGTGTAAAACATAATGCCGCAGTCTTTGGGCTTACTGATATGATTGCCATTGATCTGTTTTGCCGAGCTGCCATTGTAGAGGCCGATTCCGCTTCCACCCGCATTTTTGACCGTATTGTCCACGATTCTGCTATCGGTGCTGAACAAATCAAGACGGATACCCTCTTTGCCGCCGGCTGAACCCTTGACATTGATGGTATTGCGCTCTAAAGTCGTATTTTTTGCATCGCTCATCTGTATGCCATAACCGGTCGTCGTCAGGTTATTATCCGCGACGGTGACGCCGCTGATGTAATAGTCGCCCTTTGGCACCGTATCTGTATCCTTCTGCTTCGGCGGCTTTGGAATATTGTAGCCAATCAGCGCCACGCAGGCCACCTCGATATCGTCCCGCACATCTTTGCCGCTGCAATTGATCTTATTATTGGTGATTACAATATTCTGGTTGACTGCGGGCTTTATATATTTTTTCGGTGTCTTACTGTTCTTGTTGAGCGAGGTGCCAAAATAAGTGCCGTTTGCCGTGATGCCATAGAGCGCCACGCCGCGCGGCGCGCCTGTGATCGTATTGCCCGATATCGTGCAATTTCTGCAATCCATAAAAGAAATCGCCGCCGATTTCAATTTGGAAAATGTATTGTTTAAAATCTGTATGTCGTGAATCGGATTGTTTAAAACGGCATTGTGCGCGCCCACTCCCTTGGAGAGATTGGTAAAGGTACACCCCTCAATCAATATATTCTGACTGGTCAAATCCTCGTATGCATATCCGTTGATATGCCCCGGCACCAACACGTCAAACTGAATCGCCTCGTCGGCGTCGCGCTTGGCCTGCGAGGATACCGTCTGATTCTTAAAGGTACAATTTCTTGCGGTAAATCCGTTGACTGCCGCCACCTCCATAAAATGCGCGTCTTTTATATTTTGCAGCGTCACCTGCTCCATCAAAAAGCCAGACGCATGGCCTACCTTAAACGCCGTATTGAAGCCATTGTTCAGATCGAGCACGCCGCCGTAAACTGTGATATTCTTATAGCAGTAGCCCTTTTCATCCTCTGTAGCGTATCCCACGCGCAAAAGATTCTGCTGGCTGCTCTGTGCCCTCTTTAAGGTAACGCCCTCGAGATAAAGATAAGTATTGGACACGATGGACAGACCGTTCACCGTATAGCTCCCCGGCTCCACGACAATTTTATACGGAAGCGTGTCCGTCGCCTGTTCGCCGGCCGTCTTCAGCGCATCTTTTAGCGCCTGCTCCGAGGCTTTCATCTGCGCGGACGAGACTTTCAGGATATAATATCCGTCCACCACCGTATCGGCCGCCACCGCGTCATAATACCGGCCGGCCAGCCGTTCCTTTTCCTGCACCAGCTCAAGCTGCCCGGCCGCCGCCGGCTCCTGTGCCGCAAAAACCGTTGTCTGGGACGGCAAAACGGGGAAAGCCATCACTGCGGCGAGCAATACCGCCAATAATCTTCTTTTCATGTTCCAACCTCCTTACATATAGAACGTTACATTGTTTCCAAGTTTCAAACGCTTTTTTGAAAACTGCTGGCTGCCATACGCTCATACATCTCCTGTAAGCCGACCGTGGGTCTCCAGCCCAGCCGTTCGAGTTTTTCGGCGTCGAGACGTATCACCATCTCGGGGTTATAGCCAAACGAAGCGAGATCGTCCGGTATGTCCACGACAACGCTGCTGCGCCCATGCGAAAGCGTCTGTGCCACCAGTTCTGCCATCTCCCGGATTGATATGGCGGTGTCCATGTTGGTCACATTGTACGCCTCCGCCGCTTCCCCTTTTAACAGTATATACAAGATGGCGCTGACTGCGTCTCTGGAATAACAATAACTGCGCACCGTATTGCCCTGCGTGTGCAGCACGATATCTCTGCCCTCCACCGCACAGCGGGCAAACTCCGCAAACACACGGCCGTCGTCGTATGACACACCCGCCCCAAACGTCTGTGAAAGTCTTGCCACCTTGACCGGCACGCCGTATTCTTTGGCATACGAAACGCAGAGACACTCTGCCATGCGCTTGCTCTCCGAATAACTGCTCCTGACCGAGAGCGGGTCGATGTAGCCGTAATCGGCCTCCGCTATCCTTTGCCCGGTCTGTAGCGGCGTGCCGTACACCTCGAGAGAAGACAGATAGACCATACCCCGCACCCTCTTATCGCGGGCAAATTCCAGCACATTCCTCGTGCCGTCCAAAGCCGTACCGATCGTCTCGACCGGCTTCTCCACAAAATATCTGGAGCTTGTGGCGCTGGCGCCGTGAATGACATAGTCAATGGCCCCGGGGCAGGAAATTGCATGGTTGACGTCACCGACCATCAGCGTGATATCGCCCCTCTTCAAGAGATCTCCGAACACCTTTTTCGCCTTATCCATGCTGCGTACCAGCGCAATCATCTTGATCTGGGTATTTTTTAACCGGTTAAAACATGCGAGCGCCTTAACCACCTGGGAACCGAGCAGACCGGTGGCTCCGCTGACAAATACCGTGCTGTTTGCGATCTGAGCCAGCGGAAATCCGTTTTCCTCACAGAGCTCTCCCGAAAGCAGCTCCAAATCCTCCTGCATAATACGATCTTCCAAACTCTCCGCTATCATAATGCCCATCCCCTTTCAAATAAAACCTTCCTGCCTCTTTTCTTTCGCCTGGCTCATGCGCGTCTCAATACGGTTGGTGATGCCAAGGCCAAACGCCTGCTCATTTTCCTTGTACTGGAGCAGCGCCCGGAACATATAGACATCCTCCGGCGTCGTCACCTTGATATTGCCCCGGTTTCCCGGTACCATGTGGGCCGGAATATTTTGGCTGCGAATAATCGTGCAGGCATCCACCATATTTTCATACCCGTTCTCGGACGCGCGCACCACGTCGTGCGCGGCGATAATATCTTTGAGATAGAAGCTCTGCGGCGCCTGCGCGGCGAACGTCTCTTTTCGGTACGGCACATCATCCACCTGATCTCCCGATTTGCTTACGAGTATCGTCTCGAAGCATGAGGTACAGGTGATGGCATTGCCGTTCTCCTTCACCCCCGCTATATTGCGGCTGATCACGTCGTAGGAGACAAACGGGCGCACGCCGTCATGTAAGAGTACGATCGAATCGTCAGGGTTTTCCGCCTGGGCGCATTTGAGCGCGTTGTAGATGGAATCCTGCGCGGTGTCGCCGCCGGATATCACTTTCGCGACCTTCGAGAGACGGTATTCCTCCACAAGGTCTTCCATATAAGAGATATACTCCTCCAATACGGAGATATAGATCTTGTCGATCTGATTGTGATACTGAAACAATTGCAGCGTGTGCACGATAATCGGTTTCCCGTTGATTTCCAAAAACTGCTTGGGCACGCCCGCGCCCATGCGCACGCCGCTTCCGCCGGCAAAAATAATCGCTATATTCATGCTAACCTCCATGTCAGAGCAGTTTACTGCGATGACACGCGTTGAGAAATTCGTATACTGCTTGCAGTATTGCGATGATCTCATCTGCGATCAAGGCATATTTAAGGCTCTGGCTTAAATTGCCGGTTGATAAAATCAGCGATCAAGCTGATTTTTCAACCTAACCCCTCTTCTTTTTCCTCTAAATAATTCGCCAACATTCTCGCATCGGCCTGCTCCCCGATATGCTCGGGCAAAAAGTCCAGGCTGCTTGTCCTTTTCCAGTCCTCGCGCACTGCCGCTATCTCATCCTGGAACTGTTTGGGCATCTCGCCCAGCAAAAACCAGTTGATCACACGGTCCGAAGCCCCGCTGTCGATATAGTCAAAATGATGGTCAATATACTCCTGCACCTTTTCAAACTCAAAATCGCGCGCGGCAAAAGCATCCATCAGCGCATCAAACGTGTAACACACCTTGCCCGGCGCCGACTCCTCGTAATCGCGGTGAAATCCTCTCGAAAACGAGTACTGCACCTTGTCGTAAGCAAAAAACATCATCGGCTTTTTCATCAGCGAATACTCGAAAATATTGGACGAGTAATCGGTGACCAGCAAATCGGTGATATAGAACAGGTCATTGATATCGGGGTAATTCTTGACATCCAGAAACTTATCCCGGTATTTCTTTTCGATCGTCAGCTTATTGTTGACCCACGGGTGCATCTTAAACAGCACCACGTACTCGTCCCCGCACTCCCGGTACAGGCGTTCAAAATCGATCAGTTCGTAGGGATAATAGGCCGTCGACTGGTTCATCCCGCGGTAAGTCGGCGCAAACAGCATCACTTTCTTGCCCTGGCACATCGGAAACTGTTCGTACAATTCTTTCGTCTTGCGCTTTTGGCGCTCTTTGTCGAGATATTCGTCCATACGCGGCATACCGGTGGGCAGCACAAGCTCATCGCTCATCCCCCACACTTCAGAGAAAAAGGGCGCAATATTTTTAGAGCCTGCAATCCCGTACGTGTACTGTCTGTGGCTGGAAATCGGAGCCGGACATCCCTGGTGTCCCCAGCGGCTGTAGCCCGATGATTTAAAACCGGCCCCCGCATGCCAGAGCTGAATAACGGTCGTGCGGTCTGTCAATTTGAGCCAGTCAAACGTCCCCACATGGTCATCCACAAAAATAATATCGCTCCTCGCCATATCGCGCACCGCGCGAATCCAACTGATCTTGGACTGCGGCCTGGCCGCCGCCGCCCTGGCGTTGATTAAAATCCGAAACTGCTTGTCCAGCCCCCGCTCGACCATCCGCTCATACACTGCCTTGAGGTTTGAGGTCAGCTCGTCATTGTGCTCCGTCAAAAATAATATCGTTGTGACATTCGGATTGTGCTTCTTTCTCGCATAAATGGCATAACATCGTTTTAAGAACTGTCTGCTGCTCAAAAAGGTTCGTTTGAAATTGCCCCATATATGCAAGCCCGCGAAAAAACGGGCGCGCTGTCCAAACTCTATATTATTCTGCGCCGCCGAAAGCGCGCACATGCGGAACGGAAAGTTCTCGCTCCCCTCCTCAATATAAAAGTTGACACTGTACACCTTTCTCTGCGCGCCATACAAAAAGCTGCGGGACATATTGCTCATCTCGTCAATGATACAGGTATCCGCCACACATTCGGCGAGCTTATGATCTCCCTGGCAGACAAAAATCGCGTAAACGCCGCTCGGTATACAACGATTATTCCCGGCGCTGGTAATATTTATCCGCAGCAGATACCGGTCGATCGCCGTCCTCTCGGCCCTGAAGTGAACCTGGTTCAAATATTCGACCAATTCCACTGCATAAAAATCCAACGGCTTTTCCCGGTCTACATCTCCCTCATAGGTTATTTTCACCTCTATGGATAAATGAATCCGCTCCCACATCACATTGACGACGGAAGCCGTCAATAATTTCTGATCAACTAAACTCTTCATTCTGCATTTACGCCTTTCTCTATACTTTTTTCATCTGTAACTCGTCCTGACAACATGCTTGATCTGACGGTACTCCATCCTGCACTGTAGGCACTTTCTGCACGCCATCCTGCTGATCTGACGGTACTCCATCCTGCACTGCAGGCACCT
>CANONN010000077.1 GCA_947567625.1 uncultured Roseburia sp. | reverse complement strand
AAATATCACGCAAAGTGGGGCGTGCAGATGGCGGGAATGAATTTTCAAACACGCTCTAGTTCAACCGGCCTTTCCCGTCTTCCATCTCCGATAAACAAGCCTGCACAAAAACAGGAGGATAAGTCCGATCACCGCCCCGAGCGTGTCAATGCACACGTCGGTAACTCTACCGGCACGGCCCGGCACAAACAACTGATGCACCTCGTCCGTCGCCGCATATAGCGCCGTAAACACGGCGGCCCACAGATAGCGCCATCTTCCGGGCCTCCCAAGGCTTGACATAAACGCGCAGGCCAAAACGGCGAGAACGGCAAACTCCGCCATGTGCGCCGCCTTGCGCACCGGATAGTCGATAAACTCCGCATAGATGAGACGCTGCTGCTCCGTAAAATCGCCCTCCCAGAGACGGTCCGCCAGCGATACCAGCCGATAGGCCACCGAACCGCTGACCTCGGAAGACTCCTCTGCCGGCTGCGATGAAAAGCAAAATATGACCGCCATCCATAGGACCAGCAATATTCCTGTTGTATAACGCCAAATGTATCCTTTCAAACTTTTACCCTCGTAATCCTGATGAATCGCCGTGCGACGGGCGAATCGACGGTCTTATTCTCCCTTCAGCACGGAAATCGCTTTCTGTAACTGATTATCGTACTGCGCTTCGTACACTTCCCCGTCCGGGTTGAGATATTCGTACTCCAGTTCGATATCCGGTTCAATGCCCACCCCATGTATATAATTTCCTTTTGGCGTAAAATATTTCGCAGTGGTAAGTTTTACCGCGTCGCCGTCACCGAGCGTAAAAATGGTCTGCACGATACCTTTTCCAAATGTTTTCGTGCCGATCAGTGTCCCGTACCCGTAATCCTTCACGGCCCCGGCAAAAATCTCCGAGGCGGAAGCGCTCTCTTGATTGATCAGCACCGCAAGCGGCATCCCCAGCTCACTTTTATTGGAGGACGTATAATTTTGACGGTTGCCGGCTTTGTCTTCGACATAGACCAAAAGTCCCTCCGGCAGAATGTCATCCAGGATTTGCACGACGCTGTCCACCAGGCCGCCGCCGTTATAGCGCAAATCCACGATCAGCGACCGCATCCCCTGGCCCTTTAAATCCGCCAGCGCCTCCTCAAACTGCGCGGCTGTCTCGCGCTCAAAGCTTTCGATGCCGATATAGCCGATCTTCTCCTCCATCATACGATGGGAAACGCTGGGCAGCGTAATATTCTTTCGCTCCACATCACAGGCAAATTGTTCCCCCGTTGAGGGGCGAAAAACCTCCAGATGTACGGTAGTGCCCTCCTCCCCGCGAATCAGCTTTACCAGCTTTGTCACTTCCATCGAGGTTCCCTTGGTGCCGTCCACGGACAAGATCACGTCGTCGAGCAAAAGACCGGCCGACTCGGCGGGAGAACCCTCGTAGACCTTGGTGACAGTCACCTCCATCGACTCTTCATCCTGATGCAGCCCGGCGCCGATGCCGTAATACTGCCCCGTCGTGTCAACTTTCATCTGCGCATAGTCATCCTCATTGTAGTACACGGAATAGCGGTCTTTGAGCCCTGCCACAAGGCCGCTGTACATGCCGTCCTGGAGACTGTCGATGTCAACATCGTCGTAATAGTATTCTTCAATATATGCATCCAGCTGCTGCATCTTGGTGACGGCATCCGCATCCAGCAGAATCTCGCTCGAGCGCCCTCTGCTGCGCACGACCACCTGCGTACCGGTAAGGCTGCATGCAGTGTAAATCGCCAGCCATCCCACGACCAGAGTTCCCACGATACCGCAAACGATACCTTTTGCCATGGGGTGCTTTTTTCTTGTTTGCTCGTCTCTTTGCTGTTCGTCCATATGTGCGCTCCTCTCCCAAATGGGTATGATCAGTAACCCCAAAAGTGCTTTTTGCCTCTTGCTATTTATCCTATGATACGGATAACACTTTCATTATTCCTAACTATTATTTCGGATGATCCGGCCACTTGTCCACTGGTTTCTTCTGGCAGTTTGCCAGCGATGGAGCGAGCGCAGATTACCGATTTGCAGAACACCAGGCTAAGAAAAAAGGCTTTCCACACAATCAGAAAACCCCCTCCCAGTACGGCATTGCACCGACGCAAAAGACAGATGTGTACGCCTCGATTATGATTCAAAGCGGCAGCGGTATCTTATGCCATCACAAATATTCCCACGGGCTGACATAGGCTCCCCCGACGGACACCCCAAAATGCAGATGGTTCCCGGTGGAAACTCCCGTGCTGCCAACCTTGGCGATCACCTGCCCCGCCGCCACCTCGGTTCCCACCGATACGGTAATCTGGGAGGCATGCATATATACGGTGTAGATGCCGCTGCCGTGATCAATCATGACATAATTGCCCGCTGTGCTGCTGTACGCGGCTGCTTTGACCGTGCCCTCGGCCGCCGCCACAATATCGGCTCCCGCCGCCGCGCCGATATCGATTCCCTTATGGTTAGAGGAAGCTCCCGACATCGGCGCTTCCCTTGGCCCGTAATCGCTCGTCACTCTCCGGCTGCTGGGACAGGGCCAGACAAACGCTCCGCCTCCATATGTGCGCGCGGCTTCCGCCGCTGCCGCCTTCTCCGCCTCGATACGCTTGATCTCTGCGATCATTTCCTCCTGCGCCTGCAATTCCGCCGCAAAATAATCCGCCTCCGTCTGCGCCCTGGCAATATCCTCCTTTAGATCGACTAGCTCATGCTCTTTTTGCTCCATCATCGCCGCCACCGCGGCTTTATTTTCCTCCACCGATACTTTCATCTGCTCGAGGTCCCTGTAATCCGCTGCAAGCTGCTGTTCTTTGCGGGTGATCTCCGCCACCGTGTCCTCATACTCTGTGAGCTTTTGCCTGTCGTAACTCTCGATCTCCCGAATATACTCCACCATATTGAGCAGGTCGGTAATCGTCTCGGCAGAGATCAACGTCTCAAAGTAAGATTTGTGGGAATTTTCGTACATATACTGAATACGAATCTTCATATCGGCATACTGCTTCATTTTTCGCTGCTGCGCTGCCGCAAGCGCCTGCTGCGCCGCCGCAATATCCTCGTTCTTGGCCGTAAGCTCCCCCTCGAGCTCGGTGATGCGGGCCGATATGCTGACGAGCTGCTTATTTAACTCCGCAACCTTGTACTCCACGTTCCCTTTTGACTGTTTTAAATCCGCAATGATTCCCTCCGCCTCCAAAAGCTCCTTCTCAAGCTCCTTCTTTTCTCTCTCGGCTTCCCGCAGAGAGTCTGAGATCGCCGCCTGCTCCGAAGAGGATGTCTTTTTCCCGGAAGCTTTCTTGCCCTTTTGCTCCGAAGATGGCGCCGCCACGGAGTCCCTCTCCGTGGCCGCTGACGATGCCTGCACGGCAGCAGCCACGGACGACGCCTGTGCGAAGTCTCCCTCCGTGGCTGCCGACGCCGCCGAACCGGCTGCAACCGTCGTCAGACATACGGCCAGCCCCGCCGCCGTCACCCATCGCCGTATTTCTTTCCTGTCAAAACCTCTCTGCATAGATACCCCGCTTATACTTTTAAATGCCTGCGTATCGTGATGCGGCTGCCGATCAGGCCGATGCCCACGCCGAGAATCAGCGCCACCGGCACCAGGGTATGGAATACCTCGCGCGCACCCAAAAACTGCATCATGCGGCCTACCACACTGAACTCCCCGGAAATAAATTCCGTGATTTTAATATAGACGAGATAGAGAATCCCCAGCGGTATCAGCGCGCCGATCAGGCCGATGATAATTCCCTCTACAACAAACGGCGCACGCACGAAATAATCCGTAGCGCCAATCAATTTCATGATGCGGATCTCCTCCCGCCTGGCATTGATGCCCACGGTGATCGTATTGCTGATCAGGAAAATTGCCACGCAAAACAGAATCAGGATAATGCCCGCCGAGACATACCCCACGAGGCTGTTAAAATCGGTCAGCGTGTCGGCGATGGCATCCGACTTTTTGACTTCGCGCACCCCCTCGACCCCTTCCAAATATGTAGCGAGCGTCCCCTGCATCGAAATATCATTCATATAGACGGCATAGCTGGCGCTGTTTGCCAGAGGGTTATCACCCGCAAAGCTCTCCGCCGCCTGCGCATTACCCTCGAAATAAATGTCCTTAAAGCTGTTCCAAGCCTCCTCTGCGGAGGTAAATTCATATTTGGATACTTCCACTCTCTGGTCGAGCAGTTCGCCGATCTCCTCGATGCGCTGCTCGGAAATGCCCGGTTCAAACAGCACCGTGATGGCAACGCCGGACTCGGCATTTTTGACCATGGATTGGAAATTGGTCACGATCATATAAAACAGGCCGACCAGAAAAATGCAGGCCGTCATGGTGGCTATCGAGGCAAAGGAAAACATTTTATTGCGCCAGATATTGGCAAACCCCTGCCGGACCGTATAAAAAAAAGTGCTAATCCTCATCGATATAGTCACCCCCGTCGTATTCTGCGCCGCCAAAAAGACTGGACGGATTATCCTCGCTAAACTCTGTCGTGTCACTGACCACAACCCCCTGTTTGAGGGTAATCACACGCTTCTTCATCGCCCGCACGATCTCTAAATTGTGGGTGACGACGACAACCGTCGTCCCACGCTCGTTGATTTCCTCCATGAGGCTCATGATCTCCCATGCGTTGTTGTTGTCCAGATTACCGGTCGGCTCATCCGCCAACAGAATCTTTGGCTTATTTATCAGCGCCCGCGCGATGGCGACACGCTGCTGCTCACCGCCGGAGAGCTGCTTGGGATGCGAACGGTACTTTGCCGCAAGCCCTACCATAGACAGCATATTGGGAACATTCCTGCGGATTGCGCGGTTGGAAACACCGATAATCTTCTGGGCAAACGCCACGTTATCATAGATATTCCTGTCTTTTAACAGCAGGAAATCCTGAAAGACAACGCCGATCTTTCGGCGGAATTTCGGGATCTGCCGTCTCTTTATCGTATTTAATTTCTTGCCGTTTATCGTGATGGCGCCGGAAGTCGGCTCCAGCTCTTTTAACAGCAGGCGTATCAGCGTGGACTTTCCCGATCCGCTGTCGCCGACAATAAACACAAACTCTCCTTCTTCGATACGCAGGCTTACATCATTGAGCGCGGGGATACCCGCGGAATATGCTTTGCTGACGTGCTCTAATTGAATCATTTATCCAAACCTTTCTAGTAATCCAGAGACTCCATATATTTCATGTATTTTACTACCATAAGCGCAATCTTAAAGGTGATTGCATCTTCAAAAACGCGCAAATCCAAACCCGTGTATTTTTGCAGCTTATCCAGGCGGTAAACCAGTGTATTGCGGTGGATATAAAGCTGTCTCGACGTCTCGGAGACATTGAGACTGTTTTCAAAAAACTTGTTGATGGTAATCAGCGTCTCCTCGTCAAAATCGTCCGGCGATTTGCCGTCAAAAATCTCTTTGATAAACATTTTGCAGAGAGGAATCGGCAGCTGATAGATCAACCGCCCGATGCCGAGCGTCGAGTAGGCGATCACGTTCTTTTCTTCAAAGAAAATTTTGCCGACGTCCAGGGCCATCCGCGCCTCCTTGTATGAGCGCGAAACCTCTTTGATTTCATTGACAATCGTGCCGTATGCCAGGTGCACCTCACAATCCGTGTCGGTGCGGAACAGGTTTACGATCACTTCCGCCGTCTTGTTCAAATCGTCGTAGCTCTCGTTCTCTCCGACTTCGCGCACAATGATAATATTTTTTTCGTCCACCGCCGTCACAAAGTCCTTTGCCTTGCCGCCAAAGACACTGCGGATTCTTTCCAGCTCGTTGTTTTCTTTTTCGCGGTTCGTCTCCACGATAAACACGACGCGCCTGACGTCCGTGTCGATATGCAGCTTTTTGGCGCGGTTATAGATATCCACAAGCAAAAGATTGTCGAGCAGCAGATTCTTGATAAAATTGTCTTTGTCAAACCGCTCTTTATATGCTACCAGAAGATTTTGTATTTGGAAACTGGCAATTTTGCCCACCATATACACATCGTCGCTGTCGCCGCTCGCCAGAAGAATATACTCAAGCTGATGCTCGTCATATACTTTAAAAAACTGAAATCCATTTACCAACTGTGAATCTGCCGGAGATGACGCAAATGTCTGCGCCGGCTCTATGTACTGCTCGGCATCATGAAATGTCGCCGCGAGCACTTTTCCCTCCACATCGATCACACACAAATCTATCCTTGTAATCCCCTTTAAACCATCAATCGTGTTCTGAAGTATCTGATTTGAAATCATGCGTCTTGCTCCTTCTCACATATCTTTTGGTCAATTTTCCCAAAACAAAAACACCTATCATCTATTTTAATGCAAAACGCCAAAAAAAGGAAGAGGGAAAAACATTAATTTTATGCAAAAAGCCATTAAAAATGGCGCAAAAATCCCTCCCCAAATACTTCTCTGGCATCCGTGACAATGACAAACGCCCGCTCGTCCACTGCCGCCACGATTTCTTTGACCCTTACGATCTCTTTCGGCGATACGACGCAGTAGAGCATACATTTCTCCTCGCCGGAATACATGCCTTCCGCTCTAAGCCCCGTGACGCCGCGCCGCAGCTCTTTCATAATGCGCTTTGCCACCTGTTCGTACTCGTTGGTGACAATATACGTCACTTTAGAGAACTTGAACCCTTCTGTTATGGCATTGGACACCTTGCCTGATATAAAGATCGAGACGAGGGCATACATGGCCGCACGAAATCCGAACACATACAGGCCGCCCAGCACAATGATGCCGTTTTGTATGAGAATCAGCTGCACCGTGGAATACTGGCGCAGATAGCGGTGGAGCAGCGTGGCGAGCGTCTCCGTACCGCCCGTCGTGGTCTTGGCGCGAAGAATCAGCCCCATGCCGGCGCCGGAGAGTACGCCGCCCAAGATCGCCGCGATCAAGTAATCCCCCTGCGGCAGATTGATCGTGGGAATAAAATAGAGCCAGAGCGACGACAGCACGGTGCCAAGCACGGCTCTCTGTACCACACTCCTGCCCTCGATCCGATACGCGGCAAAAAATAGCGGGATATTGAGCGCCATGTTGGTAAACCATACCGGAATACCCTGCGTCCCGCCGTTTGCGGTTAAATTTTTGATAATGATGGAAATACCCGAAAAACCGCCGATGATCAGATGCATCGGCTCGTAGATACACTGAATGGCAACCGCTGCCAGGCCGGTTCCCGCCAGGAGCATGATGCCATCCAGTAAATTCTGATATTTGCTGCTTTTAATGATTCCGGTTTTCAAGATCGTCTTCTTCCCTGCCTTTTGCCGCTTCATATTTGTGAATTCCATCTTTTAAACGATTCATCAAAAGCTTTCCCTGCAAAAAAGAGTAGATACGCGGCCGGCCCCTCTTGCCGATCTCCCCAAGGCCATACCAGATATTTGCATTGATCTTTTCTTTATTCTGCCACAAAAAATGCTCCTGCATCGGACTTTTTAAGACCGACAGAATCACATCCGGCGTGGTCGAATTCATATGATTGACGACCGCCTCCCAATCGCCGTTGCAGTTGTCAAGCGCATACTCTCCCGCAATCACGATTTGCGGAAAACGCTCTGTCAACCGCGCCCTGCAATTTGCCAGCTTCTCCTCTGTCTCACCCAGCAAAAAGACATTTTTCCCGCCCTGCTCGATTCGTTTAAATAATTCAAAAAAGAAATCGTTCTCCTCAATCTCGGCAATTTTTTGTACATTGAGATCTGTGCCCCCCTTGTCGCTGACTACCGAGAGTATCTCCTTTTCACCGATAAGAGCCATATGCAGGGTTTTTAGCACCTGCGCAAGCTCTTTATCCTTCTGGGCATCTAAAAGCATCTCCATGGAAATATTTTCAATGGTGTGCAGCACGCCCTCGGAAAGATAACTCTGTGCCTGCTCGACCGCCTCTCTCAATGTATCATTATATAGACCGATTCCCATAACTTCTACTTTATTTACCATGTTACACCTGTATGATTCCCCTGCTTTATCAAAATTATACGAAAGAAGTATAGCAAAGAGTGTCATGAATTTCAAGTTTTACTAAATTTTTATTTGTCAATGGATTTTGGAAAATAAATGCAAAAAAGCCAATCTTTATGAGTTGTCAACAAAACATAGATTCGATTTTGGTGTGTTTTCTTTTGTACCTTTGTGTCAAAAAATTGTGGATAATGTGAATAACTCCGTGTATAACTTACATTTTCCATTTTTCGACAGTTTTTTCCTGTGGATAACTTGTGGGATACCACCGTCCCTCTCCGCTGGGCCCGCCTCCTCGTCGCCAATTTTTGTGCATTATGCCTAATCCGTAAATTCCGTATTTCCGCAGCCCGTCTCCAGCTCTGCCATATCATAGAACAGCTCCATATCACTCTTGCCATAGCTGCGATAGAAATACATCATAATCTCCTCAACCGTCCACTCGGCCTCCCCCTGTTTTGCGCCGTCCTGCATAAAAATCCTCTGCATACTGCTGTAGCGGACTACAATGCCCATGTCCTGTACCACCGCATAAATGGAGCGGTCCAAAAGCTTCATGGCCTCTTCGCGCTCAGCCACCGTTATCCTGCTCTCATCTTTGGGCCTGGCGGTAAACATCACAATCTGCACTTTAGCGCTGCCGCTCTTTGCCATACGCGCGATAAATTCTTTCATCCGCACATAATCGTCCTGCGGCACCACATTCGCCCCCGAAGCTTCTTCCCCACGCGTTAAGGCGGCGACGATATTTTCCAGATCGACGCGGGACACCTCATCCCCTCTCTCGTCGAGCGAGCGATAGAAGTAATAATTTGTTCCCGGCATCTGCTTGACATGATAGAGCGCACGGTCGGCCTCCAACAGGAGCAAGGACAAATCCTGTCCGTCCCTGTCATGTCTGGTAATGCCGATCGCAAGCATAAACTGATCAATCAGTTCATCCTCCCGCTCATAGCGCTTTGTCTCCTCGAGCACATGCTCCACCATACTTTTTATTTCCTCCGTGCCGCTTTTATCCGGCACATAGCAGAGAAATTCATTGCCGCTGAAACGGCAGATGATCGTCTCCTTGGACATCACGCGCAGTATCCCCGCAAGCGTCTGCAAGTAGTAATCCCCGCGCCGAAACCCGTATTGACGGTTAATCAGATGCATCTTTTCGATACTGACCAAAAGCAGCGCGCCGCGGCTCTGGCTCTGTTTTATTTGCTCCCCGATATAGTGTTCGCCGGCGCTGCGCTTATAGACCATGGTGCTCTCATCCCACTCCGAATCCTCGGCAGGCCGCGCCTGCGTCGTCATGATCTTCTGCAAAAGCTTATTGCCCGCGCCCGCAAGCATTTCCTGTTCGTCCACATTCTTCTGCCACTGCCAGGGCATATCATGCTCCAGATATTCCAGGAAAGCATCCGTAATCTTCGGGTCAAACTGCGTGCCGCGGCACCGGTTAATCTCCTCCAGCACTTTCTCACGCGCAAGCTGCCTGCGGTAAACGCGGTTGGAGCTCATGGCGTCATAAGCGTCGGCCAGCCCGATAATACGGGCAATCAGCGGAATCTCCTCCCCCTTAAGCCCGTTCGGATATCCCTTGCCGTCGTAGCGCTCATGGTGATATTTGGCTCCCACGTCAAGGCCCTCGAGCACGCCGATATCCTTTAAGATCTCTCCGCCGATCGTGGTGTGGCGCTTCATAAGCTCGTACTCGGCATCGGTCAGCTTTCCGGGTTTATTGAGCACCGCGTCGGGAACGCCGATCTTGCCGATATCGTGCAGCAGAGCGATGTAGCGCACGTTCATAATCTCCGTCTCGCTCATGCCGATGCGTTTGGCAATCTGCGCGGAATAATCCGAAACCCGGCGCGAATGTCCCTGTGTATAGTCGTCTTTGGCGTCGATCGTATTGGCGATGGTCTCGATTGTCTGAAATGTCATGCGCTGAATCTGCTTGGATTTTTCGTCCAGCATAGCGACATATTCCCTGTTTTGCGTGTCGATTGCGTTGTAGAGACGAGACGCGACAAAGGACCCCGCAAAACACAGCGTCAAAAGCGCCACCTGAATCTCCACGTCGCGGCTGTTTTCCAGTGTAATCTCATGCCGCAGCGCGCGGTAGACAATAAACGCCAGATTGGCGGCCAGCGACGCCGCGCCAGTGCCCAAAATCAGGCCCGGCTGATGATACAAGATCAAAAGAGACAAGAGCGGCAGTATGTAGGTGAATACCAGCATGGTATTGGCGGACGCCAGCACAAACAGATACATCACAAAATAACCGGCCACGATACAGTAGCGCAGGGAATGATACAGCGGATTCCTGCGGTAGATCAGCCAGCACAAAAGCGCCGGTATCCCCGTGGCAAACATAAAGATCAATGCGTAGGAAACGGTTCGCTCCCCTTTGAGAACTTCCCCCAAATATGCCACAAACAGCACCAGTACAATGACCGCCCATCCGATTATTAAATCTCGATTTAGTTGTTTTTCCTTTGAATCCATAATCGCTCCATCATCCCTATAATACTCGCTCTAACGCTTCCACGACAATCTTTTGCGCCTTAACGCGGGCATATTTTTTGTCTACCGACTCCAAAATATGCCAGGGCGCATAGGAAGTGCTGGTCTTTTGTATCATCTCGTCCACCGCCGTCTCGTAGAGCTCCCACTTCTCCCGGTTGCGCCAGTCCTCATCCGTGATTTTCCAGCGCTTTTCGGGCGTATTCTGCCGGTCGTTAAAGCGGGCAAGCTGCGTATCTTTGTCGATGTGCACCCAGAACTTGATGATGACGGCTCCCCAGTCCGACAGCTCTTTCTCAAACTCGTTGATCTCGTTGTAGGCGCGCATCCAATCATTTTCACTGCAAAACCCTTCCAAACGCTCTACCATGACTCTGCCGTACCAGGTGCGGTCAAAAATGGCAATGTGCCCTGTCTTGGGCAGCCTCGTCCAAAACCGCCAGAGATAATGGCGCGCTTTCTCGTGCGGTTCCGGGCTCGCGATCGGATTGACCTCATATCCGCGCGGGTCCAGCGCTTCCGTCAGACGCTTGATATTGCCGCCCTTGCCGGCCGCATCCCACCCCTCGTAGGCGATGATCACCGGCACTTTCTTGCGGTACAGACGATTATGGAGATCGCCGAGCCGCTGCTGCAACCGTTTTAACTCCTCGCGGTAAACCCCGTCCTCTAACGCCTTGCTCTCATCCAGGGAAACATCGGCCAAAAGCGGCATCTTTTTGAGCGGGAATACATTTTGCAAAAGCGGTACGGCCATCGCCCTGTTTTCGAGAGCGATCGCAATTCCCTGCGTCAAGATGTCAAGTACCTGAAAGCGCGTCCACGCCTTAGATTTGGCGTCAATGATGTACCATGGGGCCGACGGCAGATTCGTCTCCCGCAGATAACGGTCAAACACATCCAGACACATCTCATAGTGCTCATTCTGCCATTGATCGTTTTTGCTCACCCGCCATCTGGTATCCTTATCCTGCCAAAGGCGCTCAATGCGCTTTTTCTGCTCTTTGCGGGAAATGTGCAGGAAAAACTTTACGACCAGATAGCCGTTGTCTGTCAGCTGCCGTTCAAACCGCCGGATACTCTCAATGCGCTTTGTATAGTCCTCCTCCGTCAGCTCGCCCCGCAGGCATCCCTTCGTCACTTCCCCCATCCAGCCGGAATCCATAAATCCAAACTTGCCGGCCTCCGGTATCTGGGCAAAATAATGATACAGAAACGGCCTCCTGCGCTCCTCCTCCGTCGGAGCCCCCATCGACGCCACCTTAAAAATCCTCGGGTCCAAATCCTTTATCGTCTGCCCGATCAAAAACCCCTTGCCGGCCGTCCCCCAGCCCTCAACCAATACCAAAACCGGCAGTTTCTTTTCTTTTATCAGCATCTGCTGCGCCGCGAATTTCTTCTGCGCCGCCGCCAGTCTGCTTTGCAGCTCTTCGGTTTTGGGTGCTGCCGGTTTCGTCCAATCTTTTAACATACGCGCCACCTTCTTTCGATTATCTAAATTCGTCTGTCTTTCCGCCGTTTTTCCGTTCTCATCTATAGTTTCAGTATAAAATATTTTCCCGATTTTAGCAAACAAAAAGAGACAGAAAACCAAACGAATGATTTCCTGTCCCGCTTCTTCTGTCATTACAACCATACCATAAGCGCCGTGCTTATCTCTGATGGGCTAAGCTTCGGCAAACATCTGAATACGACTGGTCAGATCGTCTACTTCCCGCATGATCGAAGCATACATCTCCCACTCTATGCCCACCGGCGACATATGCGGATGCTCCTGCTTCATGCGATAAGCCTGCACCAAAAGACTTCTTTTGTTCTGCTCCAATTCCACAAGTTGCTCTCTGCTCATCTTTTCAAAGTCTCCCATTCCTCTTGTTTCCGACATCCGTGTTGCAGGCATCTCACGCTCTGGCGCATCTGGCCCTCTGCCCGCGTCAACCACATGATGTCGTATATGCACAAGACATATGATAGCATATCTTGTAGAAATTGGAATCCCTAATTTGTTGTCATTTTGTACAAAAATTTGCTCTCTATTTGAGGGGTTTGCCTATTTACAAACTTATTTTTATCACTTTTTTACAATTGCATTAAGGTTTCCAGCGCTCGATTTTTCATGATACAATCTCCGTGCTCCACGACATACCCCAACTGCCCGTTGTCCGAAAGCCTGTTCTCGTCATACTCCACGGAAGCAAACGCAAAGCGCCGCATCTGACGCTTGGTGAAGCCCGCAAAATCAAGCAGCAGAAAATAACTGCCCTCCAGTTTATAGAGACTGCTGGCCGGGTATTTGCCGTCGAAACACACGCGAATCATATCCACCAGGTCGTCTAAGTCTTTAAACAGGAGCGCACAAGTCATGACGCCTTTGGGGTAGGGCTTTTCCTGTTCCTTTTGTTCCTCTTTTTCGCCGCGCAGCGACTGGCAGTAGTCGTCCAGAAACTTTTCGATCGTCTCCTGGCGCTCTTTACTTCCCGCCTTGCGCAGCTCCTCCACGCGCTCAGGGTTTAGCTGGCTCATGAGATGATTGACCGTCTCCATCAGGCTCTTAAAGGACAACTCCGACTCGCCGCCAAATGTGATCGCCATACTGTGATCCTGCAACAGCTCCGCCTTCACCATCGGCGACATCTCGTCCATGCAGATATCTCCCTCGGCCTCCACTTTGTCTATCACCAGATGCATAAACTTCTGCGTCATCTCACTGTCGGCGATGATATCGTCAATCTCAAAGCCCATCTCCTGAATCTCCGCCTCTGTCAATGCACAGCGAATCTGGTTTTCTCCAATACGTCTAATTTCCATATGTACCTCGTTCATCTTTCTGCGCCATATACCTGCCACCCTAAAATCTCACTACTATATCGTGTACTTATTATCGTATTTTTGCGCGCATTTGTAAAGCCCCATTCGGACAGTTTTGCATGATAATCCTTGGGGATTAGGGGAAAATATTCCATCATCCCGGTTACTCCTTGTGGCGATCCTATACAAAAAAGCCACGTCCAAACGGACATGACTCTTTTCGCATGAATGAGGCATCGGGGATTCGAACCCCGGACAACTTGATTAAAAGTCAAGTGCTCTACCGACTGAGCTAATACCCCTGATTGTATGAGCTGGGCTAGCAGGATTCGAACCTGCGAATGCTGGAATCAAAATCCAGTGCCTTACCGCTTGGCGATAGCCCAACATGTTCGCTGCCCTATCGCAACTAGGGTGGATACAGGGATTCGAACCCTGGGCCTCCAGAGCCACAATCTGGCGCGCTAACCAACTGCGCTATACCCACCATAACGTGCCCAAAGGGATTCGAACCCCCGACCCACGGCTTAGAAGGCCGTTGCTCTATCCAGCTGA
>CANONN010000076.1 GCA_947567625.1 uncultured Roseburia sp. | reverse complement strand
GTCTGGCAGTTATTTTTTGCATAAAAAGGAGCTGCGCACTTAGTGCGACAGCCCCATAAAAATGTATGATTGTTAGTGATGAAATTACCTGCTTATGCAGCCCGGTATATAAAATATCGTGGTTTTCGGAAATGGACCGTTTGCAATCCTGGGTATTGACGTTCATTCCGTACAGGAATTTATTTTTTGCATAGCAGGTTCATCACATCTTGGGGCCTTTCTCTGTGGTCAGACGGAGAAAGGCCCTGCTAATATGGGCTGCAACACTAAAATTCACCTTATATTCGTGTTTTGTCTCGCCATGTTTGACAACGGTATGGTTAATCCGTGTTAAAAAACAGCTTCCGAAGAGCCACAGGATACCATAAAAGAAATCAGTTTATCCGACGGGGACTTTTTGTTACGGGTTTAATCTTTTTCGGGATGGATAGCAAATGGATTTGCCGAATATATAAAAAAGGAGCATAAAAATGAAAAGAAAATTAGTTACCATTTTATTACTATGTGTATTATCTATAAACTTCACTGCTTGTGGAACCAATAATTCGGAGAGCAGCGAAAGAATATCTAAGAATAATGAACCTGACAAAATAGAAACTGATTCAGAACAGATAGACCAGGAATCAGCCGGTAACCCTACAGACGACAGGGAAGAAGCTTCCGAAAATCCAGACACGATTGGCGATATTGATGTTGATAAAGGAGTATTTGATGTGGTATTAACCATACCTGCTGAATTGGTTGGGGAGACTACACAGGAAGAACTTGATGAAAAGGCTTCCGAATACGGATATAAAGTCACACTGAATGCTGACGGAAGTGCAACATATACGATGACCAAAAGCCAACATAAAGAAATGCTAGAAAATATGGAAGAGTCATTCAATCAAGAATTGAATAAAATGGTAGGTTCAGAAGACTACCCGAACTTCACAAAAATTGAAGCAAACGAAAATTTTACAGAATTTACAGTGACGACTAAAAGCACCGAATTAGATATGAATGAATCTTTTTCAACGATGGCATTCTATATGTACGGTGGAATGTATAGTGTGTTTAGCGGAGAGGAAGTTAATAACGTTTCTGTCATCTTTATCAATGCAGAAAGCGGAGAGGTGATTGAAACGGTAAATTCATCAGACCTGAACAAATGAGGTTTCTGTCTATTTGTATCGTAATTTCTCCTATGTTAATATATGAAAATACAATAATCGGGAAAAGGTAATAAAATAGCGCGAAAACCGCCCCTGTGCCAACAGGGCAATACACCCTAAATGCTTCAAAGAGGACACAAAACCAATGACAGATGCCTGTTTGTCAAGCTTCCAACAGAACCCGAAGAAAACTTAACCATAACAGCAGATACACCCTCTGTCGACGGTGAAGCTGTCAGAACAAACTACGAGAACCGGGTAAAAGCGTATTACGACAAACTGGGACGTCTGCAATCGGCTCTGTCAAAATAATATGCTTAACCGGGCAGCCGGAGGACGTGCCCACCCGTTCCGAGTTTTATGGAGAGGGGTGGTATTATGAGTACATACGAGGAATTAATGACAATCCTTACTACTGGGTTACTCATTGTTGCTATTCTGACTTATACACATAAAAAATAGCCGTCTTGCTCCTGGAAAAGTAGACGACTATTTTTAAAATCTAACACTTACCGGAGCGGGTGAAGCGCTCACCTTTCCGGCTGTCTTGTTAAGCATATTATAAAACAGACACACCAATTTTTCAACCCTAAAAATGAAAACCGCCCCTGCGGCCAACAGGAACGGCTTTCATAGATACCAGAAAATGATACCTGTACTCAAAAATATTGTATCATCTTCTGGGCAGCCACGCAAGCGGAACAATTGTTCTGTCTGGCTGTTATTTTTATACCCATTTTTAAGGAGGACGTAGATCATGGCACGCAGAAAAAAACACATGAAACTACCAAATCATTTTGGCTCCATCAAATACCTTGGTAAAGGACGCCGCCGTCCTTATGCCGTCTATCCCCCTGTTACGGAATGGTCTGTCTCAGGACCCGTTACTCCTCCGGCGCTTGGAAATTTTATCACGAGGGTTTGCAGCCGTTTTCTTTTCATATTCGGCATATCCTGGTTTTTCACATATTTAATAGTTATTTAAGGTTTGCCTAAAGACATTTAAGATTTACAAAAGTATAGTAGAATCTGTAAGAAGGAGGACACATATGAACAACATACTATTAAAAACCGAACATCTTAGCAAATCTTTTTCCAGCGGCGGAACCTTGCAGCATGTGCTGAAAAATATTGATCTACAACTTTATCAGGGGGACTTCACCGTGATTATGGGCGCGAGCGGAGCGGGAAAATCCACGCTCCTGTATGCGCTTTCGGGTATGGATACCCCTACCCTTGGCACCATAACATTCGGCGATCAGGTAATCTCGGATTTAGGCCAGGACGAACTTGCCATCTTTCGGCGGAAGCACTGCGGCTTTGTCTTTCAGCAAATCTATCTGATCGACGGTATGTCTGTCATGGACAACATTTTAGCGGCCGGCCTGCTGATCGCCAAGGACAAAAAAAAGCTTCTCTCCAATGCCCGCTCCCTGTTTGATGCAGTCCATATATCCGAAGACACGCAGAAAAAGTTTCCCACACAGATTTCGGGCGGCGAAGCGCAGCGGGCCGGAATCGTCCGGGCGCTCATCAACAATCCCGATATCCTGTTTGCGGATGAACCAACGGGGGCGCTCAATTCCAAGACCGGCCAGGACGTTCTTGATACGCTCACAAGATTTAACGAGCAGGGGCAGAGCGTGGTCATGGTAACACACGACATGCGTTCTGCAAGGCGCGGCAACCGTATCCTGTACTTAAAAGACGGCGCCATTACCGGCGAATGTCAACTTGGTAGATATGTGCACGGCGACGCCGCCAGGCATCAAAAGCTCTCCTCATTTCTCAACGAAATGGGATGGTAGATTCCGAGATCAGTAAGGAGGTCACGATGATAAACAAAAGTTTTCTGCTCGCTCGTTCCAATATGCGCAAAGCAAAAGGACAGACAACAGCCCTCTTTGTGCTCATTTTTCTCGCAGCATTGTCACTCAATCTCTGGCTCATGCTGTCTTTAGACTACAAGCAGAATTTTATTCGCAGCCACGACAGACTGAACGCGGAACATGTCGCGCTTGTTGCAGACGGCGATGAAACCGAAATAAAACGTTTTCTCACACAGACACTGGAGCGCGACGCGCGCACCGATACATTTTCCATCGTCCCGAGTATGCATATGGTTGGCCTGTTTGCATTTAACGGCGGCGAAATCAACAGCGAATTCATTCTGCTCGAAAAACAGACTGCACTCTCCCGCTCCGTGGGGAAAGTAGAGATCGTAGAGGAAGGCAGCATAGAAAGCGGCATTTATATGCCAATATTATATAAATCAGAAGAAATACAGATAGGCAAAACGATAGAAATCACAATCGGGAGCAAGCCGTTGACTTACAAGGTATGCGGATTTTTTAACAGCATTATGGCAGGTTCCCACAACTGCAGTATATGTGAACTGATTCTCACCCAGGATAAATACCGCGAACTCGAGCAAAGCGGCTATGCGCCGAAATCCGCGCTTTGTTCCGTGCGCATAAGCGATAAATCCGAGAGTGAAAGTTACGAGGCTATGTTAAAAAACGCCATTGCATCGCGTTACCCTGCATCCCGTACCGCGAGCACTTCCTATGCGCTCGTCATCAAGTCACGCTATATTTCGCAAATGATCTGCTCCGGCGTTATGAGCGCCATGGCCTTTTTGATACTCTTAATTGCCCTCGTTGTGATCGCGTCCAATATCATCAACTATATACAGGAAAATATAAAAAACCTTGGCTCTCTAAAAGCAATCGGTTACACGAGCCGCCAGCTGGTTTTTTCACTTTTCGTACAGTTTTGCGGCGTTTCGACAGCCGCCACCATTTTGGGCGCCGCCGCCTCCTACTGCCTATTTCCGTTCGTCAACACCATGATGGCCGCACAGACCGGTATCCCCTACACGGTTCGCTTTTTACCGCTCCCGCTGCTGCTGACGTTCCTTATATTAAACGGAACCGTTGCACTCGTCGTGTGGCTGTCTTCACGCAGAATCAAGAGAACGGAACCGATTGTCGCGCTGCGCTCAGGCATCGAGACACACAATTTCAAGCGCAATCACATTCCGCTCGACAAAACCAAAGCGCCGCTGTCAATGGCGCTCTCATTAAAAACAACATGTTCCAACCGCAAACAAAATATCATTATCTGCATCACCATGTATGTGCTTTCACTCGTCGTCGTGTTTTCCGGATTGATGGTGCGAAATATCATCATTGATATGACACCGTTTTTAAATCTGATCGTCGGAGAGACGACATACAGCTGCATCAATATCAACGCCGATATAGAACAAGAATTTTTAGAGACCATGCACAGCCATCCTTCCGTAGAAAAAGTTTACCTGTTCCACACAGTCGAAGTGCGTCATGTGGACGGCACCGTGCTGTTGGCAACACTCTCGGATGATTTTGCCACGATTAACAACCAAAATATTGTCTTTGAGGGACGATTTCCCAAATATGACAATGAGATTGCCATCGCCGCAAAGTATGCGAGAGAACATGACTTACAGATCGGCAATGAAATCCAGATTACCGCAAACGGAAAAAAAGCCGTGTATCTCATTTCCGGTTTTACACAGATCACCAACAATCTCGGCAAAGACTGCCTGCTCACGCGGGCGGGTTATGAACGGCTCGGCAGACTGCAAAATACCAGCTACTATCTCAACCTTACGGCTACAACGGATATCGAAGCTTTTCATAATACCGTAAAGGAACGTTTTGGCAGTGATGTCAACGCAACGATCAATGTAGCGGCGACAGTGGAAGGCGGAGGCTCTGTCTATGTCTCTCTGATGACCATTATCGTGATCGCCATTCTGATCCTGAGCGCCATTGTGATTACCTTTGTGTTGTATCTGCTGGTGCGCACGGTAGTCAGTCACAAAAAACAGGACTACGGCATTATGAAAGCGCTCGGTTTTACCACAGGTCAGCTTATATTACAGACGTCACTGTCTTTCATGCCCGCAGTGATTTTCTCTACCATAACCGGCATCACCATTTGCAGCTTTATCATCAATCCGCTGATCGCTCTGTTTTTGAACAGTATTGGTATCGTAAAATGCACGTTCAAGATTCCATTGGGATTTATGATCTCTGCGGACATCGCTCTGATTCTGTTTGCTTTTGTGACGGCATGCCTGCTGTCCATGAAAATAAAAAAGATTACGCCCAAAGCGCTGCTGACGGGAGAATAGAGCTTGCGCCCAGCCCGGCACATTCTTCCGATGGATGCCGGATGGGCAATTTTTACAAAAAGCAAACGAAAATACAACAAAAAAAGCTGTAACCATCAAATTTTCTTGCCTGTTCTGGGAAAATATGGTATAATTTGTATATATTTTATAAGAATTAGAAAGAAAGGTTAGGTAATTTCGATGGAATTGGAAATTCTGAAAAATGAAGAAAAAAGAACAAATTTTATCATGTTCTTGTTTTACGCCGTAATTCCGGCTGTCGCATTTTTGTATGTGCTTCTTTTCAACGGCGGCGCCATGAGAGACGCCATCGCTCTTCTCATGGTCGCAGCCAATTTCCTGATTAAACTGTCCGAAAAACAGCTTGGCAAATATGCAAAATACCTGTATGTTTCGATTCTGCCTGTAATTGGCGCACTTACGATTGTATTCGGCACACCGCGCGGCTTCGGCGCCATGGTGGAAGCTTATTTTCTGATTCTCTTTCTCGCTGTATCCTATTACGACTTATCCGTCGTGGTGGTATATACCATTGTCCTGATCGTCTCGAACGTCGCCGCCATGATCATGTTTCCTTCCGCCTATTTGATTATGTATACCTTACCGATCTGGATTTTCATTCTGATGGTTTACACACTCGCCGTTCTCGCCGCCGCTATGGTTATTATGAGGACACGCTCCCTTTTCCTCGATGTGGAGAAAAAAGAACACGAAGTGGAAAACCTGTTATCCAACGTGAGACAGGCATTTACCGGCATACAAGAATCAACCGAGCACATTCATGTTTCCCTGGACGGCTTTAAACAGAGCACACAGGAGATCGCGGCTTCCACAGAAGCCATTTCGAGCAGCTCGGAGACACAGATCGAGGAAGTAAACGGAAGCATCGGCATCTTTAACACACTAAACGACAAGATCGAAGCTTCCGAAAAGCAAGTGATGCTTACGATGAACAATATGGCACAATTCAAGGAAAAAAATGATGAGGGTATCGCATCAATCTCCGAGCTTTCCAAAAAGTTTGATGAAAATACCAAAGCCACACAGGAGGCCGCGGACGGCGTAGCGGCTCTGGCACAGAAATCGACCCTGATCGCCGGGATTGTGGACAGCATCAATCAGATTTCCGAACAGACCAATCTGCTCGCGCTCAACGCCGCCATCGAGGCTGCAAGGGCCGGAGAAGCAGGCAGAGGCTTTGCCGTTGTCGCAGATGAGATCAACGCCCTCTCGACAGAATCGTCAAACGCCACGAAGGAGATTGACCGCATCTTAAAGGATATCATTGATACGGTGGAAGAGACCAACAAGGTCATGGACAAAAACGGCGTGATTGTAAAAGAATCTTCCACCAAACTGGATGACACCGTAAAAATCTTTCAGACAATGATTGCAGCCTCCGACGAAGTCATGGATATTATCGGAGATTTGAAACGGGAGCTGCTCAGCATCGTGGATATCAAAGACACGCTGTTAGAAGCAATGAACAAACTGGAATCGATCTCTGAGAGATCGGCGGAGACGACAACCGAAATCAGCGCGGCAACAGGAGAACAGGTTACCGGCGTGGAAAACATTTTAGCTTCTCTGGAGGCGGTACAGGGAGGTATCGAACGTCTCGCTGACGTTCTCGAGGGCAAACAGGCGTAAAACGAATCTTAACCTGATATCTTTTATCGAATACATAGACACCATATACGGTGGCCCTACAAAAAGGCCACCGTATGTTGTGACTATTTCAGCACGTTACAAGATTTTTTCCTATGCTTAACAGGTCAGGTACTTTATGCCGTCTTTCTTCTGCGTGACAGATCAAAAAGCCCAATATGCCAGGCGGCAGGCGCTATATCGGCATATATGAGCTGCTCCGGTGCTGGTAACACTGGGGCGGTTTTTAGTTTGAAGTTGAAAAATCAATGTTTCTGGTTTATAATATGCTTAACAAGAGAGCCGAAAGCTAGATGGAGCCTAGCCGCCGGCAAATAATTAACTACAGAAGTAGCGCCTTAGTTTACCAGACCGAGGGCGCTACTTTTTACGTGTAATGTTGATAACAAGAGTTAAAACGGCGCAAAGCATAGCGTCCAGCTTGGGAAGTTATGCCAATTGCATTTATTCGTTCCATCCATTTTCATTCAACACGATTATGAATTTTATTTCCAAAAGCAGAAAAGAAAAGTATATTATGACGCCGCTTTCTGCAATTTCGGCAGTCTGTTTTTGGATAACCGTATTGTAATTCATTCCCACAGCCTTATCCAACCGCTTTTGGTCCGATGGATTCGCCCTATTCCATTTAACAGTTCCTTATTTTTTTGTATATGTCTGTACAGCAACTATTAGCAGCTTAAATAGCATATCGTATTGAAACGAAAAGAGAGATAGCAGTGAAGTCAGGCAGAACTGTTACAAAGAAAAAATCTATACAATCTAAAAATGTTGACAAATTATACAAACGATGTTATTATTTGTTTGCAGTATTAATAAACAAATAAGGACGGCGCGATATGGATTATAGTAAAATTACATTAGATGAGTTGAAAAAAGGCTATAGGTATGATAAAGAGCGTGATCGTTATATTTGTAACTATTGTGCGCAGAATTTTGAAGTGGGACAAATTTATTCCATCAGCAATAATTTTTATACAGCGGAACATGCTGTTTCAAAACATATTGAAATTACACACGGTAGTAATTTGTCGCAATTGATTTCTGCTGACACGAAATATAACACACTGACACAAAATCAAAAAGATTTAATGTTGCTTTTTGCTTCCGGCATTTCAGATAAAGAAATGGCAAGCAGATTGGGCGTTACGGAAGCTACCATTCGGCGGCATCGTTTTACATTTCGTGAGAAAGCAAAGCAGGCAAAATATTATTTGGCTATTTATGAACAATCATTGGGATTCAAAGAAGTTTCCGAAAATGCAATTATGCCAATTCACAACCATGCCAGCTATGTTGATGACCGCTATTTAATCACAGAGCCGGAGAGGCAGCGTATATTAGAAAACTTTTTTCTTAGTTTTAACCCTCTCGTTTTAAAAACATTTTCACCAAAAGAAAAGAACAAAGTGGTTATTCTCACTAAAATAGCAGAGCAATTTGAAAAAGGTAAAACATATAGCGAAAAAGAGATCAATCAAATATTAAAACCGATTTTTGATGATTATATGACACTGAGACGCTATTTGATTATGTATGGATTTATGGAGCGTGCCAAAGACGGTTCCAGGTATTGGTTGACAGATTAATATTTAGGAAACTGCGTCATCGCAGTAAATTGTTCTGACATGGAGGATTAGTGTGAAAAATAAATTTTTCACACAGCGATTTGTGTCTGCGCGCTGCAAAGCCATAATGGCTTACACAAAGTCGCTTATGCGCAAAAAGCAAATGCGAACGTCGTTCGCAATGCAGAAATGGAGATTATTATGAAAAAATGGTATGACGAAGAATATGTATGGGAAATTGAAGTAATAGGTTTTAATAAAGACAATGATGAAACAGAAAGATTTTGCCGAAATGGTGAGCAAATCGGAGATAAATATACCTGCACCTACGGATGCCCTGTAAATTCACAGGGACTGGGTATCTGTTCCAAAGTAATGATGATGATGTATCCCATTATGGAGGCTGTCAGGAGTGGCGGCAATTTGGAAAAAATAGGTGGTGATGATAAGTTCAGTAAAGTGATTATGTGTCCGGACGGATGTGTCCTATTTCGGCTCACAGCAAAACCGTTGGGTAATCAGAATTTTTTTCAGGGAAAGTTTTTTGATTAATGTCCAGTCTATCTGACAAATAAAGGAACATTTTGTACCAGGCATTATGTAATCAGGATGCATTAATCAGCCTGATTTTTCCGAATGACCGGGTATCCGTTTCCCTGTATGTCGGTTGTAATATCGTTGAGATGCTGTTTTTTGGAGCGATTTTTTTCCGCATGAATGACCCCGCTCTCCCAGGCTCCATCCGGTGCAGTGCGGATACGTTTTTCTTTGTCAGTTGCTTTCATCATGGCCTCCTGAATTTTGATAGGAATAGTATAACCGGAAAAATACAAAATATCAGAATACCTGTCCATAAAATATCAAATCACATGCAAGCTGCCGCTCAGAGAGATGGTAACACTCACTTTCAGTCCGTAGGTCCCGTTTTCGAGGCAAAGTTCGCCTTGCATTTCTCTCATAAAATAGTCAGAAATATAGAGTCCGAGCCCGGCGCCCTCCAAATGCTCTGCGTTGCTGCCGCGCTTAAACTTTTCTTTTAGAAGCGGCAGTTCTTCGCTCTTGACGCCGCCGCCCCGATCTTCCAAGGTGACGGTTAAGCTGCTGCTGTCTTGGTTTATGGCGACGGTGATCTCCGTATCCGCGTATTTGTAGGAATTTGTAAAGATATTGTCAAACACCTGTTGTAAACGGAGCGAGTCGGCGTAAAGGACGCAGTCAGGGATAGCCGGTATGCGTGCGCGGTTAAGATAGTCTGCATTGACGAGGATGCTTTTTAGTTCGGCGCTTTCCAGGTCGGCTGGGCATACGCAAAGCTGTGTCAGCTCTTCCAACGTCGCGGAAAACAGGTTGGAGATCAGCGCATTGATCTGATCGGCCTTGCGGATGATTTGGGTATAGTTTTCTCTGATTTTTTCGTCCTGTGTCAGTGCGGCTCCGACTTCGGAAGCGGCTTTGATACTGGCGACGGGGGTTTTGATATCATGTGAAAGTTTTGCGACAAGCTCTTTTTTGTCTGCGTTGGCTTTGGCCTCTGCCAGTCTTGCTTTTTTTAATTCTGCGCGCATAATGTCAAAACTCTCCGTAAAAGCGCCGAAAAGATTATGACGGTCCATAGTAAGCGGAATATCGAGGTTACCGTCTGCGATACGCTGTGCAAACCCTTTTAAATTGTGGAATGGTTTGATGACGGTGCGGTTTATATAGGCGAGATAGCCGACGCACAGAGCACATGCAAAAAATATAGCGGCGGCCAGCGACAAGATGAGCTTCTGTTTTTGCGCATCAAAATATACTGCGCTGTCATTGGAGATGATGATCTTACCTGCCGGTGAACTGCCTGCCATAATATCGAGTATCGTATCCCGATGCGTGACCGCCATATTGACGCTTTGGCTTAAACCGGGTTTTGTCTGAAACAGAACGGTTCCATCTTTGTCCAGCACAACGTAGTCAAGATTTGTATGATTGACATGCTGTTCCATATGGTTCAGGTCGGCCTGGACGGCCTGGACGGCTTCATTGACTAAGACGGCGTCTTGTGTGCTGTCCGTAACTTGGAAAGCAAAAAACACCAGTGCGGCAATTTGCAGCACAAAGCTAAACAAAAGGGCGGACAGAAAGAAATGCTTTTTCATTGTGTTCCTCCGTTAAATTTGTAGCCTTCGCCCCAGATCGTCATGATATATTCCGGTTTGCCGGGATCGCGCTCGATTGCCTCCCTTATTTTGCGGATGTGTACATTCAATGTGCCGTCGCCGGTAAACTTATCCTCCCAGACTTCCGAGAACAATTCCTGTTTGGTGGCGACTCTGTTTCTGTTTTTGATGAGGTAGGCAAGCAGGCGAAACTCCAGTGAAGTGAGCTTGACGATGCGGCCAGCGACCGAAACCTCTCTGGTGTCGAAGTCGACGCTTAATCTGCCGTCCGTGTATGTCTGTCTGGCACTCTGTCCGTAGCGTTTTAATACGGCCTGCACTTTGGCGAGCAGGACGCTGAGCGAATACGGTTTTTGTATGTAATCGTCGCCGCCGATGTGGAGTGCGATGATCTTATCGTCGTCGCTTGTCCGGGCTGAAAGAAACAATATGGGAATATCGGTTGTCTGACGAAGTTTTTTGCAAAGGTCAAAACCATTTTCGTTGTCAAGATTGATATCGAGAAGCAAAAGCTCTGCCGAATGAAGGTTGAAAAATGACAGGCATTCTTTTGAACTGTACACAACGGCAGTTTTTACACCAAACAGATTAAAGTATTCCGCGGTACTGTCCGCAAGCAGTTTTTCGTCATCAATGATCAGACAATCGTATTTCATGGCAGCCTCCATAGAAAAATCATATCTTTCGTAAATTATAACTTTTTCCCTGTGAGAGCGCAAGTGGGATACTCGAAAGGGCGCACAAGAAAATGATAGACGATTCATCAGGGATTTGGTATAATCTTAAGTAATATAATTGGAAATAGTTTAATCAGGGCCAAATGCGGGAAGGAGACGTGTGGATGAGTAGACGGAAAAAATGGTTGTGCGTGGTGACGGCGGCAGCTTTGCTGCTTGGCGGCGTGAGGGCGTCCATGCCGGTTTTGGCACAGGAGAGCGGCGGAGAGACGAAAACGGTGCGGTTGGCAGAGGAAGAGGGAGTTACGGTCACGTCAAGAGAAGAGTTCATGACTGCATTGCAGCAGCATAAAAGTCCTATCAATGTGGTGGGGCTTATCGTTATCGGCCAAGAAGCGGATACGGATAACAGAATGTTGCCGGTGGTGCTGCCGGGAAATACGCTGATCCGAGGGACACAGGGGAGTGAGATCTGTTGCAGAAGCCCGATTCAGCTGGCGGGTGACGGCGTCTGTTTTCAAAATATTAAGATGACTTTTGAATCCAGTACGGCGCTTGGGAGTGTGCCGCACAGAGAGATTTTCCTCGCGGGGCACAGCCTGACGCTGGACAATGTCAATACCTATCTGGAGGGAAATCCTGATCTTGGCGGTTTTGGAGGTTACGAAAAAGAGCTACTCCCGACTGTATATGCCGGGGGATATACCAATACTGCGGTTTCTGATCATGCAACGCTGACGGTGGTAAATTCCGTGGATGAGACGATGTTTCAGGCCATATATATGGGGCATGATGAGGGGAGTGACAACAAGGTTCCCTATCAGGGAAGCGCAGTGCTGAGTCTCGATGCGAAAGCGACTGTGCGGGAGCGCGTTGATACATGCGCCAACAGCCAGGCGCAGATTCAGATCACCGGAAATGAAAATCAGTATGCAAAGGCACAGAAGTTTTATGGCAACGAACAGACGACGCTGACGATGCGCAAGGTTTCCATGGACGATGCGGTGGTCGAAGGAATTGGCCGCATCGTGTTGGCAGAGGAGGCCGTCCTGTCATCCATAACAAAGCAGTTTAACAATGTTGCGCTGTCTGGGGGGGCCTGTCTTGATCTCAATGAGGCCGGTGATGTCATAGTGTCCGGTGATTTTGCCGGAGAAACGGATGCGGCGGCAGAAAAAGCCGTCCTGGTATTAAATTCTGAGGGTTCACTTGCCATTGGCGGCAATGTTTCCGGTTTGACACAGTTTCAGACCGGACATAGGCTGTTTCCGGGGGTGCTATTGAGAGAAAAGGAGTATATCCGCACCCAAACAGGGAGTGCGTCGGGAACGGAGTTTGTTTTGGCCGCTCAATATGCAGACCGTGGATATACCATGGAGTTTGACAAGGGGGTTTGGACTGTATATGGAGAGCCGGTAAGTGCTGCTTCGGTCGGGCGTATTGAGATTACGTCGGCGCCGGCCATGGTGGATTTGAGAAAAATTGCGGAAAAAGAGGACGGGACCATTCCCGATGAAAACGCATATTTTGCGATTACATGGTACGATGAAAATGATCTTGCGTACAGCGACATTGATGTGATCAATGACTATATGTTTTATGAGATAGACTATGTGATTCGTATTCGGACGGACTATTGGCAGAGTACTTCCGCTGATATTTTAGATCAGACGGACTGGTATCTGGATGTATCACTGATTCCGTCGGAGGAACATCCGGGCAGATATTATCTGCAAGCGTACGAGAGTGCAGCGCCGGGGGACTATACATTCCTGTTCTGTTCGGAGTATTTTGAAGGAGACCTGTTTACGGTGGCTGATGTCAAAGCCCTGAAGGATATGGTGCTGGCGGAGCGTCGTGTGATTTTCTATGACCAGGATTTGCCGGAAGACACAGAGAAGCCGGGAACGTCGGAGAGTACAGAGAAGCCGGGAGAAACGGAGAAACCGGGAGAGACAGAGAGCACAGAGAAGCCGGGAGAAACGGAAAGACCGGGAGAGACAGAGAGTACGGAGAAGCCGGGAGGAACGGAGAGCAGCGAGAAACCGGGAGAGACAGAGAGCACAGAGAAGCCGGGAGAAACGGAGAAACCGGGAGAGACAGAGAGTACGGAGAAGCCGGGAGGAACGGAGAGTAGCGAAAAACCGGGAGCAACAGAGAGCACGGAGAAGCCGGGAACGTCGGAGAGTACAGAGAAGCCGGGAGAGACAGAGAGCACAGAGAAGCCGGGAGGAACGGAGAGCAGCGAAAAACCGGGAGCAACAGAGAGCACGGAGAAGCCGGGAGAGACAGAGAGCACACAGAAGCCGGGAGGAACGGAGAGCAGCGAAAAACCGGGAGCAACAGAGAGTACAGAGAAGCCGGGAACGTCGGAGAGTACAGAGAAGCCGGGAGAAACGGAGAAACCGGGAGAGACAGAGAGCACGGAACATCCGGGGGAAACGGAGAAACCGGGAGAGACAGAGAGCACAGAGAAGCCGGGAGAAACGGAGAAACCGG
>CANONN010000075.1 GCA_947567625.1 uncultured Roseburia sp. | reverse complement strand
ACTCGCGCCCCATGCCGCCCATGAGGGCAATCACTTTCTGCCCGGCAGTAAAAGCAGTATCGGAAGCGTCCGCAATCTCCCCGACACATTCAATGCCGGGAATAATGGGTTTTTGGCGGGCTTATCGGCAGAACCGCAGGCAGCCGGAGCTTCGGCAGGCTTATCGGCAGCGCCGCAGCCAGTACCGCAAGCGGAAGAAACCCCTGTATTGTCATTCCAACCAGATAAATTTGAAAGTGCCATTTTTTATTACCTCCTGTTTTGTTTTTTGAGAGGTTTTCCTCTCTGCAATTCTTATTTTACAGACTTCCTTGTTATTTGGAAGTACGCACCTTTTTATAAGGTGGTTACTTTTTTGTAAGTTTTGTGTCATTTCGCCGTCTAAGCATGAGAACATTTTTTGTGTTAGATTATGAGTTGATTTAAGAAATGCATTACATTATAATTTGAGTGTAACATTTATTTTGATATGTAAAAAGAAAAGAGGTATTGCTATGGTTAAGAAAGAAGAACTCCCGGCTTGCCCGGTTGCTACAACAGTACAACTTATCGGGAATAAATGGAAATTATTGATTATGCGTAATCTCCGTGTCAGACCGTGGCGGTTTAATGAGCTTCAGAAATCATTAGAGGGTATCAGTCAGAAAGTTTTAACAGACAGTTTACGCTCTATGGAAAGTGACGGAATTGTTACCCGTACTGCATATCCCGAAGTGCCGCCAAGAGTGGAATATGCCCTTAGTGAATTGGGGGAGTCCATGCTTCCGATTATTAACGCTATGGAAGCATGGGGGATAGAGTATAAAAAACAGCAGTAAAAAAAGAAATACATGCAAAAACACCAAGGAATGGCACTGTAAAGCTGCCATTTCCCGGCGTTCTATTACTCCACATCTTCAGCAGAAACACAACCTCTGCGAGAAAATATAATTCTAACGAATCTTCAGCATCCACCCACATCTGCAATTCCTCTCAAGGTATAGTAAATCCATCGGTATGCCGATGAATTGCATATATCAAGGGGCTCATCTATTGCCAAAGCATTGAATGCATATTCAGAGCAGGAAGTAGTTTTCAATTCTTGTTTATCTGTCCTCTTTTCATTAATTTTTGAAAGCATTTCAATGAGTTCTTCATATCCCATAGGTATTGTGTTATAATTTGTTATGCGATTTTGTTTCTCTCATTTTTTCCATTGTCAGGGTTGTAATGCCCTGTGGGAAGATATAATACAGGGGAAACGATAAGGGAAAGTTCACTTGCCAAAACCTTAGTGTTTTCAAGGGTTAGCGGATATTATATAATACGTTATCACAGCTAATATATCTCTAAAAAATTGCAATTCCCAATTCCTGTTTGCAGGGAACAACAATACATCATCAAAGGACCAGACGCATTTACAACATAAAAAAAGCAAATCGGAGGTACCAATATGAACAAGCTCTTTAAACGCGATTTTACAATGGTTGTTATCGGTCAGATCATCTCACTTTTCGGCAACGCAATACTGCGTTTTGCTTTGCCCCTTTACCTGCTTCGCGAGACGGACTCCTCGTCTCTTTTCGGCGCGGTAACAGCCTGCTCATTTATCCCAATGGTGATTTTTTCTCTCTTTGGGGGAGTTATTGCCGACAGAAAAAACAAACGGAATATTATGGTGGCGCTTGATTTTACAACAGCGGCGGTAATTTTGGTATTCAGCGTTGCTCTGGGAAAAGTTTCGCTTGTTCCTCTGATGATAGCTGTGCTGATGATACTGTACGGCATTTCGGGAATTTATCAGCCCGCCGTTCAGGCAAGCATACCGCTTATTGCGGAAAAACAATTTCTTATGCAGGGCAACGCAGTGATAAATATGGTAAGTACCCTTGCAGGACTGCTGGGACCGATCATAGGCGGCGTTTTGTTCGGCGCGTTCGGGATAATGCCCATTCTTTTTATAAGTGTAGGATGCTTTGTTTTTTCGGCAGTTATGGAAATTTTCATACATATTCCTTTTGAAAAAAATACCGACGGCAAAAGCATTTTTGGAGCGGTGGGTTCCGATTTGTCGGACAGCTTTAAATTTATCAAATACGAAAAGCCGATTTTTCTTTCGGTACTGGGGATAGTCGCGCTGTTTAATCTTATTTTGTCGGCAATGATGATTGTGGGTATTCCCGTAATCGTGGTGCAGATTTTGGGAATGTCCGATACCGCCCTTGGGATAACGCAGGGCGCAATGGGGCTGGGCGGACTTGCGGGAGGAATTATCGCGGGCGCTGCGGCGGAAAAAATCCGTCTCAAAAACGGATATGTATTTTTAATCATATGTTCGCTGGCAGCGTTTTTTATGGGAATTTCAGTTTTTGAAGCGATACCCCAAAATATCGGATATTTCATGGTCACCGTCATAAGCTTAGGCGCGATGTGCGTTTCCACAATGTTTGGCGTGTCCATGATGACAGTGGCGCAGCAGCAAACTCCGCCTAATCTTCTCGGTAAAATAATGGCTGTGATTATTGCCGTGTCAAGCTGCTCCCAGCCTGTGGGACAGGCGGTTTACGGAGTGTTATTTGACATTTTTGCCGACAAGCCGTATTTGATAACGACAGGCGCAGCGATTTTGGCCATAGCGGTTTCGCTGTACTCCAAAAAGGTTTTTGCGGTTCTTGAACAGGAAGCCGCTGATATTAAAATAAAAATAGACTGATTACCTGTGCAAATGGCATGATAGAGATGAATAGACGGCAAAAGTCAGATGGTTGACTTTTCCGCAAAAGAAAGAGAACCCCAGAAAGTACTTGCAATACTTTCGGGGTTCGTCTTTTCGTGCACCAAATGGACACTATCATCTTATTCCTATTGGTATGATAGCATAGCAGATTTGGTTTATAAAATGCTTACTGGAAATTTATTATATTGTTTGCTCAACGATCCTGCTTGTGCAGGGATGCTTTTTATAATTGTCAGCTTAATATCCCACGGCAGTTACACCGTATTCAGCTGGTTCCTCTGCCAGTAAAATAATAGCAATACGGATCCACTTTAATTTTCCACCTTTTTTCCTTTTGCCATAGTTACTCTCCGTTTTTTGTGTTTTTATTAAAACGCTACGACTTGTTTCATTTTCCCCTCGTTACGATATTATTGACAAACGTCGAAGCGTATGAATCAGATTTTATTACTTTGCTTTGGGGTTATATGGATTTGCAGTGCAGAAAAACGTCTGTGATAATATCTTTAATCTGTTCCAGCAGCTCTGGTTCGTAAAAATAATATTCACATTCATATTTTGTAGTTTCAAATTTATGCAAAACCAATAGTTTATTGTTTTGTCGTGTGTATATTCGGCAAATCCATTTGCGGGAGTTTTCGCCAATTTGCATACTGATGTAGCGTGAAGTTTTATGGAAAGTAATATCCTCATTGGTTCCAATTAATTTTCGTATATATTCTAAAAGAGCCAGTTCGGATTTCGTCAATCGTGGTTCCTTATTTTGAGGTGTTTTGTTAGAATTAGTAC
The DNA here is from genome assembly GCA_947567625.1 of uncultured Roseburia sp. GTDB lineage: Bacteria > Bacillota > Clostridia > Lachnospirales > Lachnospiraceae > Roseburia. The sequence goes on along the minus strand of CANONN010000075.1, from coordinate 11,581 downwards.
CGGTTGCATCTGAGATGATAGCATTTTGGCACTTATCATGAATTAAATCGGATACATATTCATTAAACGACGCTTTAATGATAATCCTGAATTTATCTAATACCGTTTGAGTTTTTATACCATTAAAGATATCCTTTTTTAAAAGCAGACGGATGAGCTGGTCTGAGGGATTGGTAAATTGCGCAATAATTTCTTTTTTAATCATAGCTGTGTACTTAAGGTCGGAAGCTTTACTTAAGATGCCTTTTATGTCGAATGAGCTTTTTTGAAATCTTTTAAGTTCATTAATATACTCATTTTTCATATGTAATAGATTAATTTCTAAAAAAGGGATGGCATCCATTTTATTTGTCTCTTCAATGTCAGAATAAAAACGGATACGATACCATTTGTCAGTATTGCAAATCTTGCTTTTGTTACGGAGAAATAGCGATAAAGCTGACTTGTGTGCGTGTGACTAAGTTCGGTGTTTACGGGCTTTGCTTCGATCAAGATGATAGGATCGTTACTCATCAGTATCGCATAGTCGACCTTTTCTCCCTTTTTTGTTCCGATATCCGCGGTAAATTCAGGAACGAATTCAAAAGGATTGAATATGTCATAGCCGAGTAATTGAAAGAAGGGTAAGATAAGAGAGGTTTTGGTTGCCTCTTCCGTTGCAATACTATCTTTTAGCCGGGATATTCTGGATGCAAATTGTGATAATTGTTCGGAAAAGTCCATAAGAAAATTCACCTTTCGTATTTTAGATTAGGCATTTAAAATAGATTTCTAATTCTATTGCTAAGTGTGTGATTCCATTTATTTATTTTAAAACGTTTTTCGTATATAATTATATAGTGGGCTTTATACCAATACGCCTGCCACATATAAAAACGCAAATGAGGAGGTTATCATGGAAATATTAACTTGGAAAGCACGGTACAGCAGAAAGATCACGTTGGTTGATCTTGCCAGCAAAAGCGGGGTATGCAAAAGTACTTTAAACAACATCGAAAACGGAAAAACTTCGCCAACAATGGACCAGATGGAACGTATTGCCAAGGCGCTTGATATGCGAATAGGCGACCTCTACGAGAGCAAATATAAATGAATTTCCAAATTTTGGAAATCATAAGCCAAGATCTTCCATGAATAAGAACTTGCGTTATAATGCCCTTGGAGGGGAGGAGTTGAAGCATAGGGTTGAAAAGTTAAAAAAATCCATAACAGATATGCTTGCGAATATCAGCGATAAAAAGGCTAAAAAAATCCATCGCTGAATCAAATATGTTTATGCAAGCAAGTAATTGACGAGGGCCTGCAAGAACCCTTTGTTATTTCTATTTCCCCCTAAGAAAATAAATCACCGCTACACGCTGGTCTTTTGAAAGCCTGCAAAAATCCGAGACGAGCTTTATGTCTTCGGCGGACAAGTCAAACTGTGAAGCCAATTCGTTCAGTATCATATCTGTAATGTTGGTAAACATATCACCGATACCATCGACAAGCCAGGTACGATTGACATTATATTCCCTGCACACAGATAGAATAATATGCTCCGTTAAAGTCCTTGTTCCGTTTTCATAATTACAAATCGCGGACCGTGTCAATCCGAGCTTGGACCCAAACTCTTCTTGGTTAAGTCCAAGATGTTTCCGCAATTCTTTTAATCGAGTATTCATAATATACCAGCTTTTCTCAGCTCTAACAAAAATATACAAAATTTAATACACAATGTCAACAAAAAATTCGTTGAATTAATACACGAAGTTGTTGCGCGAACGCAGATGTTTATTGATGGCAATAAATGCGTGGCATGGTTAATGGTGAATAAGGTATTGATTAATAATAAAGAGGAATTTGTTATAACAAAAAGCCCTGGTGTCATTGCACCGGGCTTTTTGCTGATGTGATATAGAATTAGCTTAAAAGCTCTTAATCCAGTTGATCAGAGAGTCGTGATGCACGTTATTGTAGACGTCCTGGCGCATCTGATCTGTCACATAACCGTTTTTCTCCATGCGCGCGAGAATGGCTTCCTGGAGGCCGGCAATGACGCCTTTTTCAAACGCTTCGTTTGACGTGGCGGCTTCGTCTGACAACGCTGCCTCGCCTGCGTTGCCTGTCTTGGAGGTGGAAGCGCAGACAGAGTTGACAGAGGCTTTCTCTGCATGAGGCTCCTTTGCCAAGGGTGCTTGTGAGACAGAATCGTTCTCTTGTTTTTCCGTGTCTACATTCTTTGCAGAAGATATATTCTGTGGAGGGAACGTAGAAGTATTCTCTGTACAACTTTCCATATGCGCTGCCGTGACATCGACGGGGGGATCGCAGAATGATGCGGCCGGAAGCCAGATATCACCGGAATTGCCGGCGATCGCCACGGTGATGCGGCCGTTGTCTGCCGACACTTGTTTGCCCGAGAGCGCGCCAATATATGTGCCGCCGGAGGAAGCAGGCACATCAAACGTGAACGGATTATCATCATTGTTGACTGTGATCACGGCAGATTCATCGCCCGCTGTCCTGGAAAATGCGTATTGGCGGTTCATCAACAGCAGCTCCCTGTAATCGCCGTAGGACAACGCCTTAGACTGTTGGCGCGCCTTTCCCAAAGCCGCGATCAGGCGGGTAAAGGGGTTGGTTTTAAGAGCATCGCCAAAGTCCTCCAGCGAGAGCGCGGGGCGCAGGGAGGCATCGGAAAACTTTTCTTTCCGGCCCTCGATGCCAAATTCAGAACCATAATAAATGGACGGAATGCCCGGCAGTGTGTACATCAGAATGTGCACGGGGACAAAGTGAGCCTTGTTGTTTAATTTGGTGTAAATGCGCTCCACATCATGATTGTCCACAAAATTGTAGAGCTTTAAACCGTCCGGTTTGTTGCCGCCCATCTCATACAACCGCTTAACGGTGTGGGCGATCTCAAAGAAATTGTGGTCGTTGTGGCCGGAGTAGAGCGCCTTGTGCAGGTGGTAATTGGTAACGGAGTGTAAAGTTCCCTCATTGACCCAACGGATATAATCGCCGTGGATGACTTCTCCCATAAGCCAGAAATCCGGTTTTACTTCATTTGCCGTCCGGCGCAGGGCCTGCATATAATTAAAATCCAATACGTCCGCAGCGTCCAGGCGGATGCCGTCAATATCAAATTCGCTTACCCAGAAACGAATGACATCGCAGATATAGTCGCGCACAGCCGGATTGTGCTGGTTTAATTTGACCAGGAGGTTGTAACCGCCCCAGTTCTCGTAGGAGAAACCGTCGTTGTACTCATTGTTGCCGCCAAAATTTACATTGCAGTACCAGTCTCTGTAGGGAGAGCGCTCGCGATTTTCGCGGATATCTTTAAATGCGAAGAAGTCGCGTCCGGTGTGGTTGAACACGCCGTCCAAGATTACGCGGATGCCCTGTCTATGACATTCGGCCACAAAATCGGTCAGATCTTTGTTATCGCCCAAGCGGCTGTCGAGCTTCTTGTAATCTGTAGTTTCGTAGCCGTGTCCTACCGACTCGAACAGAGGACCGATATAAAGCGCGTTACAACCGATCTCTTTGATGTGGGTAATCCACGGAAGCAGCGTGTTTAACCGGTGCTCTATCTTATCGTAGGAGTTTTCCATCGGGGCACCGGTAAGACCTAACGGATAAATGTGATAAAAGATTGCTTCATCGTACCAAGCCATAATAATTGTCTCCTCATATTGTAAATATAGTGATTCCTCAATTATTATAACAGAAAATAAGATGAAATCCAGAAAAATTTTCTGTTGGCCCGGGGATGAGGCGATGAAAGCATTGATTTTACTGTAACCTTTTCATAGATTTTCAGATTCGGACTTTTTGGACAGGATGGAGCGAAGCGTATTGAGTTCGGTCTCCGATAATCGGTCCTGTTCGATAAAAGAAGAGAGCATGGCAGAGAGATTGCCACCGTAAAAGCGTTTTAAAAATGCAGCGCTCTCCTGACCGATATATGCATCTTCCTTCACCAGTGGGGTATAGACAAATACGCGGCTTTGTTTCTCGTAGGCCAGGGCGCCTTTGGTCACAAGGCGTTTGATTAGAGTATGAATGGTTTTCGGGCTCCAGGTTGTGGTTTTTACCAGACGGTCCGTGATTTCATTGGTATTGATCGGCGCATATTTCCAGACAATTTTCATAACTTCATATTCCGCTTCGGAGATTTTGGGAAGGGATTTCAAGGCATTGTCCTCCTTTGATCTTACGATTGTAGTTGCTATGAGTATAGGCGTTTGCGCCGGCAATGTCAATAAATTGCCGGCAGTTAAGCGTAAAGAATCGATCGATGTTTTTGGCGGAGCAATACAAGGTCTTATATCGTGAATCAATGACAATAAAGGATTTGAAGAAAGTTATTTCTGATAACATGGATGCAGATATTTTGCATATATCAGCACATGGCCGTTACGATAGGTGAAGTAATATGGCAGGTTTATTGGTTGGGAATAAATTTTAGATGGCGGATGGATGATAGAATTCTGCCTGTTGTGAAGCAAACAGTATAAAACATTATCTCAGGCATGGTCTGGAGTAGTTGCAATGCACGCAATTTATGAAATGGCATTCCACTCAGAAGTTTGCATTTTGGATTGAAATGAAAATCATGAAACAGAGACTGCTATAAGGAACAGAATATTGGGAAAATCATTGCGAGAAGGGCTTCCGGCACATTCGATGTGTACGGAAGCCCTTGCAGGTATTATAAGCTCTTTCCAGTGCCATGGGAAAACTGCTCAGATATTAGGGTCGCTTAAAAATGCCTGGATATAAGGGAGCGCTGCTCCAATGGTAATGTTGTGTTTTGGCATTTTGCTTATAAGGAGAAAATCATGTGCTTCTGTAAATGGTGTCATCTGCTGAATCTGCTTGTGAAGAAAAGAGATGTCTTCTGCATGCAGATACTGGGCAAGGTATCCGCCAAGGATAAAATCGGTATCATAAATCAGGTGGAGTATGTTGACTGCTTTTGCCAGGTTTGACAGGAACAGGTTCCAGCGGTTTAGGGCAGATGGTTCTTTCTGCCTCACATTGGCAAAAAAGTATTCAGGTGTTTCGGATTCTGCGAGGAGTGATGTCAGGGACAGCATTGTTTCCATGCAGCCCCTCCTGCCGCAGTAACATCTTAAACCGCCTGACTGCATCGGTATGTGCTCGATCGTAGAGCTGTGGCCGTGTTTTCCCGTTAAAATACTTCCTTTCGATATAATGGCAGCCCCAAGGTGCCTGCTTAATGAGAGGTAAAATGCATCTGTAAGCCCGGGTGAGGCCCATAATTCTGAAACCGCCGCACTTTCTGCATCGTGGATAAAGGAGCATGGGTACGGGAGATGGTCAGAGAATTCGGTAATGGAGAGTCCGGTGCATGATAAAATCTCACCGTATAATATCTTTTTCTTATCCGGCGTTACGAGTCCCTGCATGGCGAAGCCGATGCCAAGAATCCGGTCGTCTGCAATTCCCAGTGAATTTTTGAATTCAAAGATCTTATTACATACTTCTTTAAAATAGGGGCTGTTGTATTCAAACGCAATTTTATATGTCATACGGTTCAGCTTTTCGCCGTAGAGGTTTACGGCAATCATCTTTACTTCTTTTTCTAAGATTTCCACACCAATACTGATTCGGTAGTCCGTAACAATGGAATAGGCGGCAGCTTTTCTTCCGACCAGTTCTGTGTCGATCCGGCCGGTTTTTTGAATCAGCCCGTCAGTTTCCATTGCCGCCAGATTTGTTGTGACGGTAGGGCGGCTCAGCCTAAGGTCATAGGAAATGTCCTGCTGGGAAACTTTTCTGTTTTTATAAATATATTCATAGATCAGGCTGCGGTTATTCTGCTTAATCTGATTCGGAGTAATGCTTTTTTTCATAATTTAATCCTCTATTTTGTGAATTTCTTTAGTAAATTAATATTATATCACAGATGGATAGTAAAGTTCCATTGAGCATTTTGTATGATTTTTTTGACGTAGAAATTGTGCATTATTGCATATTGGCGAAATCAAATTCCATCGCTATTATGTAATTGTAATTTGATAAATGATTTTACAAAATAACTTTCTAGAAAGGAGAACGCCATGGGAATTATGGAAAGAATGAGGCTGGACGGAAAAAAAGGATTTGTAACAGGAGCAGCAAGGGGAATTGGAAAAAGCACGGCGAAGGCATTTGCAGAAGCCGGTGCGGATGTGGCAGTTGTGGATCTGGATTACGAAGAGGCAAAAAAGACAGCGGAGGAGCTTGCTGGAAAGACCGGCAGGAAAGTGATTGCAATTCAGACAGATTGTACGGATAAGGGCCAGGTGGATGCAATGGTGGAGCAGGTTGTCAGGGAATTGGGAGGGCTTGACTTCTGCCATAACAATGCAGGGATCTGCATCAATGCCCCGGCGGAAGAAATGACCTATGAGCAGTGGAATAAAGTAATCAACATCAACCTGAGTGGCATATTCCTGACGGATATTGCAGCCGGGAAATATATGCTGGCGCATGGGGGAGGGTCCATTATTAACACGGCTTCTATGTCAGCGCATATTGTCAACGTGCCGCAGCCGCAGTGCGCGTACAATGCATCCAAGGCAGGTGTGATCCAGCTTACGAAGTCGCTGGCAATCGAATGGGCAAAGCGTGGTGTACGTGTAAACAGTATCAGTCCGGGTTACATTGGGACAGAGCTGACTTTAAATTCACCGACTCTGATCCCGCTGATTGAAAAGTGGAATGCGATGGCTCCGCTGGGAAGGATGGGAACGCCGGAGGAACTGGAATCTATTTGTGTATATCTGGCCGGAGACACCAGTACATTTACAACAGGTTCAGATTTTATCATAGACGGTGCGTTTACCTGTTTCTAAACAGATGATACATACATGCCCATGCGGCATCCATAGGAATTTTTGCGGATGCCGCAACAGCAAGAAAGGAGAAGCATGGACGCAAAAAGATTGATTGTGAATGGGAAAACGGCACTGGGGATTGAGCTTGGCTCTACCAGGATTAAGGGTGTGCTTATAGATTTTAGAGGGCAGGTCCTTGCAGTGGGGATCTATGACTGGGAAAATTCTTATGTTGACAATATCTGGACATACAGCCTGGAGGAAATTCATACGGGAATACGCAGGTGCTACAGCTCCCTGCGGGAAGATGTGGAAAGAAAATACGGCGTTTCCCTGCAGAATATCGGAGTTATCGGCATCAGCGCCATGATGCATGGATATATGGCGCTGGATAAGGATGGCAAACAGATTGCACCGTTCCAGACGTGGAGGAATACAAATACACAGAAGGCGGCCGATGAATTGACGCAGCTGTTTGATTTTAACATTCCGCTGCGATGGACGGCCGCCCATTTATACCAGCGTATTCTTGACCGGGAAAGCCATGTGGAAAAATTAGATTATGTAGCTACACTGAGCGCTTATATCCATTGGAAGCTCACCGGGAAAAGGGTAATCGGCATCGGGGATGCGGCCGGTATGTTTCCGATTGATTCAGGTACCCATGACTATGATGCCGGGATGGTGAGAAAATTTGATGATCTGCTGGGGCTAAAGGCAGAAACAGGAGAGCTGTTTGAAAAGCTGTATACGAATGCATTAAACGGCGATCCTGACTGTGGAGGGCTTCTCGCGTATGGTTACTATTCCGGTGAGAACATTACGATGCTCAATGAAGGGCGCCTGGCATTTCTGCGTACAGCCGGAAGCAGGTTTAACCTGGCGAATTTCATGAAGGTTCATTTATATACATCCCTTGGGGCTGTAAAGATGGGGATGGATATACTGATGGAGGATGAAAAGGTAAAAGTGAAACGAATCATGGGGCATGGAGGATTTTTTAAGACAAAAGGAGCCGGGCAGAGATATTTGGCGGCCGCAGTCAATGCGCCGGTTACCGTAATGGATACTGCAAGCGAGGGAGGCGCATGGGGAATTGCTCTGCTGGCAGCATATATGATTGATAAGGAAACGGGAGAAAAGCTGGAGGATTATCTTGAAAACCGGATTTTTGGGGAGCTTTCTGGTGAGACAGTGATACCATATGCGGAAGAAGTGGAAGGGTTTCGGATTTTTATGCAGCGCTATAAAGCGGGGCTTGCCATTGAAAAATCCGCAATAGAAGCAATGGACTGGTAGGAGAAAGGAGAAGGATATGGGAAAATGGGGAAAGCGCATCGGATATGGAATTGGGGATCTTGGATGCAATCTGGTGTTCAGCACGATGGCGTCCTATCTTATGGTTTTTTATACAGATGTGTTTGGCATTACAGCTGCGGCAGCTGGCACAATGATGCTGGTGACAAAATTTATTGACGCATTTACGGATACGGGAATGGGGCTGATCGTAGATCGGACTCATACGAAATGGGGACAGGGGAGACCTTACTTTCTGGTGGGCGCCGTGCCGTTTGCGGTTTTTACATTCCTGACTTTTTATATTCCAGGCTTTGGAAGCGGCGGAAAGCTAATCTGGGCGTATGTGACGTACTGCCTTCTCTGCACGGCGTACACGGTTGTAAACATACCGCTGAATACAATCGTGCCAAGACTTACGTCCGATACCCATGAGAGGGACGTTCTCGTTTCCACGAGAATGGTCTGCGCAATGGCCGGGACAGCGGTTGTAATGTCTATTACGGAGCCGCTGGTACGTTTGTTTGGAGGGGGAAATGAGGCGAAAGGCTATCTTATCACAATGACGGTATATGGAATTGCCGCAATGTGTATCTTTTTTGTAACATTCGCCAGTACGGAAGAGGTGGTTCCTCCTACTGTCAACCAGAAACATTCTTCGCTGAAAGAGGATTTTAAGGGGCTTACCGGTCAGGCATGGATTCTGTTTTTGCTGAATTTGTTTTATTTTTCCCTTTATGTGGTAAGAAGCACGACCGTCATTTACTATTTCAAATATAACCTGGGTAAGACGGATTGGCTGTCGCTGGTAGGGATTCTGGGGATTTTGTCAGGGTTGCCGATGTTGCTGCTGCTCCCGGCTCTGGAAAAAAAGTACAGTAAGAGAAGCCTGATGTTTTTCAGCATTATTTTATACATAGCGGGAGATCTGTTGATTTACATCGGACGAAATCAGACGGTATGCCTGCTGAGCGGACTTGTCATTACGGGACTGGGAATTTATGGTATTTTTGGGATTACTTTCGCCATGCAGCCGGATGTCATCGATTATTCAGAATATAAGAAGAATGCGAGCGTGGCAGGCTTGATCGCAGCGTTTCAGGGATTTTTTGTAAAAGGCGGAATGGGACTGACGAGCTTTATCATTGGCGCTTTTTTGAAAAACGGTGGGTATGTGGCCAATGTCGTACAGACAGAGAAAGCGCTTTCTTATATTGAAATTTGTTTTATTTGGATTCCGGTTGTTTTGTGCATATTCATCGCAGTGCTTACTTATTTTTATAAGCTGGACGGCCTGCGCGGGGAAATGACACGTGAGCTGGAAGAGCGGAGGGTGAATCAGGCAGATGGAATATAAGGGCGCAATCTTCGATATGGATGGCCTGCTGTTTGACACAGAACGCATTTATCAGCAGACATGGCTGGAAATTGCCGGGGAAAAGGGCGTGGAGCTGGATGGCAGCTTTGTGAAAGCTGTTTCGGACACAAACGGGAGCCATATGTGCCGGGTAATTGAACGGTATTACCATGTTTCGGACGGAACGAAGAAGGACGTGTATGATTTTTCTGCTGCCGTCAGTGGGACGGAGGTCAGGCGCGGAAAACCGGAGCCGGATATGTTTCTTTATGCGGCAGAGCGGATTGGCTGTACATCAGATCTGTGTTTTGTGTTTGAGGATAGTGAAAATGGGATAAAAGAGGGCTATGCAGCGGGATGCACTACGGTCATGGTTCCAGATTTGATGGAAGCATCTCCTGACATTCTGCCGTATTGTGGAAAAATCTGCAGGGCTCTTTAGCAGGCGGAGCAGGAAATAATAAGATGCTACAGGACGAAACATAACCGGTATCATAACACAGATTAATGAAAGGAAGGGGTTTATGTATATATTAGCGCCGTCCCTGCTGGGAGCAGACTTTACTTTGCTCAGGCAGCAGATTCTGGCCGTAGAGGAAGCTGGAGCCGAATATCTGCACTTGGATGTGATGGATGGCAGGTTTGTGCCGAACATATCTTTTGGGATGCCGGTGATTGCTTCCATCCGCCGGGCGTCGGAACTTATATTTGATGTGCATATGATGGTCAGGGAGCCTGAAAGATATATCAGTGATTTAGGGAAAGCAGGGGCAGATATCATCACTGTCCATCAGGAAGCCTGCGCACACCTAGACTGGACAGTCAGGCAGATTAAAGAGGCTGGGATGAAAGCAGGGGTTGCGATTAATCCGGCAACCCCCGTTTCAGCGCTGGACTGTATTCTAGAGCAGGCGGATATGATTCTTGTTATGACTGTCAATCCGGGATTTGGCGGCCAGCAGAGGATTTTATATACGCTTGATAAGGTAAGAGAGCTCAGGAGAATACTGGACATGCAAAACATTGAGGCTGACATAGAGGTTGACGGCGGGGTTACGGCTGACAATGCCTGGGAGTTTTTGGATGCGGGCGCAAATGTCCTAGCAGCTGGCACTTCTGTTTTCAAAGGCGACGCCGGCAAAAATACAAGGGAGTTTTTAAACATATGTAAGGAATACGAAAAAAAGCAAAAATCAGAAAGGAATAAGTGTTTATGAAATTTTTTATAGATACAGCAATTGTAGAAGAAATTAAAAAGGCAAATGATATGGGAATTATCTGTGGAGTAACAACAAATCCGTCTTTGATTGCGAAATCAGGGAGGAATTTTGCAGAGGTCATTAAAGAAATCACAGACATTGTAGACGGGCCGGTCAGCGGGGAAGTAAGGGCTTCTACGCAGGATGCAGAAGGAATGATAAAAGAGGGGCGCGAAATTGCCAAAATCCACCCGAATATGGTTGTAAAGATTCCGATGACGGTAGAGGGCTTAAAGGCGGTAAAGCAGCTTTCGGCGGAAGGGGTTAAGACAAACGTCACACTCATTTTTAACGCCAATCAGGCGCTTTTGGCCGCCAGAGCCGGCGCATCGTATGTTTCACCGTTTCTCGGACGGCTGGATGATATTTCCGTTCCGGGGATGGACTTGATCCGCACGATTGTCGGGATCTTCCGCAATTATGATATTCAGACAGAAATTATTGCGGCATCTATAAGGAACCCGGTTCATGTGATTGACTGTGCGCTGGCGGGCGCTGATATCGCAACCGTTCCATACAGCGTGCTGGAACAGATGACAAGGCATCCTCTGACAGATGCGGGAATCGAAAAATTTATTGCCGACAGCATGAAATAATAAGCGATAAACAGGGCTGCTGCATGGAGCGTGCTGCAGTCTTGGCAGTTGTGACCGTTGAACGGCGGCTTGCCACTCTGAAAAAGCACTTAGAGCAAGCCGACATTTATTTCAAGTGTAAGGGAAAGAAGCCGCTGACCGAAGCCGAGCAAATCCTATTCACAACGGCGAAAGATTATCTTAAAGGCGTGATGAACGGCAAGACCACAATCCCGACAAAGGCATGGAAAGAAGAAT
>CANONN010000074.1 GCA_947567625.1 uncultured Roseburia sp. | reverse complement strand
TACGCGTTCTTACGGACTTTGCAGCGAGTGCAAAGTCCTGAGCTGAACGGTTACGAATCCGCTCCAACCTAAACATCTAAGTATTGTAATATGCAGTCTCTTTTGATACAATATATAGTATTGTATAAACAAGAAAACTATTGTATAATAAAAACAGTGTGCAAGTATGCTGTTTTGTACGTTCACAGCCGCAGGCACACGAATTCATACATGCGAAAGTGGAGGAAATCATGGCAACCTGGAATTCCAGAGGGCTCCGGGGTTCCAGTCTCGAAGAGTTCATCAACATGACCAACGACACCTATCGGACAAACGGACTCGCGCTGATACAGAAAGTTCCCACCCCCATCACCCCTATCAATATAGATAAGGCGTCGCGCCATATTACGCTGGCTTATTTTGACCAAAAGAGCACGGTCGATTATATCGGTGTTGTCCAGGGGGTTCCGGTGTGCTTTGACGCCAAGGAATGTAACAAAGATACATTTCCGTTGAACAACATACACCGGCATCAGGTTGCATTTATGGAAAATTTTGAACAGCAGGGCGGCGTTTCCTTTCTCTTGATCAGCTACACAAACCGGGACCTGTTTTATTACCTGCGCTTTTCCAAGATGATGGAATTCTGGCAGAGAAAAGAGCAGGGCGGCAGAAAGAGTTTTCGCTTTGAAGAGCTCGAACCGGATTATCTGCTTCCCAAAAACCGCGGCGTTTTAGTTCCGTATTTGGACGGTTTGCAGCGGGATTTGCTGGCAAGGGATTGACAAACTTTTCACAATTATCTATAATCTAGTTGGTTTAATCAAGTAGCGAATTACCAAGTTAATGCTTTACTGCGTTAAATTTCCGGGTATGAATGATAGAAAGGTAACTACGACATGAAGAGACAATTGCTGCACACCCCCGAGGGAGTGCGTGACATTTACAACGAAGAGATCGAGAAAAAAATGATCTTGGAGAATTGTCTGCACAACGTGCTTGGCCAATACGGCTATCACGCAATACAGACGCCGACATTTGAATTTTTTGATATATTTAACCGTGAGATCGGCACGATATCCTCCAAAGAACTGTACAAGTTCTTTGACAGAGAGGGCAACACGCTGGTACTGCGGCCGGATATCACGCCGTCTATTGCGCGCTGCGCGGTAAAATATTTTGGTGAGGAGGAAATGCCGATTCGCCTCTGTTACATGGGCAACACATTCATCAACAATTCCAGCTATCAGGGACGCTTAAAGGAGAGCACGCAGCTCGGCGCAGAGTTGATCGGCGCCTGCGGCGCGGACGCCGATGCCGAAATCCTCTCGATGGTAGTGGAGTGTCTCAAAAAATCCGGTCTCTCGGATTTTCAGATTTGCGTGGGACACGCCGATTTCTTCCGCGGATTGGCGGAAGCGGCCGGATTGAGTGAAGAGCAGGAAGACGAGCTTCGCGAGCTGATCTCCAACAAAAATTTCTTTGGCGTAGAAGAATTGATCGAGACATTACACATAGCTGCCGATCTCAAGCAGCTTTTTGCCATGTTAGGCAATCTCTACGACAGCGCCGCCGATCTGGCCGAGGCCAAGCAGTCTGCCAGGGTGTATCCGCGCATTTTATCCACGATCGAGGCGCTCGAGGAGCTTCACGCGATTCTCGAAACTTACGGCGTTTCCCGTTATATCTCATATGAGCTCGGCGTTATCAGCGACTATCAGTACTATACGGGTATTATTTTTGCCGGTTATACATTCGGTACCGGGGAGGCCATCGTCAAAGGCGGACGCTATGACGACCTGTTAATGTATTTTGGCAAGAAGTCTGCGGCGATCGGTTTTGCCATTGTCATCGACCAACTGATGGCCGCGCTCTCCCGGCAAAAGATCGAGATTCCGCTGCGTCATGAGACAAAGCTGCTCGTCTATCCCAAAAACAACCGCAGCGAGGCGATTGCCCTTGCCGCAAAAGAGCGCAAAGAGGGCAGGCGGGTCGAGTTAATGTTAAAGCAGGACGGCAAGTCCAGAGAAGATTACGAGAATTATGCGGCGCGCTGGCATCTTTCCGAGATTCAATTTCTTTAAAATCGTGAAAATTGCAGCGGATGACAGGGAGAGGAATGATGAATGATATGAGATATCTGACGTTTGCGCTGGGCAAAGGGAGGCTTGCGGATAAAACGCTGGCACTGTTTGAACAGATTGGCATCACATGTGAGGAGATGAAAGATAAAAAGACCAGAAAGCTGATTTTCGTCAACGAGGCATTGAGATTTCGTTTTTTCCTCGCTAAGGGACCGGATGTGCCGACCTATGTAGAGTACGGCGCTGCCGACATCGGTATCGTCGGCAAAGACACGATATTGGAAGAGGGCAGAAATATCTACGAAGTGCTTGATCTCGGCTTTGGCAAATGCCGCATGTGCATCTGCGGTCCGACGGATGCGAAAGATTTGCTTCAACATCACGAGCTGATCCGAGTGGCGACAAAATACCCGCATATCGCCAAAGACTATTTCTACAACAAAAAGCATCAGACGGTGGAAATCATCAAGTTAAACGGTTCGATTGAGCTGGCGCCGATCGTAGGGCTCTCCGAAGTGATCTGCGATATTGTAGAGACCGGCTCCACCTTAAAGGAAAACGGTTTAAAGGTGTTGGAAGAGGTCTGTCCGCTTTCCGCGCGCATGGTGGTAAATCAGGTCAGCATGAAGATGGAAAACGAGCGCATCACGAAGTTAATCTCCGACTTAAAGAAAGTGATTTGAACTAAGAAATGAGGAAAAGCATGAAAATTTTAACCTTAACTTCAGAGACACGCGATAATATATTAGAAAATCTCCTGCGGCGCAGCCCGAATTCGTACGGCGCATACGAGAGCCGCGTGGCAGAAATCATAGAGCATGTGAAAAAAGACCGCGACGCGGCAGTCTTTGCTTACACAAAGAAATTTGACGGGGCCGATCTTGACGCCGATAACATCCGCGTGACCAAAGAGGAGATCGAAAAAGCCTATGAGCAGGTAGACCCCAGATTGTTGGAAGTCATTAAAAAAGCGCTCGTCAATATCCGTGATTATCACGAAAAGCAAAAGCAGCGCTCCTGGTTTGACTCCAAAGACGGCATTCTATTGGGACAAAAGGTTACGCCGCTTGCGCGCGTGGGCGTCTATGTACCGGGCGGCAAGGCAGTCTATCCCTCCTCGGTATTAATGAATGTGCTCCCGGCCAAGGTGGCCGGCGTGGAACATATCGTCATGACCACACCGCCGTCAAAGGACGGCAGCGTCTGCGCCTCCACACTGGTGGCCGCAAATGAGGCCGGTGTCGATACGATCTATAAAGCCGGCGGCGCACAGGCAATTGCCGCGCTGGCTTTTGGCACGGAGAGCATCCCGAAAGTGGACAAGATCGTCGGGCCGGGAAATATCTATGTGGCGTTGGCCAAAAAAGCCGTGTTTGGCCATGTGAGCATCGATTCGATTGCAGGACCTAGTGAAATTCTCGTGCTGGCGGACGAGACCGCCAACCCGCGCTATGTCGCCGCCGATCTGTTGTCGCAGGCAGAGCATGACGAGATGGCCTCCGCGATCTTAATCACCACCAGCCAAGCGCTTGCCGCGCAGGTGAGTGAGGAAGTCGATCGCTTTGTGAAGGAGTTGTCCCGCCAAGAGATTATTGCCAAATCGTTGGACAATTACGGCTATATTCTGGTGGCGGACAATATGGACGACGCGATTGACACCGTCAATGAGATTGCGTCCGAGCACTTAGAGCTGATGACGCAAAATCCGTTTGATACGATGACAAAAATACGCAATGCCGGAGCGATTTTCCTGGGAGAATACGCGAGCGAACCTCTGGGGGACTACTTTGCAGGGCCGAATCATGTGCTTCCGACCAACGGGACGGCCAAATTTTTCTCGGCGCTTAGCGTGGACGATTTTATCAAGAAGTCCAGTATCATTTCCTATTCCAGAGAGGCGCTGGAACCGATCTACCGGGATATCGTACAGTTTGCAGAATGTGAACAGCTCACCGCGCACGCCAACTCGATTCGCGTGAGATTTGAAGAGTGAAAGAAAGCACAGATTTGAGCCGCCAAAGGCGGAATGGAGATTAGTGTGTCAAGAAAAAAGAAACACCGGACAAACACGGTTATGACAAAAACATCGGCAGTGCCGCCGCATGCAGAAACCGTAAGACAGCGGGAGCATGTGGAAGCTTTGGATTTATTTCAAACCATCATAAACAAAGAGGATAGCAGAGCAATGACAAGGATAGCAGAGATTGTGCGCAAGACAAAGGAGACAGATATCAAGCTGCAACTGGATTTGGACGGCAGCGGCAAAGCCACCGTCGACACGGGGATCGGATTTTTTGACCATATGCTGGACGGATTTGCCAGACATGGATTTTTTGATCTGTACGCAAAAGTAACCGGGGATTTGATTGTGGACTGTCATCATACGATCGAAGATGTGGGCATTGCGCTCGGAGGCGCCATCAAGCAGGCATTGGGAGACAAGCGGGGCATCAGACGCTATGGCAGCTGCACACTGCCGATGGACGAGACATTGGTTCTGTGTGCAATCGACCTCTCCGGCAGGCCGTATCTGGCCTTTGACGGTACGTTTACAGTAGACAGGGTCGGATATCTGGACACGGAGATGGTAAAAGAATTTTTTTATGCAGTCTCATACTCTGCCGCGATGAACTTACATATCAAAGTACTCTCCGCCGGAAATAACCATCACATGATCGAGGCAATGTTTAAAGCTTTCGCGCGGGCATTGGATGAAGCCTGCGGTTTTGATCCGAGAAACAGTGAGATCTTATCTACCAAGGGTAGTTTATAGAAAGGCACGGTTATCACTATGGCAAAGGAACAGAAAAATATAGTCGCAATGATCTATTTAAAGGACGGCAAGGCGGTGCAGGGCTTTTATGACGACACGCCGTTAGACGACGTGTTTCATCTTGCGGAATTGTACAACGACAACGGTATCGATAAGCTGATTGTATTTGACTTATCCGACGAATACGAGGAACACGAAAAAAATGTACAGATCATCAAAAATATCAACCGCAGTCTGGAAATCAAGGTGTGCGCCGGCGGCAACATCAACCGCATCGAGGACATCAAAGATTTTTTGTTTGCCGGCTGTCTGCAGGTGATCTTAAACGGTTCAAAGCCAAACAGCATGGAGCTTGCCAACGAGGCCAGCAGCCGTTTTGGCAAAGACCGCATCTTAGTCTCGGTGGAAAATGTCGACTTTATCTTTAAGCATCAGGAAAATATGAACGATAATTTTCATGAACTTCTGGTCTTAAATACCGGGATATTGGACGCCATCGACAATATGACAGACGTGCCCTATGTGGTCTATTTTGAGGAGTATGATTATAAAGCAATCCAAAATGCGTTAAAGCGGCCCAATATCCGCGGCATTGCCGGACGCTTTTTCAACGACCCCAAGACCAATATCATCGAAATAAAGTCCAGACTTTCCGCTGACGGAATTAAAATGGACAATTATGAAGCTTCTCTAAAATGGGAAGACTTAAAAAAGAACAGTGACGGCATGGTGCCCGTGATCGTGCAGGATTACCGCACGGACGAAGTGCTGATGTTGGCTTATATGACCCAGGAGGCGTTTGACGCCACGATTCATACGGGGAAAATGACCTACTTCAGCCGAAGCCGGCAGGAGCTCTGGGTCAAGGGCATGACCTCCGGCCACGTCCAATATGTCAAATCCCTGACAGCGGATTGCGATTTCGATACGATTTTAGCAAAAGTTTCGCAGGTGGGCGCTGCCTGCCATACCGGAAACCGCACCTGCTTTTTCAACAATATCATCAAAAAAGAATATCTGGAGAAGAACCCGATGCATGTGTTCGAGGATGTCTATAATGCCATGCTTGAGCGCAAAGAGCATCCCAAGGAGGGGTCGTTTGCCAATTATCTGCTCGACCAGGGCCTTGACGCCATCTTAAAACAGGTGGGAGAGCAGGCCGTCGAGACGATCATCGCGGCCAAAAACCCCAAATCCGAAGATATTCGATATGAGATCTCCGATATGATGTACAATCTTATGGTATTGATGGCTGAAAAAGAAGTCACATGGGAAGATATCACGCAGGAGCTGGTACAGCGCTAAGCTGTGCATTTATATCATTTATGAAGCATGTCCATTGGAAACAACAACTCAACTACAAACTGTTTGGGAAAGAGCCGGGCAGCGGCTATCGGCCTTTCCTGGATATTTTGCGTGTGATTGCCACATTATTTGTCGTCGCCATTCACACCGTCTCTTACGCCGCGTCGCTGACGGAGCGCGCATCGACAAGCTATCGGGTATTGACGCTATTTGTATTTACCTTTGTTTCCTGCAACCTGCTCTTCGTGATGATCAGCGGAGCTCTGCTGCTTCCGATACGGCATGAGAGCGCGGGAGCCTTTTATCGGAAACGTCTGCTCAAAGTGGCCGTGCCGCTCGTCGTATATTATGTTCTCTACGTCTGCGCCAAAAATGGCGTCGCCGCCACGCTCGCCCCGGCTAAGCTGCCGGGTCTGTTTGTTGGCATACTCTCCGGCGCCCCGGCGGAAGCGCCGCATTTCTGGCTGATTTATGTGATAATGTTTCTGTATCTCATAACGCCGCTCTTGCGCTGGTTTCTCGGGCATATCCCGGACAACGTCTGCCGCGGGCTCATCATCGCCATCTTTGTCACCAATGCGGTCAGCTGCTATGTCCCGCTTTTGGGGATTGCGCTGCCCGTTTTGCACCGGGTCACAGAGACTTACGCGGGCGTGTATGTGCTGGGATATTATCTTGCCAAAGGAAATAGCCGGCGGAAAAATGCTTTTTTTCTCGCAGCGGGCGCTCTTTCTTACCTGCTCACCGCAACTCTGATCTTTTGTACCTCCAATTATGAGAACTATATCTACGGCAATGCGCC
This sequence comes from uncultured Roseburia sp., assembly GCA_947567625.1. Taxonomy (GTDB): domain Bacteria; phylum Bacillota; class Clostridia; order Lachnospirales; family Lachnospiraceae; genus Roseburia. The sequence continues at coordinate 8,175 of CANONN010000074.1, read as the reverse complement.
GACAATGATGTTTTATGCTGCCGGGCTGTTTGTGTTGGCAAAAGTCCTTACCGAAAAGAATCCTCCTGCTCAGCCGACAGAATACCGCACTCCCTGCTGGCTGTTTGTCAGGCTGGTGAGCCGTTACAGCTATTCCGTGCTGTTGATTCACTGGGGCGTACTGCATGTTCTGGTCAAACAAATCCTGCGGGTCAATGTTTTGGGCGGCGGCATCTGGGGCGGCTGTGCCGTTATGTTTGCGCAAACCTTTCTATTCTCCCTGGCAGGAGCCGTGTTCCTGGACAATACGCTCTTTTGGGCGATTGGGCGGATCGGCAGAAAAAGAACGGATAAAAATTGACGGTGCCTGCAAACTTTACTAATATGTTGTGCCTATGTCTCATATAGTAATGCAAAGACAATCATGGAGGTTCCTATGAGATCGGATCTTACACTGGAAGAATACACAAACTACCGCAAACAATATATTGACGAGGCAAAGAGGTCATGTTACGCACAGGAGATGTTCGGGACGTGTAAGGAGAGCGCGCCGGAGCAGGAGGCTTCGTTCTCCTTTGAGAAAGTGCGGCTGCTGGTGGTGATGTTCTTATTGATCGGTTTCCTCTACTGTCGTTATACCGACACCGAGATTATTGGCTACAGTACCGACGAACTGATCTCGGCCGTGGAAGAGCAGCAATTTACCACCGCTGACAAATGGATGGCGCGTTTTGCGGATTACCTCGCACAGCTCAAATAATGGATGGTGTGTTTTGCGGATTACTTCGCACCGCTTTGCTCATACATATTGTGATTACGGAAAGGAAGGTACGTCTCTATGGCAAAATTGGCTTTGTCAGATGAAATACTGATGAAGATCACAAATCCGGCTCGCTATATCGGAAATGAATGGAACAGTGTCGTCAAAGATAAAAAACAGATCAAAATCCGCTTTGTCATGTGTTTCCCCGACGTATACGAAATCGGGATGTCACACCTTGGCATCCAGATTTTATACGATATGTTTAACAGGAGATCGGATGTCTGGTGTGAGCGCGTCTATTCCCCGTGGCCTGATCTGCATGTGATCTTAAAGGAACAAAAGATACCGCTCTTTTCCTTGGAGTCGCAGGAACCTGTTAAAAATGCAGATTTTTTAGGCATTACGCTGCAATATGAAATGTGCTACACCAATGTCTTACAAATCCTTGATTTGAGCCAGATTCCGCTTCTCGCGAAAGACAGGACGAGCGAGCATCCGATCGTGATCGGCGGCGGACCCTGCACGTATAATCCCGAGCCGATAGCCGATTTTTTTGATCTGTTTTATATCGGGGAGGGCGAGGTCGTCTATGATGACCTGCTAAATCTTTACCAATCCATGCGGGAGACCGGCAAAAGCCGGGAAGCGTTTTTGTTAGAGGCCGCCAAGCTGCCGGGCATCTATGTCCCGTCGCTCTATGACGTCACCTATCGGGAGGACGGCACCATTGGAACATTTTTACCGGTCAGGGACGACATCAGCCCCACCGTGCAGAAACAATTGGTTATGGACATGGCGAAAGCTCCCTATCCCGAGAAACCTGTGGTACCGTTTATCAAGGCAACACAGGACCGGGTGGTTCTCGAAATCCAGCGCGGGTGTATCCGCGGCTGCCGGTTCTGTCAGGCAGGCATGGTTTACCGCCCCACCAGAGAGAAAGAGGTTGGCCGGTTAAAGGAGCTCGCGGTGCAGATGTTAAAGTCAACCGGACATGAGGAGATTTCACTGAGCTCTTTAAGCTCCTCCGACTATTCGCAGTTAGAAGAGCTGGTGACATTTTTAGTAGATAAGTTTGACGGCAAGGGCGTCAACATCTCGCTCCCCTCACTGCGCATTGATGCGTTCTCCCTCGACGTGATGCGCAAGGTGCAGGACGTAAAGAAGAGCAGTATCACGTTCGCGCCCGAAGCCGGGTCGCAGCGGATGCGAAATGTCATCAACAAGGGCCTGACGGAAGAAACGATCTTAAAGGGCGCCGCGTTAGCGTTCGCGGGTGGCTGGAATAAGGTGAAGCTTTACTTTATGTTAGGGCTGCCCACCGAGACCAGAGAGGATATGCAGGCCATCCCGGCGCTCGCCAACGAGATCGCCATGCTCTACTATGACACGGTGCCCAAAGACCGGCGCAACGGCAAATGTCAGATTACGATCTCCACTTCTTTCTTTGTGCCCAAGCCGTTTACGCCGCTGCAATGGGCCAGAATGTATCCGCCTAAGGAGTATATCGCCAGGGCAAAGGTTGTAAACGACGCGGTGAAAGAACAGTTAAACCGCAAGAGCATCAAGTATAATTGGCATGAAGCGGATGTGACCGTGCTCGAGGGTATCCTGGCCAGGGGCGACCGCAGGGTGGGACAAGCCATCTTAAAAGTGTACGAAATGGGCGCCATCTTTGACGCCTGGTCAGAATTTTTTGACTACGGCAAATGGCTGGCCGCTTTTGCAGCGTGCGGCATTGACCCGGATTTTTATACGATGCGCGAGCGGTCTTTGGACGAGATCCTGCCGTGGGATTTTATTGATACCGGAGTCAGCAAAGAATTTTTAAAACGCGAATGGGAACATGCCATGCTGGAAACGGTTACGCCCAACTGTAGGGAGCGCTGTGCGGGCTGTGGCGTCAAGCGTTTTGGAGGAGGTGTCTGTTACGAAAATCAGAATTAAGTTTCGCAAATACGGCGTCATGAAGTTTATCGGGCATCTCGATATGATGCGCTATTTTCAGAAAGCCATGCGCCGGGCCGAGATTGATATCCGCTACAGCGAGGGATTTTCCCCACATCAAATCATGTCCTTTGCCGCCCCTTTGGGCGTCGGCATCACCAGCGACGGTGAATATCTCGATATCGAGGCGGAGACATCGCGCTCCTCACAAGCGTCCGTTGACGCTTTGAATCAGGTGATGGTGGAGGGGGTAGAAGTCGTATCCTATCAAAAGCTCCCGGAACATGCCAAGACGGCCATGTCCATCGTCGCCGCGGCCGATTATAAGTTGTTCTACAAAGACGGTTACGACGCTCCCGCCTCATGTAAAGCGTTCGAGGATGGCCTGCGGCAGTTTTTTGTGGAGCCCAGGACTGTGATGATCACAAAGCAGACAAAAAAATCGGAAAAAACGATCGACCTCAAACAGCTCGTCTACGATTGGCACATACAACAGGACGGCGGGAAACCCGTGTTCTACATGAAGCTCTCTGCGGGAAGTGTCGATAACGTAAAGCCGGAGCTTGTTTTAGGAGCGCTGTATCAGTCGATGGGGCTTACCTATGATGCCAACGCCATCCAGGTGCACCGATGCGAGGTATATACCAAAACGGAACAGAGATTTCTCGCACTCTCCGAGACGGGAGAACCGATTATGTAAAAGCAATGAAACTAGCCCGATCATGGAGATGATTATGTACCGATATCTTATCACCAGACAAGTTTTAAGCGGGCAGCAGTACTTTATCTGTGCGCTGTTCGATGAGAATAAAAAAATGGTCGAGGTATTTCCCGTACCGGCGGACAGCGAGCCGCTTTTGGGAAATATTTATATCGGCCGGGTAGAAAACGTCGTCGCCAACCTCAATGCGGCCTTTGTCAAGATCAGTCCGTCACAGACCTGTTATCTGCCTTTGGAAGACCTCAAACACCCCATTTTTACTAAGAAGCAGTCACAAAAAAAGCAATTGTGCGCAGGGGACGAGCTGGTTGTTCAGGTTTCCAGGGAAGCGCAAAAAACCAAAGAGCCCTCGGTGACGACTAATTTAAGCTTCGACGGCAGATACGCAGTCGTCACCAGCGGCAATCGCAAATGCTCCGTCTCCTCCAAGCTGTCAAAGGAATTGCGGCTCCACTACAGAGAGCGGTTAGAGGAGCAAAGGAGCGCGCTCAAAGACTGCGGCGTCATTATCCGCACCAACGCTTCGACGGCGGACGATGAAAAGGTTTTCGCTGAACTTGAGGTATTGCTGCGGGAGTATCGGTCTTTGGCCGCGGCCGCAAAGCACATGACAGCTTACAGCATTTTAAAGGAAGCCCTGCCGTCGTATCTGAAAGATTTACAAGATCTGCCGCAAAGCACCTTAGAGCAGGTCGTCACGGACGACAGAGAGATCTTTGAAAAGGTCTGCCATTTTTACGGTATCGGGGCGGAATGTCTCACGGAAGGCGGGAGTGTTCCCGCGCTGCGCTATGAAATAAGCACCGATACCGGTATCTTACTGCGCCACTATCACGATGCAGACTATTCTCTCCAAGCGCTCTATGGTATCAGAGAAAATCTGCGCGCCGCGCTCAGCGAGAGGGTATGGCTGAAGTCGGGCGCTTACCTGATCATCCAGCCCACCGAGGCGCTCACCGTCATAGATGTCAATACCGGAAAAAACGTGGCAAAAAAAGATTCACAGGAAAATTTTTTGCGGGTCAACAAAGACGCTGCGGCCGAGATTGCCAGACAGCTGCGTTTGCGCAATATTTCTGGTATCATATTGATCGACTTTATCAATATGACTTCCGGGGAAGCAGAACAGGAATTATTGTCCTATCTGCGCGCCTGCCTAAAATCCGACCCCGTTCCGGTGCAGCTTGTCGATATCACCAAACTTGGCCTGGTGGAACTGACCCGAAAAAAACGCCGCAAACCGCTGCGCGAAAGCCTACACTCGTATCAATGACAGCCGTCAGGTAGGTAGGCGAATATACGCCGTATACCTTATGAAAATGATTATTTTCTGCCAATCATGAAGCGTTCGGCACTTCAAATATTGTATTCTTTATGTTAAAGTAAAGATAACATAAGCATAACAAAGGAGATGGACCGTCCATGAAAAAAAAGTGTTCCCTGTCGTTTTTGACCGTTTTGTGCCTTTTTATAAGCGGCTGCGGCTCCGCGGCAATTGACGACTATGCCACAAACAAAGGGTATGAATCTGCCGCGGAACAGACCGCCAATGCGGTTTCCGATACGGATGACACCATAGCAAAGAGTGAGGAACCGGGCAGCACGCCAAAGGAGGAGTCCCCAGACCAAAAGGGAATCCCAAAAGAAGAGTTAAAAATCGGCGTGCTTCATCTAACCGACCCGTCGGAGGGAAACGGTTACACTTATATGCACGACCTTGGAATCCAGGGGATGCAGCAGAATCTTGGGCTTGCAGATGATCAGATCGTCCGCCAGATTCATGTGACCGATACAGACGACCAGGCCATAGAGGATGCCCTGCGGTCGTGCATTGACGAGGGCTGCAACGTCATCTTTTCCACGAGCTGGGGATACATGGATAAGACGGCCGAGCTGGCGGAGGAGTATCCCGATATCTATTTTGCGCACGCCACCGGCTATAAGAGCAACGGCCGCAATTTTACCAATTATTTTGGCCGCATCTATCAGGCTCGCTATATCAGCGGCATTGTCGCAGGTCTCAATACTTCTGCCGATAAAATCGGCTATGTCGCCGCCATGGATTCCTCCAACGCCGAGGTGACAGGCGGCATTGACGCGTTTGCCCTTGGCATCTATGCGGTCAACCCCGATGCCAGGGTGTATGTAAAGGTCACCAACAGCTGGTTTGACCCCGAAGGCGAGCGGGCGGCCGCCGAGGCGCTGCTTGATCTGGGATGTGATATCATCGCCCAGCACTGTGACACGCCAAATCCCATGGAGGCAGCACAACAGAGAGGCGCCTACGGTATCGGCTATAATTCCGATATGAGCAAGGCGGCGCCGAACGCCTGCCTCACCAGTGTCATCTGGAACTGGAGTACCTACTATACACAGGCCGTGGAAAGTATCATGGAAGGCACTTATGACGGCGGTAACTATTACGGCGGAATGGCGGAAAATATGGTAGGGCTCACCGCACTCTCGCCGCTGTGCACCGAAGAGACGGCCGCAAAGGTAGAGGAGGAGACCAATCGCATACTTTCCGGCTCTTTTAACGTTTTCGACGGGGTGATGGAGACAAATACCGGAGAAACCGTAGGCGAAGAGGGAAAGACGCTCGATGACGCGGCAATCACCGGCGGCATCAACTGGTACTTTAAAACCGTTACCGTAGTGGAATAATCGTTACAATTCGCTCTTCAAAGAACAAAAGCTCTATGAAATCTGGCGTGGGTGCGAATTATAACGAATCATCGAAATGCCGCTTGCGCGGCGGAATGAGAGGAAACATGAACTTAAAGAAGAGAATTGTGTTAATTTCCGTACTTCCTGTGATATTGCTGGGAATCATCACGCTGTGTTTAACGGTTACCTATGTAAAGAACGGTATGGTCGACGAGGTACAGGGAGCCTTAAAGGGAACGGCGGCGGCGACGCTGGCGGCTTACGACCAAAACAGCGGCGTATATGCACAGGCGGCAAACGGCGACATATGGAAAGGGAGCTATAACGTCTCCAAATCCGAAGTATTAGTGGACCGCATCAAAGAAAATTCCGGCATGGAGGTGACATTTTTTTACGGTGACAAGCGCGTGATGACATCCGCAATCGACAGGGACGGGAAACGGATTCTCGGTTCGCCTGCCGGAGAAACCGTTGTTCACAAGGTGCTTGAGGGGGGCAGTGAGTACTTCAGCCATTCTGTTTCGATAGACGGCACCTTACATTACGGCTATTATATACCGGTCTATCAGCCGAATCAAACAGACAGCTCCATCGGCATGATTTTTGTCGGAACCCCAAAGGCCGCCAGTGATGCCACCATCAATCATATGCTGCGCCTGATCGTGCTCGCAGTCGTGTTTGTCATGGCGGTCTGCATGATCGCTGCTTTCTTGATCGCGTCTTCCATCAGCAGAGACTTAAAATCAAGTATCCATGTATTACAAAAAGTCGCAAACGGCAGCTTAAACACCTACATACCGGAAAAACAGCAAAACCGGCCGGATGAGATCGGGGAGCTCTCCCGCGCCACGGCCAACCTTAGCAGTCAGATCAAGACTACCATTGAAAAGATCGCCCAAAATGCCCAACATTTGGTGGAAGCGTCCTATACGCTTGGAACCACGGCGCAGGATACCAACCGCACCATGCAGGAGGTCAAAAACGCCGTAAATTTGATAGCCGACTCCTCCGACCGTCAGGCAGAAAATTCTATGAACACTTCCGAGCATATGTCTTGTATCGGTGAAAATATTTCTCAAACCTCACATGAAGTGGACCTGCTGAATCAGATTGCAGAAGAGATGCAGCTTTCCAGCCAGGAGGCGGTGCGAACGATCGCAAGGCTGCGGGCCATCAACGAGGAGGTGGAAACCTCCATTGACCATGTGCAGGAGCAGACAAACCGCACCAACGAATCGGTACAAAAGATTCAGAAAGCCACCGCGTTTATCACGTCGATTGCCGAGGAAACCGATATGTTAAGCCTCAATGCCAATATTGAGGCGGCGCGCGCAGGAGAGCGCGGCAGAGGTTTTGCGGTCGTGGCAGGCCAGATTCAGAAGCTGGCGGAACAGTCCAACCAGTCCAGCCAGGAGATCGAGGAGATATCAGATGTTTTGCGCGAAGATTCCGAAAAAGCCGTGGAGATCATGCGCACAATGCAGTCAGTCATCAGCAGCCAAAATGAAAGTATGCAAAATACACAGGCCATTGTCACACAAGTGCTCGAGAAAATCGACCACTCGATTCAAAGCATCGAACAGATTAAAAAGAGTACCTCCCGCCTCGAAACCTCGCGCAATGAAGTGGTCGATGCCGTGGGCGGCCTTTCCGAGATCGCCCAGGATAATGCCTCAAGCACCAGGCAGACCTATCATGCAACCGAACATGTGGCGGGAGCCTTTGAACAGATATCCGAGAGTGCGATGGAGCTAAGAGGCATCGCAGATCAGCTGGTAAAGAGCATTGATTACTTTAAGACAGAATAAGGCAGTAACCGTTTCGCCGTAACAGTTCGGACAAGCTGCCCTGTTACGTTCAGCCTTCGGCTGTATGAAATAATTGGGAAAAACGATTGACATTCGATTTGTGACATGCTATACTTACACGGTATGCCGCACAGTGAGGTAAGAAAGTCTTACAAACATCGGTTTCGCGCGTTGATATGCTGGTATGCAAACTATGCCGCGTGATGTTTGAAAGCACCATAACTGGCGAGTAATGATAAATAGGAGGTGCCATATGTACGCAATTATTGCAACAGGTGGTAAACAGTACAAAG
>CANONN010000073.1 GCA_947567625.1 uncultured Roseburia sp. | reverse complement strand
CAAACTTTAAATGAGCCGGATTCCGTAACTATGAAGCCGAAGGCTGAATCGTTATTTAGATTGAGTGTGAAGTAGCGTAACAGCTTGACTTTTTCTATTAACGTGTGTAAACTTTTTTGTATGCAGATTGGTTATACGATCTGACTTCAGTTTTTAAATGTTATATCTTAAGGAGGATTTTTATGAAGAAAGCATTACTCGTATCATTTGGTGTGCTGCTTATGGCCGGCTTTACGGCCTGCAGCGGCCTGCCGGGAAAAAAAGACGACACCGCGTGGGTGGAGGCGGGAGCGGCCATGATTTCCGAAGATATCCGCAGCGGCCAGATCGTGATCGACGGTCAGGTGTACACATTTCCGATGCAGGTATCCGATTTTTTGGACAACGGCTTCCATATTTCCAACAGCTATGAAAATGTGGAAGAATTTGAATTGGAACCCGGCAACAACAGCACTTCGTTTGAATTATTCAGTGAGGACGGCGAACATTATGTGAGAGTCAGCGCGTATAATGTTTCACAGGAAAACCTCACAGTCGACAAATGCTTGGTGGATTATCTCTATGTGTCGGCCAGTGACGCCGATCTCGTGCTGCCGGCCGGCATTTACAAGCACAGCAAGCCAGCCGAGCTTCAGGAAACGTATACGGCGGCCGATGAGTGGGACGACAGTGAGAGCGGATTTATCAAAGCGTCCTATCATTTTAACACCACAGACAACTGGAATTGCGCGGCCACCATCGGTATTTTTGACAACGACTATACGATCGATCCCCTGGCAAATGTCGAATACAGTCTGTTGAACGATGAAAATAACTATTCCACGTTTCTAAATATAGAGGGGGGAGAGGAGAGCACCCGCCGCTATATTGATGCCGCGATGAAAGCGGTCTACTATGGGGATTTTGATACATACACCCAGTATTACAGCGATGACGACACCGCAAAGGAGCTGCACGAATCCGCCGTATCGTATTTTGCTTCGGCCATCATGCAATACGCTTATATGAACTATGACGATTTGGGCTACAATGTCACCAAGAATTATGACAGCATTGCCGCGGAGGTTTTAAAGAAAGTACAGTGGAATATCAAAGAGATCGCGATGAACGAGGACGATATGACAGGCACTGTGACCTTAGAGCTGATTCCCACCAATTATTTTGATGTCATTACCTCGGCGATTGATGAAGCGGTAAACGAGGTGCTTGCAAAATATGAGGGTACAGATATCGAAAGCCTCACGGAATCACAGATAATCACACTCAACCAGTCTCTGGCAGACGTTGTGTTGGCCAAGATCGCCGGGCTGGAATCACAGGCAGAAAACAAGGCGCCCGTGGAAAAGACGTACCAAGTAGACTGTCAAAACGGATATTTGAGCGGCGACGACTGGACTGAGATTCATGCGGTTATGATGGGACTGAACGAGCAGCAGGCCGAGTAACTAGGGCAGGAAAAATGCATAAGCTTTTATAAAACGTTTTACCTCCGTTTCCCGGGCAGCCGGGCAGCGGAGGTTTTTACTTTATAGGAAACCAGACCTTGCCGGAGGAAACCTTTCACGCAAGCAGCATATAATAGAGCAAAATAACATAGAATGGTAGGTTAAATATTATGTATGCTGCTCTGTTTATTTTACTGTTGTTAGCCCTCTTGGGGATTATCATCGGACATTTTCGCAGGAAAAAAATCATTTGCAAAATCGAGTGCATGGATAAGTGTGAGAAGTGTTCTATCGTGGAGGAGCTGGCGGAGCCTTTCGGCTATGCCTATCACTGCTGCTGCGGTTACTTTTCCTCTACCGTCGACGCCTGGCAGAAAGCCGCCGGCTACACATGGCTCTACGATTACATGGCGCCCCGTTTCCAGATGGTGTTCGACGCTCTTCCGGTCTATTTCAATTACTGTGGCAAAACATGGCTGATCGAGTTCTGGAAAGGCCAGTACGGAATCAACACCGGCGCCGAGATCGGCATTTATCACGCCGATAGGCTGCTGACGGAGTCGGAATATCGCACGGCTTTGTTCCATGCGGCAAAAGAGGATGAAATGCTGCCCTGTTCGATGGAGCTGTATGAGGAAAACGGCGACTTTGTCTCATTATCCGAGAGACATTGGTGGCTGACCGCTTTTCTGCCGGGTGTTTTTTCCCGCCCCTCGGGGCTTTGCTTAAAGGCGTCGATCTGTTTTCCCGATGCGGAAATGCTGGAGGCATTTCACGAGGGCTTATGCCGCGCGGGCTATCCGGCGGAACTTGTCACCGTGCAGAATTGCTGTGTGACCTTTGCGTTCCACAGGCCCCTGCCGGAGCACTACGGGCCGTTTACCCGGTTCCACCGCTGGCTGTCGCAGTGCTTAAATCACATGTACTGCCGCTTGTTTGTGTGGATTACCAGACCGTTTGTCTGCACTGAGGACCGGATTTTGTTTCTCTATTATTATATTCCGTTCTGTTTCCGCAAGCTGATGCGTCTGCGCCGCTGCCACAGGCGATGCCATAAGAAAAACGGCTGTCATCGGCCAAAGTGCTGCAAGAGATGCAGACCGCACAAAAGAGAGAAATCATGAGTACCAACAAACGTCTGGAACGTGCCTTTGCCCAGGCGCTGGTGCTGCCCTTTCACAAGTGTTCCAGGTATGTGCTCATCAGCGACTGCCACAGGGGGGTGGGCACCTCTTCCGACAACTTTTTAAAAAACCAGCATTTGTATTTCGCGGCGCTCGAGTACTATTATCGGAATGGGTTTACTTATATCGAACTGGGGGACGGGGAAGAATTGTGGGAAAATCGTAAGCTGCGCAATATCACCGAGATTCACGAGGATGTTTATTGTATGCTCGCCCGGTTTGAAGAAAGAGACCGTCTTCATCTCATCTACGGCAACCATAACATGGTCCGCAAGAAAAACCCGGCCTTTCTGGAGGCTGTGATTTTGTACGCCGATTCCATGCCGGAGAAATCACTGTACTTGACGCACGGCCATCAGGCCAGCCTGTTAAACTCGACATTTTGGCCCATCGCCCGCTTTCTGGTGCGGTATTTCTGGAGTCCCCTGGAAAATCTGGGATTCTTAGACCCCACCAGCGCCGCCAAGAATTATCAGGTCAAGGAGCGGTGTGAAGCAAGTCTGCGAAACTGGGCCGAAGAACACCGGCATATTTTAGTCACAGGGCATACGCACCGCCCGGTGCTGCCGGAAGAGCCGTCTTTCTATTACAATACCGGGAGCTGTGTCCACCCGCGCTCCATTACCTGTATTGAGATCGAGCGCGGAGAAATGACGTTGGTAAAGTGGACCATGACCGCCCGGGCAGACAGTATTTTATATGTGGCAAGGGAAGTGATCTCCGGTCCCGTCATGATTTTGGGCAGGAGTTGACAATTCCTCCATGATACGATACTTTAAGTACATGAAAAAACGTAACAGTTTAGCCTGCAACTGCGCACCTGCTGTGCAGTTAGCAGCCAGTATTGCCGAATAGCAGGGAATCCGAAGGCGGAACAGTTACGAAAAACCGGTTCCCGCGGACAACGTTGCTAGGGGCGGCCTTTTAAGCGGTATATAGTAACTTGTCCGCGGTTGTAAACTGCTCTGATACGCCGGCATGTGTCAGAGCAGGGAGACGGAAAGGAGAAGCGCACGATGAGCGAACTTTTGGAATTTGCCGACAGAGAAGAATTTCGGACATGGCTTTTTGCGCACTGTCTGTCGAACGACGGCGTCTGGCTTTTGTTTGGCAAGGCGGGAGGGCCCAAGACGATAAAAGCCGGGGAAGCGCTGGAAGAAGCGCTCTGCTTTGGCTGGATTGACGGACAGATGCAAAGCATCGACGAGACGGCTTATAAAAAATATTTTTCCATGCGCAGGGGAAAGAGCAAGTGGTCAGAGAAAAATAAAGCGCTGGTCAAAAGCCTGGAAGAGCGGGGGCTTATGACCGATTTTGGCAGAAAGAAAATAGAGGAAGCAAAAAAGAACGGCCAGTGGGACGCGCCGAAACCCACGGAGATCACAGAGGAACAGATTGCCCGTTTAACGGCCCTGCTTGCGGCATACGAGCCCGCCTGCACAAATTTTCGGGCCATGTCTTTGTCGGTAAAGAAAACCTATACGCGCGCGTATTTGGACGCAAAGACGGACGCCGGCAGAGAGAAGCGAATCGCCTGGATGGTGGAGCGGCTCAATCAAAACTTAAAACCGATGTAGCCGTATGTTTGCCGTAAACATTTTTCGCCTTTGCCCCAAATATTTTTCGTTTCCCTCTTGATTGTGAACCGTTGTTTTACTATACTTATAGTGTTTGCGCGATTACGTGCAGCCATTGCACTTTGAACGTAACAGGGATGCCGAAGGCTGAGCTGTTACCTTTGAACGGAAGAAGCGCCCTGCCGGCGGACAGGCATTTGCACAGGAGTCCGCTGCGGCGCAATCGCATGGAAAGGTTTGGTCATGAAAATGAAAAATACGGTGGAGATCCGCTGGCACGGAAGAGGCGGACAGGGAGCTAAGACGGCGGCGCTGCTTTTGGCAGACGTGTGCTTTAGCACGGGTAAATATGTACAGGGTTTCCCGGAATACGGACCGGAGCGCATGGGCGCTCCGATTACCGCGTACAATCGCATCGGAAATGAGGAGATTCGTGTACACTCCAATATATATGAACCGGATTATGTGGTGGTTGTGGACGAAACACTGTTAGAGTCGCAGGACGTGACCGCCGGGCTTAGCGAAAAGGGCGCGCTCGTCGTCAACTCGTCAGCTTCGGCGGAGGAGATCAAAAAGCATCTGCGCGGCTATAAGGGCAGGGTGGTTACCGTGGACGCGCGGCGGATATCCATGGCGGCGCTCGGCAAATATTTCCCCAATTCACCGATGCTGGCGGCGATCGTAGCGATCAGCGGGGTGATCGACCGTGAAACGTTCCTGCGGGAGATGGAGGCGTCTTACCGTCATAAATTTGCCAAGAAACCGGATGTGATCGAGGGGAATATGAAAGCGCTTCGCATGGTATTTGATGAGATAAAAGGATAGTGGAGGAACTATGGCAACGGATGTGACAAAGATTACGGAAAAAAGTCCCTGGCAGGATTTGACAAAAGGAAATCAAATCTATGGCTCGGGCACTTCAAAAGCATTCCAGACCGGAGAGTGGAGAACCACAACCCCGGTATTTGAGGACGAAAAATGTACGCATTGCCTGCTGTGTGTCCCGGTCTGCCCGGACAGCAGTATTCCCGTGGCAGACGGCAGGCGCCAAGCGTTTGATTACGATCACTGCAAGGGGTGCGGGATTTGTGCGAACGTATGTCCCTGCGGTGCGATCACGATGAGGGAGGGCCAGTAGCGATGGCGATCAGAGAGAGATTATCCGGCAATGAGGCCGTGAGCTATGCAATCAAACAGATCAACCCCGACGTTATGCCGGCGTTTCCGATTACGCCGTCGACCGAAATACCACAGTATGTCTCTGCCTACATAGCGAACGGCGAAATGGACACGGAGTTTATCCCGGTGGAGAGCGAACACAGCTCCATGAGCGCGGCAATCGGGGCCAGTGCAGCCGGAGCGCGGGCGCTGACGGCGACGTCCTCCTGCGGGCTGGCGCTGATGTGGGAGGAGCTCTATGTGGCCGCATCCAACCGCCTGCCGGTCGTGCTTGCGCTGGTAAACCGCGCCTTAAGCGGACCGATCAATATCAACTGTGACCATTCCGACAGCATGGGCGCCCGGGACTCCGGCTGGATTCAGATCTACGCGGAGAATAACCAGGAGGCATATGACAATTTTATCCAGGCGTACCGCATCGCGGAGCATAAAGATGTTTCCCTGCCGGTCATGATCTGCCAGGACGGATTTATCACCAGCCATGCGGTGGAAAATATAGAGCTTTTGGAGGACGATGAGGTCAAAACGTTTGTCGGCGCATATGAGCCGGAGCATTATCTGCTCAATGCCAAAGAGGCGATGGCTGTGGGCCCTTACGCGGTATCCAACTATTATATGGAGACGAAGATGGCGCAGACGTTGGCCATGCAAAACGCCAAAGAGGTGATTTTATCGGTGGCGGAGGAATTTGCGGCGCTTTGCGGCCGCTCTTACGGTTTTTTTGAAGCATACCGTCTCAGTGACGCCGACTATGCGATTGTCATGATCGGCTCGGCGGCGGGGACGACGAAAGTGGCGGTCGATTCGCTGCGCGCGGCGGGCAAAAAAGTCGGCCTGCTAAAATTGCGCGTCTTCCGCCCGTTCCCGGAGCAGGAGATTGCACAGGCGCTGCAGCATGTGAAGGGCGTGGCTATTTTAGACCGCGCCGACAGCTTTAGCGCCCACGGAGGGCCGCTCGGGTCCGAGGTGGCGGCCGCGCTCTTTTACGCCGGACATACGATGCAGGCGAGAAATTTTATCTATGGGCTCGGCGGCAGGGATTTCCGGGTTCAGGATGCATGCGAGGTCTTTGAAAAGATGGAGCGGCTTGTAACCGGCGGCGCTTTTGTGCCGCAGTATCAGTATATCGGCGTAAGGAGCGGCGACCGCCCATAAATAGAGTTTTACGGAATGATGATATCGTCGGCATAAATGAAAGTGTGTTTGGAGCGATGGAGGAAATGATGGACAACAATCAATATAATTTTAAAGAGGTGATGAGCCGCCCGGAACGCCTTGCGCCGGGGCACAGGATGTGTGCGGGCTGCGGCGGGACGATCGCGGTGCGGGGGGTGTTGCGCGCTCTGCACGAGGGCGATCACGCGGTGATCGGAAATGCGACCGGATGCCTGGAGGTCTCGAGCTTTATGTATCCCTACACCGCCTACGAGGACAGCTATATTCACAATGCCTTTGAAAATGCAGGCGCGACGATGGGCGGCGTGGAGACGGCCTATCGCGTGTTAAAGAAGCGTGGGAAATTAAAGGACGATTATAAATTTATAACATTTGGCGGCGACGGCGGCACCTATGATATCGGGTTTCAATCTCTGTCCGGCGCCATGGAGCGCGGGCACGATATGGTGTATGTCTGCTATGACAATGGCGCTTATATGAATACGGGGATTCAGCGCTCCTCCGCGACGCCCCAGTTTGCGGATACGACGACAACGCCGGTGGGCAGCGCGTCAAGCGGCAAAGCGCAGTACCGCAAGGACCTGGCGGCGATCATTGCCGAGCACAGAGTTCCCTATGTGGCGCAGACGACGTTTATCGGCAATTTTAAGGATTTGCACACCAAGGCCGAGCGGGCCATCTACACGGAGGGACCGGCATTTTTGAATATTATGGCGCCGTGTCCGAGAGGATGGCGCTACGATACGCCCGATCTGATGAAGCTGTGCAGGCTGGCGGTGGAAACCTGTTACTGGCCGCTGTTCGAGGTCATCAACGGCAGGTGGGTGCTTAACTACGAGCCCAAGCGAAAGCTGCCAATTGAGGAGTTTTTGCGCCCGCAGGGAAGATTTGCCCATCTGTTTCGGCCCGGGAACGAGGACTTGATCCGGCAGTTTCAGGATGAGGTGGACCGCCGCTGGGAAGATCTGTTGTTTCGCTGTTCGCGGTAGATTATGGAGGAATACGATCGTGTATATACAAACAGAGAGATTTCAAATCACAGAATTAACGATGGATATGTGCAGTGATTATCAGAAAAACTCGGTAGACGCTGACAATAGACGCTTCGTGCCGGATGAGGTATGCGAGACCATAGAAGACGCCGAGAAAACGCTAAAATGGCTGATCGCGTCCTATGATAATCCCAAAGGGCCATTTGTATATCCAATTATTACGAATGAGAACGTAAATGTCGGATATGTCCAGGCATGTCCGTTAAAAGAGGGATTTGAAGTCGGATATCATATAGCAAAGCAATATACAGGCAACGGATATGCAACGGAAGCGGTAAAAGCATTTTTGCCGGTGATTATGGAGATGCTTGGGCTTGATAAAATATATGGCATTGTTTTGGAAGAAAATGCCGCTTCCCATAAAGTGTTAGAAAAGAACGGTTTTCAATTAGTGTTTCAAGGTATGGATAAGTATCAGGGCAAAGACAGGGAGTTAAGAAAATATCTTTTTGAACGGAAATGAAATTGGAGGGAGAGAGCGTGATTATCAGAAATCATTACCGTGCGTCTCTTAAGCCGGACGTCGCGGAGGATACGTTGCGGGAAGCGCTGCGGGAAGACGCGGCGGTCGTAAGAGAATCGATTGCAAAAGAAGATTGTCTCACTGTGGCGATGTATCCGCATGGCAGGATGCTGTTTTTGTATTACGAGGCGATCGTCAAAACGATAAAGCCCTGGCAGCTTTTTCCGAAAACTTCCCGGCTGCTTGCACCCTGGCCGGGGAAGGACGGCTCGTTTGCGCCCTGGGCTTATATGTATCACATCTATTATCACGCCGTGCCAACGACGGTAGAACAATGGATTCGGACCGAGAAAAAGAAGCGCCGGGGCAGGATCGCCTACCTTTTGCCGGACAAATTATTTTCTTATGTCTACTATCATCAGGCGATTGTCTCGGAGGGACTTTTAGAGGGCGACCGCTATCAGTCGATTGCCCTGCATGAGGATATCTTATTTTCCTATTTTGAGGAGCCGAAGATTTTTACTCATATCAGACAGGAGAGCGGGCAGGAGTCGAGGGTGATCAGAGAGTGGACGGCGGCGGACCCGGAGAGCCACTTTGACCATAGCCTCTCGGGGGAAGAGAACTTTCTGCTGTTGGATGAGCTCTTTTCCATGGGCAGAGAGGATATTTTTGGATATGGCAGGTAAGGTGAAGCGTACGTCTAAGGCTTTTGTCGAGGGGCGCTAACGTGAAACATGTTCACATGTTAAGATGTACTATGCCGCACCGAAGCAAATGGAAAGGTTTGTGGGATTGGATTGTGCAGCGAAATATGGTATAAGGTTGATAGAGCACATAAAAAGCACAAATAGAGGTAAAAATGGGACAGATCATATTGGCCTCTGCCTCTCCGCGCAGAAAAGAATTGTTGGAGCAGGCAGGGATTCGTTTTGAGATATGCCCGGCGCAGGGCGAGGAAGTGGCGACGAAGGCCGCCCCGGCGGAGGTTGTCATGGAAATTGCCGCCGCGAAAGCCAGAGAGGTGGCGGGCAGAATAAAGGCGTACCATGCCAGACATGAGGCAGGTGTGACGCCGCAGGATATTTTGATTATCGGCGCCGACACCGTTGTGGCGGCAGGAGAACAGATTCTGGGCAAGCCCAAAGATGAGAAAGACGCGTTCCGTATGCTCTCCATGCTCTCCGGCAGCACGCATGAGGTGTACACCGGCGTGGCGCTCGTATTTTTACTTTATAGCAAATTGCGCCGTCAGACGCATCCATTCTCAAGTTGCGGAGCAACTTGCAAAGAATCACGAAGTGATTCATTTTTATCCGCGTCCGGCCGGGCGGAGGAGCGTGTCTTTTGCGAGCGGACAAGCGTTAGCATGTATGATATGGACGAGGGCGAGATACGCCGTTATATTGCCACCGGGGAGCCAATGGACAAGGCGGGGGCCTATGGGATTCAGGGAAAATGCGCCGTATATGTGAGAGGTATTGAGGGAGATTACAATAACGTAGTCGGTCTTCCCATCGCTTCGCTTTACCGGGAGCTTAAGGGAATGGGTATCGACTGGTATGAATGGCAGGGAGAAGAACATGTTTGATTCGGTGTGTTTGGATTATTTTTTAAAACATCAGACGAGGCTGCTGCGGGAACCGATTGCGGAGACAAGAGAGGAAGCGCAGGAGTTTTTGGAGGATTGCATGGCGGTCGTCTGTCGGAATCAGAAAGAGGTGACGGCCTATTTTAAGGAGGCGGGCGTGGACACTTCCGGGATGAGCGTGAAAGAGCTTTTGGAAGCGGAGGAAGTGTTTGCGCTGCCGGACGGCAGGTATCTGATCGTGGAGGTTTAATAAGGATAAGGTATTTGAATGAAGAAAAAAATAGCGGTAGCAGCGTTGTGTTTGATGCTGTTTTTGACAGGGTGCCAGTTCGGAAACAGCCATATCATTGTCTCCGGGACGATCGGCAGCAAGCAGGTCTTTAAGATCGGTAAGTTCTCCTGCGACGTAAAAGAGGCTAAAGTGTATCTGGCCAATTATCAAAATATCTACGGCGTGGCATACGGGATTGACCTGTGGGAGCATGACTTCGGGGAGGATTCGCTCGAACAATATGTCCGCAATGTGACGCTCGAGGAATTGACGAGGATATACGGGATGGATCTTTTGGCGGAATCGCAGGAGATGACGCTTACGGAGGAGGAGCGGGGAAAAGTGAAGAACGCGGCCGGCGAGTATTTTGCTTCTCTCTCGGAGGCCGAGTGCGAGTATCTGGAGGTATCCGAGAGCGATATCGCAGTATATTATGAGCATTATGCCTTGGCGCAGAAGATCTATCATTTTCTCACGGAGAGCGTCAATGAAGAGGTGAGCGACGACGAGGCGCGCGTGATGGAATTGCAGCAGATCTATGTCACAAGCAGCGCAAAGGCGGACGAGGTGAGTGAGCGGCTGCGCAACAAGGAAGACTTTGCGGCGATTGCCAACAACTATAATGAGCTTCCCACGATTCAGGTGACCGTCTCTAGGGATGATCTGCCGACGGAAGTGGAGGAAGTGGCGTTCCAGCTCGATAATAATGAAATCTCGGGACGGATTGGGACGGAAAACGGGTACTATTTTATCAAGTGTCTGAATAAATATAACGAGGAGCTGACGGAAGCAAATAAATCCAATATCGTGGAGAAAAGGGAAAAAGAAGCCTTTGACGATGCGTACAACGCCCTGATGTCCACGCTGTCTTCCAGTTTTAATCAAGACGTGTGGGAGGCGGTGGAGCTTGATCTTGGCGGGGAGATTAAAACCGACAGTTTCTTTGACGTTTTTGACAGACACTGCGGGGAAATTTAAACGTTTGCCGTTCGATTTTGAAGAAATAAATTGAGGAGCAAAAATTGAGGAGCAAAATTTGAGTCAGAGCCGGGGATGTGCCTGGCTCGCAGCCGAGAATTTAATATTCTCGACGCGTGTCATCGCAGTACACTGCTCTGACATGGAGGTTTAAAATGACGAAGGATATGACACAGGGCTCGCCGATGAAGCTGATTTTGGGCTTCTCGGTGCCGCTCTTATTCGGATATTTGTTTCAGCAGTTCTACAGTCTGGTGGACACGCTGATCGTGGGGCGCTATCTGGGAGTCGATGCGCTGGCGGCCGTGGGCTCAACCGGATCGCTTAACTTTTTGGTCATCGGTTTTTGTATGGGCGTGTGCAACGGTTTTGCCATACCGCTGTCACACAAATTCGGCGCCGGCGATCATCGGGGCATGCGTGAGTTTATGGTAAACGGAGTGTATCTGTCGGCGGTGTTTGCGGTGGTGATGACGCTTGTGACGGTGCTGTTCTGCCGTCCGATTTTACAGTGGATGCACACGCCCGACAACATTATCGACGGCGCGTATATTTACATCGTTATCATATTTGCCGGAATCCCCGTGACCTATCTGTATAATCTGGTTTCGGGCATTATCCGCTCGATGGGTGACAGTAAGACGCCGGTAGTCTTTCTGACGCTGGCTTCCGTTATCAATATCGTGCTCGATCTGGTGTTCATTCTCAACTTTCATATGGGAGTGGCGGGGGCTGCGCTGGCGACGGTCCTTTCACAGGCGCTCTCCGGCGTTGGCTGCGTGGTCTACAGTATGAAACGGTTTGAGATTTTACATACTGAGAAAGAGGAGAGAAGGGTGAATTTTTCCCATATGCGCACGCTTTGCGGCATGGGGATTCCGATGGGGCTGCAGTATTCGATCACTGCGATCGGCAGCGTAATTTTACAGAGCGCGGTCAATACGCTTGGCTCCGCCGCCGTGGCGGCCATGACGGCAGGCGGTAAAATCAGTATGTTTTTCTGCTGTGCCTATGACGCGCTCGGCTCCACGATGGCGACCTATGCGGGGCAGAACGTGGGGGCAAAAAAGTTGGAGCGCATAGGAAGCGGCTTGAAATCCTGCTCGATTCTCGGCATCGGCTACTCCGTGCTCGCTTTTGCAGTGCTGTTTTTTGCCAGCGACGAGCTTGCCATGTTTTTTGTGGAGAGCAGCGAAGCCGCTGTCATCGCGGATGTGCGCATCTTTTTACTGTTCAACAGCGCCGCCTACATTTTGCTGGCGTTTGTCAATATCGTGCGCTTTTTGATTCAGGGAATGGGCTACAGCAAGTTTGCGATTCTAGCGGGCGTCTTTGAGATGGTTGCGCGGACGTTGGTGGGATTTGCGTTTGTGCCGAAGTTTGGTTTTGTGGCGGCCTGTATCGCCAATCCGATTGCCTGGATTTTTGCCGATGCATTTTTATTCCCGGCCTATGCCCATGTGTACAAGAGAACCAAAAAGCTGCTCAATCTGGCTTAAAACACGAAAGAGAGTCGCGGCCTGTAAGAGGGTGCGGGTTTCGTGACAGAACGCGGCCTGTCTGACAGAGCGCAAAGGGGAAATGCAGCCGTGATAGGGACATGACAGGAAAGGTAACTAGGAAGCCAGGCAAAATAGTTACCGGGAAGGAGTTTTTGGGATGTTGGAATTGATCAAAGCGATTATTTTTGGTATTGTGGAGGGAATCACGGAGTGGCTTCCCATCAGCAGCACGGGACATATGATTTTGGTAAATGAGTTTTTGTCGCTCGATGTCTCCGTAGAATTTTGGAATATGTTTCTTGTGGTGATTCAGCTCGGGGCAATCCTGGCGGTTGTCGTGTTGTTCTGGAGCCAGATCTGGCCGTTTGTGCTGACTAAAAATGCCGGCGCGGGCAGTGGCAGGACGACTGGGGCGCCGGTTGCTTCTGCGGCGGCCGCGCGGCGCGGGCAGCAGTATGTGGCTCTGGGGCCGGTCAGTATCGACATGACGATTATCGTGCAGTGGTTTAAGATTGTGGTTTCCTGTCTGCCCGCCGTTGTGTTTGTGGTGCTGGGTTTGGATGATCTGTGTGACCGGTATTTTTACAATCCGGTCTGTGTCGCCATCGCGCTGATTGTGTTTGGCGTGGCGTTCCTTGTCGTGGAAAGCCGCAGGCGGCCGGAGAGCAGCATCGCCGAGATGACGGATATCACATGGAAGATCGCGGCGTTGATTGGTATTTTTCAGCTGCTGGCGGCGGCGTTTCCGGGGACTTCCCGCTCCGGCGCCACGATTATCGGCGCACTGCTCCTTGGCGTGTCGAGAAAGGCGGCCAGCGAGTATACGTTTATCCTGGCGATTCCGGTCATGCTGGGCGCGAGCCTTTTGGAGCTGCTTGATTTTGGTTTTTCTCTGACCGGGAGCGAGTGGACAATTTTACTTGCCGGGATGGCGAGCGCATTTTTGGTGTCGATTGTGGTGATCCGGTTTTTGCTGGGGTATATCAGAAAGCATGATTTTAAGCCGTTCGGCTGGTATCGGATTGGACTTGGCGCGCTGGTGCTGTTGTATTTTTTGGTGTTAAAGTAGGAGCGCGCACTCTTTGAATGGAGGGAAGGAAGGTTAGGCATGAGTATCTTAAATGTAGAACATTTGACACATGGATTTGGCGACCGCGCGATTTTTGATGATGTTTCCTTTCGTCTGTTGAAGGGGGAGCATATCGGTCTGGTCGGCGCCAACGGCGAGGGGAAATCCACGTTTTTGAATATTGTCACGGGCCAATTGATGCCGGACGAGGGCAAGGTGGAGTGGGCGAAGAATGTCAGGGTGGGCTATCTCGACCAACATTCCACCTTGCAGAGGGGAATGACGATCGAGAGCGTCTTAAAATCGGCGTTTGCCTGGCTGTTTGATATGGAAGCCCACATGAATGAAATCTGCGACAAGCTTGGCGGGGCAGAGGAAAAAGAGATGGAAGCGATGATGGAAGAGCTGGGCGTGATTCAGGATTCGCTCGCGATGCATGACTTCTACACGATCGACGCCAAAGTGGAGGAGGTGGCGCGCGCGCTGGGGCTTATTGATTTGGGCATGGAGCACGATGTGTCAGACTTAAGCGGCGGCCAGCGCATGAAAGTGCTGCTGGCAAAGCTTTTGTTGGAGAAACCGGATATCCTGCTGCTGGACGAGCCCACCAACTATCTGGACGCCGAGCATATCGCCTGGCTCAAACGCTATCTGCTCGACTATGAAAATGCGTTTATCCTGATATCCCACGATATTCCGTTTCTCAACGAAGTGATCAATATTGTCTATCACATGGAAAACCAGCGGCTTGACCGCTATGTGGGAGATTACGATAAGTTCCGGGAGGTCTACGAGGTCAAGAAAAGCCAGCTGGAGGCGGCATATCGCAAACAGCAGCAGGAAATCAGCGAATTAAAAGATTTTGTGGCGAGAAATAAGGCGAGGGTAGCCACCCGGAATATGGCGATGTCCAGACAGAAAAAGCTGGACAAGATGGATGTGATCGAGCTTGCCGCAAAACGTCCCAAGCCGGAATTTTCGTTTCCGCTCGGCAAGACGCCGGGCAAATATGTGTTTGAGACCAAAGATCTTGTGATCGGCTATGAGGAACCGTTGTCCAAACCGCTGTCCGTCTCACTGGAGCGCGGCCACAAGGTTGCGCTGACCGGCGCCAACGGCATTGGAAAGACAACGCTTCTAAAGAGCATACTGGGACTGGTTCCCGCTTTAAGCGGCAGTGTGGAGCTCGGAGAGAATCTGGAAATCGGCTATTTTGAGCAGGAGATCAAGGGCGACAATAAACGCACCTGCATCGAGGAAATCTGGGAAGAATTTCCGGCTTTTTCCCAGTACGAAGTCCGGGCGGCTTTGGCCCGCTGCGGCCTGACCACCAAGCATATCGAAAGCCAGGTGCGGGTGCTTAGCGGCGGGGAACAGGCCAAGGTGCGTCTCTGTAAGCTGATGAACCGCACCACCAACATCCTGCTGTTGGACGAGCCGACCAATCATCTGGATGTGGACGCAAAGGAAGAGCTGCGGCGGGCGCTCAAGGAATACCGCGGCAGTATGCTCTTAATCTGCCATGAGCCGGAGTTTTACGGGGATATCGTCGGGGAAGTGTGGGACTGCGCCAAGTGGACGACAAAAGTTCTGTAAGGTAAGGAGAGAGCGCTAAGGATTGCTTTGGGAGGAGCGCAATTTTTGTAAGAGTTCAGCTCAGGACTTTGCACTCGCTGCAAAGTCCGTAAGAACGCGTATATCTA